>JAODMR010000003.1 GCA_025465475.1 Micrococcaceae bacterium
AGCGCAGTAGGGTGCGGTCTGCCGTTCGTCAGGATCGCTTCGGCGGCTTCACGGCCTCCAGCCGTGTCGAAACGGGACCACACCACATCATCATCGGAGATAGTGCCCCCAAGCGAGCGCCAGCGCTCCATGAAACCGCCCGTGCGATCAACGGCTGTGCTGGCATAGGGTTCACCGGCGATCACGGACACCTTCCGATGTCCCTTGCTCCACAGATGGTCGGCCACCAGCTCACCGCCCAGCACGTCGTCGCAGGTTGCCGACGGGTAGCCCGGCACACGGCGGTTCATGAGCACGAAAGGAACCTTCCGTGCCGTGAGATCCTGCAACAGGCTGCTGTCCAGATGTGCGTCTCCGATGATCAGCCCGTCAACGCGCCGGGCCAGCATGATGTCGATTTTTCGGCGCTGTTCATCCGGGTTGTCGCGGGAGTTCATGACAAAGGTGGAGTAGCCGAGCTCGGCGGCGGCCTCCTCGATGCCCTCATACATGATGGCCAGGACCAGGTCCGAAAGCCGGGGAACGATCACGCCGAGAAGCCGGGTACGCCGGGTTCGAAGGCCTGCGGCCTGGGGATCCGGGGAGTATCCCCGTTTCCTGGCCAGCTCCCGCACACGCTCGGCCGTCTCGGCCGAGGCCGCGCCCCGGGCCACCTCGGAACCGGAATGCAGGACCCGCGACACGGTCGAGGGGTGGATGCCCAGCTCATTAGCCAGATCCTTCAACGTGACTGTGCGGCCACCCGCCCCGATCTCTTTCATGCGTCCCCTGCCCCCGCCGGCGTTGTCTCAGTCGAGCATGTCCTCTGGCCTAGGATATCGTCGCCCTTGACGTGCTGTAGCTCACATTTTATAGTCATTGCATTAAACACCCAATCGATTGGGTAACCCGCCAGGCCACACTATGCGAAGACGTATTCGCAGCCCTCGTAACGTTCGGTGTAACCGCAGGAACCTCACAAAATGCCTCTTAGCAGCCAGCCCAATCGATTGGTTCCGCCCCGGGAGCCGGGTGCGGGACTTACGGAGTGGAAATGACCGCCACAGATCCACCGGCAGCCCATGTGGTGCTGCTGGCCACCGGGGGAACGATTTCCTCCCGCGCGTCAGCGGCGGGGGGAGCCATCGCGTCTGACACGGGAGGGCAACTGTTCGCCAGCCTGGGGTCGTCTGCGTCTTTTCCGGTGCGCGTGGTTGATGTGTTCCAGAAGGGCTCCTACCTGCTGACGGTCGATGACATGATCGCCATCTGCGTCAAGATCAAGGAAGTGTTGGAGGATCCCCAGGTCCTGGGCGTCGTCGTCACGCACGGCACGGACACCATGGAGGAAACGGCTTACCTGGTTGACCTCACGCACAATGATCACCGTCCGGTCGTCTTCACCGGGGCGCAGCATGCCGCCGACTCGGCTTCACCCGACGGTCCGGACAATCTGTCCCGCGCGATCGCCGTCGCCGGTTCCCCCGACGCCCGGGGCAGGGGCGTGCTCGTGGCCTTCGCCGGGACAATCTTCCCGGCCCCCGGCCTTCGGAAAAGCCACACGACCAGCCTGAACGCTTTCGCAAACCCGGATTTCGGCACAGCAGGCCACATTTCCGCCACCGGTGAAGTCTCGATACAGGGCGCACCGGCCGGACTCGAACCGCTGCCTCTGCCGGGCCCGGAAGCCGGTTCACCACGGGTGGACCTGGTTGCCGCCTACCCCGGGGCGGACTCCACCCTCCTGCACGCGGCCGTGCAGGCCGGGGCCGCCGGGATCGTGCTGCAGGGAACCGGAAGCGGCAACGCCAACGCCAAGCTGTGCCCGGAGGTCGCCGCCGCGACCTCGGCCGGCGTCATCGTGGTAACCAGCACACGCGTTGACGCCGGGGCGGTGATCCCGATTTACGGTGCAGGCGGCGGTGCGGATCTGCGGGCGGCCGGAGCCATACCTTCAGGACTTATCAGGCCTTCACAGTCGCTGGTCCTGCTCAGCCTTCTGCTCAGGCTCGGCACGCCCCCGACCCGCATCGCGGAAGTCTTCGCCGAGCGCGGCCGGTCACCCGACCAGTCCCGCTGATGCCCATCAAACGTCAGCCCACCTGATCCAACCCGACGAGAGGCAAGTGTCATGGCTAAGGAAATCCAAGTCGCATTCGGCGTCGATGTGGACGCAGTCGCCGGCATGCTCGGCTCCTACGGAGGCGAAGACTCCCCGTGTGACATCTCCCGCGGACTGTTCAGCGGAGAAGTCGGAGGTCCCAGACTCATCCGGCTGTTCGAGAAGTACGGGCTGCCGTCGACCTGGTTCGTGCCGGGCCACTCGATCGAGACCTTCCCCGACCTGACCGCAATGATCGTGGACGCCGGGCACGAGATCGGCGTCCATGGCTACTCGCACGAGAACCCCATCGCCATGACCCGGGAACATGAGACCGCCATCCTGGACCGTGCGATCGAACTGATCGAGAAGGTTTCCGGGCGCCGGCCCACCGGGTACGTTGCGCCATGGTGGGAATTCTCGCCTGTCACGAACGAAATCCTCCTCGAACGGGGCATCAAGTATGACCACTCCCTGATGCACCGTGACTTCGAGCCGTACTACGTCCGTGTCGGGGATTCGTGGAAAAAGATCGACTACACCAAGGACGCCCAGACATGGATGGAGCCGCTGGTGCGCGGGCAAGAAACGGACCTGGTGGAGATTCCGGCCAACTGGTATCTGGATGACCTCCCTCCCATGATGTTCATCAAGGCATCGCCCAACTCGCACGGGTTCGTTAACCCGCGCGACATCGAACAGATGTGGCGGGATCAATTCGACTGGGTCTACCGCGAAATGGACCAGGCCGTCTTCACCATGACCATCCACCCGGACGTCTCCGGCCGTCCCCAGGTGCTGCTCATGCTCGAGCGCCTGATCGAACACATCAACTCCCACGAGGGTGTCAGTTGGTTGACCTTCGACCAGATCGCCGACTCCTTCCTCTCCCGCAGCCCCCGTAAGGAGAACAAGTCATGACCATCCAAGAACCGGCTGTCGACCTGTCACAGCCCCGCCCGGACGAGAAGCGCCGCTTCCCGGTCTTTTCCAAGCGCCACACCACCACTGCCACCGTCCTTGCCCTGCTGGCCTGGACCGTGGCCGTCTTTGACTACGGCCTGTTCGGCACCCTGCTGCCGGCCATGCAGCAGGAATTCGGCTGGTCCGCACCGGAAGCGTATGCAATCAATACGTGGATCGCCGTCGGCACCGCCGTCGTCTGTTTCGGTATCGGGCCCGTCATCGACAGGCTCGGCCGCCGCAAAGGCATGATGGCCACCATCGGTGGAACCGCCGTCGTGTCCGCCCTGACCGCAGCTATCCCTACCGGCATACCGGTCCTGAGCAACGCACTGCTCGTAGTGATCCGCTCCTTCGGCGGCCTCGGATTCTCCGAGCAGGCCGTGAACGCCACCTACATGAACGAGGTCTACCAGGTCACCGAGGTCGCCGATAAGCGCAAGCGCCCCGGATTCCACTACTCCTTCATCCAGGGCGGATGGCCGCTGGGATTCCTGCTGGCCAGCGCACTCGCCCTGGCCTTCCTGCCCTCCCTTGGCTGGCGTGCCCTCTACCTGATGGCCACCGTTCCGGCGGCCATCATCGTCTGGACCATTGCCCGGAAGCTCAAGGAAACCCCCCAGTTCGAACTGCATCACAAGCTGACCGAACTGGAAAAGAGCGGAAACACAGAGGACGCGCATTCGCTCGCCCACGCGTACGGCGTCGAGCACTCCTCGGCAGCACCGCTCAAGCGCATCTGGGAGCCGCACCTGCGTCGGAACACCATCGTGTTCTCGCTCGCCTGGATCGTGAACTTCTTCGGTATCACCATCTTCAGCGTCCTTGGCAGCTCGGTGCTGAAGAATGCCAAGGGCGTGGAACTTTCCGACGCCTTCTGGATGCTGATCATCATCAACCTGCTGGCCTACTTCGGCTACGTCTTCCACGGCTGGATCGGGGACAAGATCGGCAGGAAGCGGACCATCATCGGCGGTTGGATCATCTCCGGTGTCTGCTTCTCCATCATGCTCAGCCCCATCGCCGCCAGCCCCTTCATGATCATCCTCACCTACGGCGCCGGCCTGTTCTTCCTCGTCGGCCCCTACGCGGCCATCCAGTACTTCATGGCTGAGTGCTACCCGGTGAGCTGCCGGGCCACCGGCACCGCCTTCATCGGCGCCATGAGCCAGCCCGGGACCATCCTTGGCGGCGCCATTTTCACCGCCATCGCCGCGGGGGCGGGCACCGGCAGTGCAGCCCTTTGGGTCGGCGCCCTGGGCACCCTGGTCTCCGGACTCCTGATGTTCGCCGCCAAACCTCCCGTTGAAGCACTGATGGAGGATCACCCCCATGACGCATGATCAGGCAGTCGCCATCATCACCGGTGCCGCCAGCGGCATCGGCCGTGCCCTTGCCGTCCACTACGCCCGCCAAGGGGTGGTGTCCGTCATCGGAACCTTCCCCGGCGACCCCCACGATCCGGAGGAGACCCTCCGCCTGGTCAAGGAGGCCAACGGTGCGGCGGTGATCCATGAAGTGGACGTCCGCACCACCGCGTCCGTGGACGCACTGGCCCAGCGGGCCGTGGATGAGTACGGCCGGCTGGACTTTGCCATCGCCAACGCTGGAATCCTCCGCAACTCCGCGCTGGGAGAATGACGGACGAGCGCTGGCACGACATGCTCAACGTGGACCTCACCGGAGTGCTGCGCACCCTGCGTGCCGGCGCGGAGAGAATGACCGACGGCGGCGCGCTGGTAGCGGTTTCGTCCATCGCCGGCGGCGTGTACGGATGGGAGGAACACGCCCACTACGCCGCCGCGAAGGCAGGCGTCCTGGGCCTGGTCCGCAGCGTGGCCGTGGAACTCGGCCCACGGCAGATCCGCGCCAACGCGGTAATTCCGGGCCTCATCGAGACCCCCCAGTCCCTGGACCCGGTGAATTCGCTGGGGCCTGAGGGGCTGCAGCGGGCCGGGAAGGACATCCCCTGGGGCCGGGTGGGAACACCTGAGGAAGTGGCCAGCGTGATCGGGTTCCTCACCTCCGACGAATCCCGCTACATCACGGGGCAGGCCCTGGTTGTCGACGGCGGTCTCACCGTGAAGATGCGCGCCTGACAGTCCGCCAGGGAAGGAAAGGACACCATGAACACATCGACTCGTGCTGACCAAGGCTCCGGGAACATCCAAGCCGTGAACGGCCGGGGCGTGGTGGTCACCGGCGGCGCCAGCGGGATCGGCAAAGCGATCGCTGAGGCATTCCTGGCCAACGGGGACCGTGTCGCCGTTCTGGACCGGACCGAAGGGGACGGCACCATCCGCGTGGACGTTGCAGATGAGGCCAGCGTGCGGGCAGCCTTCGCCGAGGCCCGGGACAGGCTGCGCGGCATCGACGTCCTGGTCAACAGTGCGGGGCTGCTGACGGAGTCTCCGCTGGGGGAGATGACCCTGGCCATGTGGAACGAGACCCTCACGGTTGACCTGACCGGTGTGTTCCTGTGCTGCCGGGAGGTGGTGGGGGAGATGCGGCAGCGGAAGTGGGGCCGCATCATCAACATCGCCTCCCAGCTGGCCATCAAAGGCGGCGTGGGGCTGACCCATTACAGTGCGGCCAAGGCCGGCGTGGTCGGCTTCTCCAAGGCCCTGGCACTGGAGACGGCGGCGGACAATGTCCTGGTCAACTGCATCGCCCCAGGCCCGATTGACACGCCACTGGTGGAGGGCATCTCGGAAAGCTGGAAGGCCGCCAAACGCGCGGAACTTCCGCTCCGGCGCTTCGGGACGCCGGTGGAAGTGGCCCCTGCCGCCGTGCTGCTGGCCAGCGATCCGGGCGGAAACCTTTTTGTTGGACAGACGCTGGGGCCCAACTCCGGCGACGTCATGCCGTAAGGAAGGGGAGCGACACATGTGCGGTGCCTGCGGGAGGACGACCGTTGCCGACCCTGCCCTGGGGCCGGTACGGACCATCCGGCAACACCTGATCGTGGCCGCCACCTTCAAAGCCCTCTGCACTGGCCTCCCCGGAGCGCCGAAGGTCACTGCACTCAAGGACGGTTGGATGGTGACACGCGCCTCCGGGGCTGCAATGCAATGCCGGACCCTCGAGGAACTATGGTCCGCGGTGCTCGGCTGCTTCACTGACGCAGCGGTCCTCTACCGGCTGCATGGACGCCGGCAAGCATATGTGGCTGATCCCGCAAACGCCGGCCTGCCGGCGCGCGCGGCACTGGCGGCAGGGGTGTTGCCCGTCCCCACGCAGCGGGATTCAAGATCTTCGCCCAGCTGATGCATGCTGGGGGCAGAGCCAGGGAAACCGATTTGTGGCCGCCTCAGTGGGACCATCGGCGGCGGCGCCCAAAGGAGAGCAGCTCGGGTTCTACCGCGGCGAGGGTCCCTATCCTGTTCCCGCTGCGATCACCACAGCCCAGATGAATGAGGTGCGGGAAGGCTTCGTCACGGCCGCGCTGCACGGGCAGCAGGCCGGCTTCGACGGCGTTGAGATCCACGGCGCCAACGGATACCTGCTGGACCAGTTCCTCACCGACTACCTGAACCAGCGCGACGATCACTACGGCGGCTCACCGAAAAACAGGGCACGCTTCGCCGCTGAAATCTGCCAAGACGTCCAACAGGCCGTCGGCCCGGCATGACCGTGGGGATCCGTATCTCCCAGTCCAAGGTCAGCGACACGGGCCACAAGTGGAGCGGAGGAGTGGAAGAACCGAGGTCATTTTCGCACGCTGGGCGATACGGGAATCGACTTCATCCACACCACCGAACACCGCGCCACCGACCCCGCGTTCACGGACGCAGAGGAAACACTCGCTGTGCTGGCCAAACGGTATTCGGGGTTGACCGTCATAGCGAACGGCAAGCTGGACGATCCGGCTACCGCCGTGTCCATGCTCGCAGCGGGTTCGGCGGACGTCATTGCGCCATGCCGGACCTTATGGGACCTTTTAGCGGCTTTGTACCCGGATTGCTCATGTTCAGGTATCGGTACCCACTGCTTCACCTCGAAGGGATTTGCGGCGACGGGCGGGTGAGGGCCCGTTTGTGGTTAGCGGGAAAGAATGTCGAGCAGTCGGAGGTCGGTCAGATTGTCCATGGTTCGGACTCTTTGCTGTTCCTGCTGGTCATCGGATTCAAAGCCCCGGATCAGGGTGCGGAGCTCGTCCAGGGCTCCGGACGAGCGTGCTAGCCGTAGTTCATCGCGTACCGCGACCCACGCTGCCTGCCTCCGGTCCAGCTCCTGATACGTGCCGCTCAGGGAGTTGATCGTTGCTGAGTGGGCCCTCATCAGATGCGTATCGAGCATCGGATACAGGCCGGGCAGTTTCAGGTGGAGGACCTTGGAAATCTTGCCCATGCCCAGCCCTCGTGGGGCCCGGTCATCAAAATGCCGATACGGGGCCTCCATCGCGGCGAACAGGCCATCCTCCTGCGGCTCGGCTTCGGCGAGGTCAGAGTCCGGCGCCAACCAGGGCGCAGTGGCTGCGGCATCGATGACGAACCGGGCGAACTCCGGTGAGAGACCGGAGCCGATGTAGCGGGTGCTCATCACTTCTGCGGCGCTCAGCTCACATGGCCTGCCGCGATCGGAGAAGTCAAACAACACGAGCGTCACAAAGGGGTAAGCGCGCAGTCTCTGAAGGGCCTCCGCATCGCTCCAGGCCCTGCCCGCCACATGAAGGGTGCGCTCGGTCGTTGGGGCCATACGTGATTATTCCATCCCAGCCGAACCAGAGAACTCCCTGGGAAAGGTCGTGCAAGAGCGAGCATTCTTGGCACCCTAGTGAGCAAGCAGCTGGTACGGCTCCTTCCTCGTTTGGCCACATCAACATACCGTGCGGGGAGGGGCCACGGGGGACAACAAACCACAGGCACGGTGGTCCCTTCAACACATACTGCTCCCGACCGTCCGGGAGGGCAGCACCAAAGTCAGTCCCGGTGTCGGGCTAGCTGGTTCCCGACCGGTCAATGGAGGGCAGGCCGAATGTGTTGAGGACTTCATTTGTCAGGACCGGCCTTGTCGTGCCCTCGGGGAGGGAGGCGAGCACTGAGGATGCGATGTCCCCGGCTTCCATCCCACGGGTGCTTGCAGCGATGGTCAGGATCTTCACTGCGGCGGGTTGATCGCAGTGATTCTGGGCCATGACCGCCCCGATTGCGAGGTCGGTGATGTTTGGGGACTCCAGATCGGCGGCGAGCTGGTCATTCGCGTCGGTCAGGTAGCTGATCCGCACGGCCAGGCGGAGTGCCTTGGATGCACGGAACGCGTACTCCTGGATCATGTCGATGTCCACAACACTGAAACCATGGGCAATGGTCGAGTACAGATTCAGGCCCGCTGCCGTGTGCCCTTCCAGGAGGAGCGGGACCGAAACGCTGGACCGCACACCTTCCTTCCGGGCCGCTGTTGTGTAATCCGGCCAGCAGTGTTCGTTGCTGACATCCGGCACGTGGATGGTGATCTGTTCACGGATGGCTGCCAGGCACGGGCCGTCCCCCGCCTCGTATTGGCCCTTGTCTAACCGGGCAGATCGCTGGTCACTGCTTCCCGCCGTCACCGGGTCCTGGTCTCCCGTGAGCGTGATGCTGCAACAGGCGATAGCGGGGTCGATTAGGGTGCCGGCCGTGAACGTGGCGAGCCCGTCCAACAGTTCGCGTATGTCGTTGGTTTCAAGTACACGGTCCTGCAGGTGGTTGACCACCAGGGTGGATGGCTTGGGAATGGGTGGGTGGGCCATGACGGTCCTGATTCCTTATAGGTCCCTATCAACCTCCCCATGACAGGGGGGACACCGGAGGACAGGGAGCCACAAGCGTGGCGGTTCCTTCCAGTATGCGCCCCGTTAGAGTCCTTTCGGGACGGAGCGTTGGGCCAGCATCGCCGGATCGGTCCGGACCCTGTCTCTGTCTGGACCCGTGAGCACTGTTCCGGCACCGCGAAGCGCTCTGCCCGCCGCACCGTTGTTGGTGGCACCCAGTAGCGGGATATGGCGCTTCAGCGGTCGTAGGGCGTCGGTGTGGTCGGGTTTTCAGGGATGGAGGCCAGTACCGAGGCGGCGACGTCGGCAACTTCGCGCTCACGCACTTTGGCGGCGATGTTCAGGGTCTTCACCGCAGTGGCGCGGTCGCAGCGGTTACGGGCCATGATGGCACCAACGGCCTGGTCGATGATGGTCCGGGATTTAACGGCCGCTACCAGATGGGTTTTCACTTCCCTCAACTGGCTGATCCGCACCGCCAGGCGGAGCACTTTGGTCACCCGGAGCGCGTAGGCCTCGATCGTGCCGATGTCCTGGGCGTTGAAACCTTGAGTCTTGGTGGAGTACATGTTCAGGCCCGCTTGCGTGTCCCCTTCAAGGACCAGTGGGACTGAAAGGCTGGATGCGACCCCTACCCGCCGGGAAGCTGCCCGGTAGTCGGGCCAGCGGTCCTCTTTGCTGACGTCCGGCACGTTGATGATGGTCCGTTCGCGGATGGCTGTCAGGCACGGGCCGTCCCCGGACCGGTATTGGGTTTCATCCAGCTGAATGGCCCGTTCTGCACTGCTGGCGACCGTCATCGGTTTTTGTCCCCGCATCAGGGTGATGCTGCTGAACGCGGGGGCCGGTTCCACCAGGGCGGTCGTGGAGAATCTGACGAGTTCATCCAGCAGTTCGTGCACGTCGCTGGATTTCAGGACAAGGTCCTGCAGATGGTTGACCACTTCGGTGGACGGCAGGGATTCCGGTGCACGCTCCATGACGGGCCTGGTTCCTTCTGGGGCCCTATCAACGTCCCGTTCAGGGGGGTCACCAGAGGACTGGAAAGCCACAACCGTGGCGGTCCTTCCAGTATGCTCCTCCACCGGTGGTGTTGGATAGCGACCACGATGACGCACCAGGAAGGCTCGTATGGCGTCATCGAAAAGATCTGAAATGCCCGGCGGCGGCGTGCCTGCCCATCGAGCCGGTCAGCAACCTCGTCGCTGCAGCGGAGGCATCCCTGATCGCCGTCCTCCTGGTTGTGGTTGCCTACCTGTTCCAGCAGAAACTTCAGCCAGGGAATGGTGGCCGGAGCCGAGAAGTAACCTGCACGAGTGTGCGCGCTAATGCGTCGAACATGGGGATGTTGGGGGACGCCTTGAGCATGGCTCCCGGCGCCTCCGGCAGGAATTCTTCGGGTGCTAGGGTTCGTCGTCGCTGAGTATGATGGCGAATCCCCCGGTGGGCGTTCGTGGAAGTTTTGTATGACTTCGTAGGCCCCGTAGGTGCCGGTTTCCAATGGTCCATCGGGTTTGATCAGGACGGTCATTTCCCTTTGCTCTTCGGGGGCGAGCAGGATGTCGTGGGTGAGTGCGTTCTCGCTTTCGAGTTGTTCGTCGCTGCGGGGATCGGAGAGGCTGATCCTCACGCTGGTCGTGACTGGCTCGCCGGCCCGGATGGTTCTCAGGCCGTCCCAGCTGTCCTGGCTGATGGGTTGGATGCGGAGCTGGAATGTCCGCTCCTCTGTAGCCGGGTTGGTGGCGAGGAACTGGATGGGGCTGGGATTTGCGGCCGGAACAACGGATATGTTGTGTTGCGCCCAGTGCCGCTCATGGACGGGGTCCGCGACTTCAACATCCTGGCCAGCAATGGGCGTGAGTGGGGCCATGTCGAGTGAGTGGAAGACTTTGGCCAGAAGGCAGATGTGCGGGGGTGCGTCCGCTGGTATCGGGGCGGTCAGGGGCAACGTGCCCCGGCCGCCTTGGGGCGGCAACGGGAGGGTGCCGAAGGCCAGGAATATTTTCTGGTCGGGCATGGCCACGCCGCTGAGCGGGGGCGACCAGTAGGTGGTGACCATGGCCTGGGAGTCGGCGTTTCCGCCCTGCCAGTTCGCAACGTCGACGCTGAAGGACAGGTCTTGGCCCGGCTTGTAGCTGCTCAGGATGTGTATGCCGTTGCAGAGGTAGTAGATGACGGGGCTGGGTACGGGCCTGGCCTGGCCGGTGTCAGCGCCGATGCCTTTCGGCGGAGGGTAGTGGGGAACGAACAGGAAGGGCCGGTCATTGAGCTCATCGTTGGGCATCCTGGCGTCCTTACATGTCCTGGTAGAGGAGATTGGTGATGCCGATGGGGTTGTCCTTGATCGACCCTGTGACGTTCCAGCAGGGGTGCTGGAAGCCCCGGTCCGCGTCAAGTTCCCCGGTGAGGGGCTGCGATTGGGAGGCCAGCGCGTCCATTTGTTCCTGGGATGGTTTGTTCGCGTCGCCGAACTCTTTCCAGATGGCATCCCACAGTTTGCACCGATCCCCTTGCGCCCATGCCCCGATGCAGGGGGCGAAACCTCCGCCGAGGAACATGATTGCGTAGATGAGGCCCATCCAGAAGCTTCCACAGCGTTCACCGGTCGTTGGTGCGCTGTCCGTTGTGGTCGGTCCGGGGGCGCTTCCGCCCCCGCCGGAGTAGTTGGTTGGTTGGCTGCCCGAACCCTGTCCGGGCCCGGCAGGGAAGTTGGCGGCCTGAACAGTGAAGATCGCGGTGTATGGGTTGGTGGGATCTCCGTACAGTGCGGCCTGAAAGGGCAGGGAGGGATCGGCCAGGGAGGCCGGCAAGGTGAACTTGTCCAGGAGTTCCAGGTGGCGTATCAGTCGCCGGTAACCGAGCTGCAGGTCAGGGAGCGGGGGCGTCCGGGCCGGGTCGTACGTCTCAGGAAAGGGCTTTCCTGATGAGTTCCTCAACAGCGGCGGGAAGGGCGGGCACGGCGGGGTCGTCCCCGAACCGGATGAGATCTGCCAACCCGGTCAGGTGATGTAGGTCCGGGTTGGACAGGGCGAACCAGCTTCCGACGCTGTTAGCCGCGATTCTGTCCCGTAAGCGGTGGGAACGACGGGGCCCGCCCACGACCTGCCCCAGGTAGGCCGAACCGCAGGCGTTGAAGTGTAGCTGGACAGCACACCGAACGCGAAGGCCTGCAAAGACGGTTCCCCGGCAAGGTCGAAAACGGTCCGGACGAAGGCATCCGTGCGGCGGGCCAGGAACACGTTGCCCCAATCCCAATCGGACACTTTCCGGTCCCGCTGCCGGGGATGCTCCGGGAGGTGCGCGAGTTTCATGACGTCCTGACGGAACGCCTCCACTTCATCAAGCCTCGCTGCCGCTTCCAGACCCTGGAGGCGCAGGTTGTTGGTGGCGGAGTTGAAAACCCCGGCGGAGGCGGGGTCCGCAGGGTTCAGCAAAGCGTTTTCCACGCTTGCGCGGCTGTCGGAGAGCGTGGAAAAAAGTGCGAGTCCGGACCGCCACAGCGCCGCACCGCGTTCCAGGAGGGCAAGCTCGGCTCGTCGGAAGCGGCGTGCCGAAGGAGATGGTCGATCAGAGAGCCCAGGGTCGCCAGACCACGATCCGTGGTGACCGCGGTGAGAAGGTCATCCCTCGCCGCGGCGGCGCCCGGGTCGACAAAAATTCGCCGGCCAGGGTTGACTGGAAGCCTGCCATTGCAACGGCATGAGTGCGGTAATCGATCATTTCAATACCCGTCGGGGAGAGGAGCGCAATCAGGGCATAAGTGTGGGGGCGGGTAACGGACCTGTCAACGGCGCGTCGGCCATCAAGTGTAGGGATGCCAGGCACGTTACTGCTGGCACCGGGCGTCCGGTTGATCTCGTTAACCTTGACCAGCCATTGCCACCGCGTCAGGTCAAATGTGCACGACATGGGTTAATGACGAAAGAGGGGTAGTTGGATTAGCCATTTTCTGCAGCGATTCGAAGCATGACAGACCCTTCCCTTACGGGGCGAGCCTGTTGAAGGGCAGCATGTAGCCCGCCCGGTTCCTGGTCATTTTGCCGGCCCCGGAGGCGTGGGGCTCGGGCAGTCTTACTGGGTGCTCGGCCTACCTGCCTGGCTGCTGCTCGGTGTTGTCCCCGCCAGGGCCGGGAATCGCCTGGGCGAGCCCGTCGAGTATGACGTTCAGTCCGAAATCGAACTCGTCTCCGAAGTCGTATCCGGGCTTGAGGACGTGCTCGGTGGCAATTTCAACCAGACGCGGGTACTGCCCGTCGGAAAAGAGCTGAACTATCGATGAAGTCACCCCCTTCGTGGCGTCCGGCCCGTGGAAGGGCAGTGCTGCTTCCTGAAGGGCGGCTCCGTAGATGTAGCTGTCAAGCAGCGCGTAGGCGTGGGCTGTCATCTGCACGGAGAACCCAGCACTCCGCAGCGTGGCCAGGGTTGCCTCATGGTGGCGAAGGGTGAAAGGCCCGGGTGAGCTGCGGGTTTCCAGCAGCCCGACCGCCCATGGGTGGCGCTTGAGTGCCCGACGCACCGCGTGCGCCCTGTCCTGCATCTCTTGGCGCCACTCACCGGCAGGGGAGGGGGGAACAATCTCATTGAAGACGGCATCCACGATGCCGTCCAGGATCTCGTCCTTGTTGGCCACGTAATGGTAGAGCGACATGGGCTTCGTGCCCATGCTGGTCGCCAGGGACCGGATGGTCAGCCCCGCGATTCCCACTTCATCCGCAAGGACCAGGGCACAAGCAAGCACCCTCTCCCGACTCAATGGAGTGCGCTGCGGGGACATCTTGCGTGCTGTGGTCGACGTTGACATCAGGGCTCCCAGCCGTATCGGTTTAGTACTATGTACGGTAGCATGACCGTGCAGCGTACGAAAACGGCGCTGCTCATCCCACTGTGAGGGGAAAAGCTGCCATGACAACCCACGGTCAGAGAATCACGGAAAGTGCCCACGGAGTAGACGCCGGACAAGCACGAATGCGGGCGATTGTGCAGGAGAGTTACGGCTCGGCAGACGTCCTGCACGTGGCGTACATGCCGCGCCCGGACATCGGCGAGAAGGAAGTTCTGGTCCGGGTGCGCGCTGCCGGACTGGATCGGGGCACCTGGCACCTGACCACGGGTCTGCCCTACGCGTTGCGTATGGTTTACGGGATCCGGTCTCCAAAAAATCCAGTCCCCGGGTTGGACGTGGCCGGCACTGTTGCAGCAGTCGGGCCGGCAGTGACAAGGTTTGCCGTCGGCGACGATGTTTTCGGCTTCGCGAAGGGCCCCTTCGCCGAGTTCGCCGCCGCACGCGAAGACAGACTCGCCCGCAAACCGGTCAACCTCAGTTTCGAGCAGGCAGCGGTTGTTCCCGTCTCTGCCAGCACCGCGCTGCAGGCGCTCCGTGCCGCCCGCCCCTTGACCCAGGGGCAAAGGGTGCTGGTCCTGGGCGCCTCCGGGGGAGTTGGCAGCTACGCCGTGCAACTGGCGAAGGCGGAAGGAGCCGAGGTCACCGGTGTGTGCAGTACCACCAAACTGGATCTGGTGCGCTCACTCGGTGCCGACCAAGTCATTGACTACACGCGGCAGGACTTCGCCGACGGCACGGAGCACTATGACCTGATCATGGACATCGCAGGGAACCCGGCACTTGCCCGCCTCCGCCGGGCACTGACCCCTACAGGCACGGCCGTCATCACCGGCGGCGAGGAGGGTGGATCCTGGACCGGCAGCATGGACCGACAGCTCCGGGCCATGATCCTCTCTCCCTTCATCCGCCAGCGGCTGACCATGGTCATGGGCAACCAGAACGCAGCGGACCTCGAGCACCTCCGCGGACTCATCGAAGCCGGCACCCTCACCCCGGTCATCGACCGTACCTACACCCTTGACCAGGTCCCGGAAGCCATGCGCTACCTCGACGCCGGCAACGCCCGCGGAAAAATCGTCATCACCATCATTCCCGTCTAGCTCGGCCGTAGTCGTTTTCCTTTGCAAAGTCGCACTCATCCTCCGGCTGCTCGTCAGAGGCCACCGGATCCAGGTCCCGCCACGTCTTTCCCTACCCCAGAAAAGAAACACCATGAACACACCTTTACTCGCCGCCCTGAACATCAGCAGATCCTACGGACGCGGCGCCACACGCTTCGACGCTCTCAAAGGAGTTTCCCTCAAAATAGGCACCGGTGTATCCCTGGCCATCTTGGGTAAAAGCGGCTCCGGCAAGTCGACCCTCATGCACCTGCTGGCCCTCCTGGACCAACCCGACGGCGGCGCGCTCCTCGTGGAGGGTAAAGACGCCACGGAACTGAACGTCAAGCAGATCAGCCGGCTCCGCAACGAAGACTTCGGATTCGTCTTCCAACAGTTCTTCCTCACCCCCAACGCCTCCGTGCTTGAGAACGTCATACTGCCGTTGAAGATCGCGGGAATAGGCGCCAGGGAACGCAAAATGCGGGGCATGGAGGTCCTGACGCAGCTGGAACTCGAGGACAAGGCCAGGAACAAGGCCATCGACCTCTCCGGCGGGCAGAAGCAACGCGTCGTCATCGCCCGGGCACTGGTCAACAATCCCAAGGTCATCTTCGCCGACGAACCGACCGGCAACCTGGACACCGTGACCGGCCGGCTGGTCGAGGACCTGCTGTTCTCCCTGAACCGAAAGGACGGCATCACCCTGGTCATCGTCACCCACGACAGGGACCTCGCCGACCGATGCGACAGGCAAATGTTCATCCGCGACGGCCTTAAAGTGACCTCCCTCGAAAAAGCAGGCGATGCAGCATGAGATTCCTTGACATCATCACCACAGCTGTCGGAAACAGCATCCGCAGCAAGACCCGGACCATCCTGACGGTAGTGGCGATCTTCATTGGCGCCTTCACCCTCACCATTACAAGCGCGATCGGCACAGGCATTTCGGGGTACATCGACAACCAGGTCGGAGCCTTCGGCGCCGCCGACGTCCTGTCCATCACGAAAACATCCGCCGATGCCGCCCCCGCCGGCGGCGGCCCCGCACCTTACGATCCGCGGAAAGTCACCCTTGAAGGCGGTTTCCCGGGGGACGGCTCCGAATCCGCCGCGGCCGTGCTGACCCCCGATGATTTGGTGATCATCGGGAAGGTTACCGGGATTCTTGACGTCAGCGCAGTCCAGCAGGTCACCCCCCGGTACATCGAATACGGAAACCGCGGAAAGTTTGAGCTAACCGTCAATCCCAACTCCTTCCTCACCACCCCTGACCTCGCTTCCGGCTCACAACTGCGCGCCGACGGCGACCAGAACCAGATCCTGATAACAACCGCCTACGTGGGCAGTCTCGGCTTCGCTGACGCTGCAGCTGCCGCCGGTCAAACGGTCACCATCGGCATCACGGACCACCAGGGCCTGATGCACGAGGTGCAGGCCACCGTGGTCGGCGTCCAGAACGAAACCCTCCTCGCCTCCGGAGCGGGCCTGAATCAGGCACTCACCGACAACCTTCACCGGCTGCAGAACACCGGCGTGCCGGAAAGCTCCAGCACGGGCTCCCTCCTGGCCACCGCCCGCTTCAACCCTGCCGCCAGCGGGCAGGACGTGGACGCGATGCAGGCCGCACTGGCCGGAAAGGGCTACACCGCCTTGACCGTCGCTGACCAAATCGGCATCATCCAGACCGTCATCAGCGGCATCATCGGGGTCCTCAACGCCTTCGCCGTCATCGCGCTGGTCGCCGCCGGATTCGGCATCATCAACACCCTGCTGATGAGCGTGCAGGAACGCACCCGCGAAATCGGACTGATGAAAGCCATGGGCATGGGGGCCGGACGGATCTACGCCCTTTTCAGTATTGAAGCCGTGTTCATTGGCTTCCTCGGCAGCGTCATCGGAGTCTTGGCAGCCATCGGAACCGGCGCTATCGCCAACAGCCTTCTGGCCGGAACCGTCCTGGCTGATTTGCAGGGACTCGTCGTCCTCCGGTTCGCGCCCGGACCGGTGGCAGCGGTGATCGGCCTGGTCATGATCATCGCCTTCCTGGCCGGCACCCTCCCGGCCCGACGGGCCTCCCGGCAAAACCCCATCGAGGCGCTCAGATATGAATAATCTCCCTGCTGGTACACGTGGTACGGGAATCAGCCAACCTCGAAGGAATCCAGGCATGAAACAGGACCACGACCGCCCCATGAATGGGCGGACCGTGCTAATCACCGGCGCCACCGGGGGGATCGGCAAGGCGACAGCACTCGGTCTGGCCGCCATGGGCGCCCACCTGGCCATCACAGGCAGGGACCGCGATCGCGCCGAGAGCGCCGCCCGGGAGATACGCGCAGCAGGCGGGGGACAGGTGAACGTATTCGTCGCCGACCTGTCTTCCCAGCTGGACGTGCGGCGGCTGGCCGGCGAGGTCCTGGGCACCCTTTCCCACATCGATGTGCTGGTCAACAATGTTGGAGGCTACTGGAACACCCGGCATACGACAACCGACGGTCTTGAACACACCTTTGCCCTGAATCACCTCGCCCCGTTCCTGCTCACCGGCTTGCTGCTCGACCGGCTGCAGGCAAGCGCACCGGCCCGAGTGGTCACAGTGTCCTCCAACGCACACACCCTGGGCCGGATCGACTTCGATGACCTCCAGGGCGAAACCTCCTACTCGGGCGCCCGAGCCTACAACCAGTCCAAGCTGGCCAACGTCTTGTTCACCTACGAGCTCGCCCGACGCCTGCAAGGAACCTCGATCACCGCCAACGCCCTTCATCCGGGAATGACGGGCACCTCATTTGGAGCGGACGACCCCGGCACGACTCAGCGTCTGTTCGTTCCCCTGCTGCGGCCCTTCATGCTCAATACGGCACGGGGGGCGGCCACATCAATAAAGCTCGCATCCGCCCCCGATTTCGAAGGCGTCAGCGGTACCTTCTTCGCCAAAGGCAAACCACACTCCTCTTCCACGGCAAGCTACGACCGGGCCACCGCAGCACGGCTATGGGAAGTCAGCGCCCGGCTGACAGCATCCACGCCAACCCGTTGAACACCCCCACACCACCGCCAACAATGGAAAGCCGTCCGGGTTGGCATCTGAACAATTCGTTCGTGCCTTTCCGGGATGTCATCCCGATCAGCCGGGGCTGTCCGGCAAACGGGTTTGTCGGGGCCGGCGGTTTCATCAGGAAATGGTTCTTTCCAGTCGTCCTGCGGAAGTGGATCGCGGCCGCGTTCAGGGCAAGCTTCGACCTCATCACCCACCGTGCGCAACCGTTGCCGGTTGGGTCAAGGGACCTGGTGGGAGGTAGAGGCATTACTACGCGGGCCCTCGTTCGGGAGGTGCCCCGCCCCCGAGAGCCTGCCGGTAGCGGGCGCTGACCGACTCGATAGCCGTCGTGCAGTGCGCACAGATGGGTATCACCGGATCCTCCGAAACTGAACGCATCTCCGCCCGCCATTCCGGCTTTCAGCGATACCGGCCCACGATTATCCGCTGTCGGCCGCCGCAACAAAGACCATTGCCGCTTATGTCTCCACGGAGCAGAACAAGATACTCGACGGCGTCACCCGGTAGTGGCCTGACAGAAGACCGGAATCCGTCCCGAGACCGCCGTTGGTAAGCCGGTCGGCTCCGATTGTGCAAACTCGAATCGCACAAGACACTGCCGATCCTGCCTCCCGCATGCAATCAGCGATCTACTGGCTGGCTCAACGGTGGGTTCCTGCTTTGAGGAATTGCGTCACCGGCGACGATGGCTGAGACCAGGGACAGGAGGTGGTGGTCTTTCAGCCGCAGGTACGTTTCCCCGCCCATCACTGGACATTTTGCTGGCAGCGAGGGCAGACGCCCATCCCCCACCAAAGGCGAGGGACCAGCCAAGCCATGACAGCCGGTGGTGGAATTCCGTTTCGGCGGACCGGGTCTCGTGTGACCGGTCAAATGTGGTGGGGTGGGCCTATAGTCGAGATGACGGCACGTGCCACTCGTGCAGATGACTGCACCCGCGCGACGCCTCTTGTCGAGGAATTGAGTCCGCTGTGGTTACCGCCCCCAATGTGCCTCCCCCCAGCACCAACCCCAGTCACAACGTCCCGGCAGGTCCGTCCGGTCCTGGTTCCAGACCGGGGCTACGCCTTGGTTGGGTCGTGGCCGGTTCGTTGGTGATCGGGCTCCTCGCGGCTCTGCTTCTCGTCGCCGCCCCGTTCATCCGGGCACAGGAGAGCGAGATCACTGGCGCCGTCCTGTGCGGATTCGCGCTCGGCTGGGCACTGTTGGCCGGTCTGTCGGTGCGGTTCACCGGGCAGCCCCAGCGGTGGGCCTTGGCACCTGCCCTCGTCATGGGGGTGGGCGGTCTTCTCCTGGTGATATTCGGTTCCCCGGTTCGCGGAATTCTAAGCTGGGTGTGGCCTCCGGTCCTGCTGGTGTTGGCGGTCTGGATGATCTTCCGCGCCCGTCGCAAGCTTCATAGCTGGAGCAGAGCCTGGTTGCTTTACCCCGTGATCGTGTTGCTGGCCCTGGCCTCCATCGGCGCCGGTTACGAGACCGTTCGTGAGGCAGCGGATGCGCAGGCCTACCCGATGCCGGGTCAGTTGATCGACGTTGGCGGGCATGGGCTGCACCTGAGCTGCATCGGCTCAGGCAGCCCCACCGTCGTGCTCGAACCGGGCGGAGGTGAAATGTCCTCCAACATGGGCTGGATCGCGCCGGCCGTCGCGCGTGACAGCCGGGTCTGCGTGTACGACCGCGCAGGCCGGGGCTGGAGCGAATCGGCTGACACCCCCCAGGACGCGACGCAGATAGCCACCGACCTCCACACGCTGCTGCGGCGCGGACAGGTCCAGGGACCCTACGTGCTGGCGGGCCATTCCTTCGGCGGCCTCTATGTACTGACCTTCGCTGCCCGCTACCCGGACGAGGTCGCCGGCATGGTACTGGTGGACTCCACGGCGCCGGCATCGGCGGCGAAACCGAGAGCAGTACTTCCGGCCGCGGGCTCCTACGACATCATGGGCCGTGCCGCCGTACTGGTTTCCACCTCGGCCCGACTTGGTTTGGCGCGCCTGTACGCTCTGTTTGACTCCAACAGCCTGCCCCAACCCTCAGGAGCAGAGGTTAGCGCCAACACCGCGACGGCAGGAAACCTCCGCAGCACGATCGATGAATACCTCCAGGCGAACGACTCGATGGAGCAGGCTGCCACGCTGAAGGACTTCATGGCCAAGCCCCTGGTCGTCCTGACAGCTCCAATAGGAAGCGACAGCAAGCATCTGGCAGCTCAGAATGACTTGGCAGCCTTGTCAACCAACGCCGTGCACCGCACCGTTGACGGGGCGAGCCACGAGGCGCTCGTCGCGGACCAAACGTACGCCGCCATCACCTCTGAGGCGATCCTCGACGTCGTCTCATCGGTCCGGACCTCAATACCCCTGGCCAGATAACCCTTGGGACAGCGACCGCAGAAAACCGTTGAGTGGAATGGACCCCGGTCGGCGCTAGGGGGGGGACCGGCCCAGGGGGGGGCGTGATACGCGTTCCCCCGCCTTCTCCGACCCTGACAGTGCACTCTGGGTGTGCGTTGGTCCCGTGATGCTGGTTGAGGCAACGCTGCCGGGATGAGAATGCGTTCGAGTGGTATTTCCCGTGATCGAGCGCGAAGACCTACCGGCGTTGTTCGGTTGGATGGACCCGCTCATCAAACCCTGTTTCCCTGGAATCAGGAATCTTTGTTGTCGTTACTGGAATTGCGGGCCACCCTGAAGCCATGAGTGCTTATGACGTGGTGATGGTGGGTGGCGGCGCCGCAGGAATGTCGGCGGCTTTGGTGCTGGCCAGGGCCCGCCCCAAGGTTCTGGTGGTGGATTCCGGGGAACCCCGGAACGCCCTGGCATCACACATGCACGGCTTCCTGTCCCGTGACGGCCTGTCGCCTGCAGAACTGTTGTCCCTGGGACGAAGCGAAGTCAAAGGTTACGGAGGCGAGATCGTGGTTGGGTCCGTCACCGAGCTTGGTCCCTCCGGCTCAGGATTCGGGGTACTGCTGGCCGATGGTCAACGTTTTTCCACGCGGCGCGTTCTCATTGCCACAGGGCTGCACGATGAGCTGCCCACGATCCCGGGTCTTGCCGAGCGGTGGGCGCGTGATGTTCTGCATTGCCCCTACTGCCACGGTTATGAAGTCCGTGACCAACAGCTGGGAGTTCTGGGTGGTTCACCTGAGTCGGTCCGTTATGCACAAATTGTTCGTCAATGGTCGACGGACGTTCTGCTCTTCGTGCCTGCCGGATTTCTGACCACACTTCAGCGCTCAGAGCTGGCCGCGCGATCCATTGGACTCGTCGAAGGTGTTGTCACCGGGATTTTGACGGACGCTGATCACCTGTGCGGTGTTGCAATGGACGACGGGCGCGTCATCCTGCGGGACGTAGTGTTCGTGCCTCCGCGCCTCGTTCCCAACAATGACCTTCTTATCCGCCTGGGCGTGATGGAGGACGCCGGTTGGGCCGTGAAGGACGACGCGGGGCAGACAACGGTGCCGGGGGTGTGGGTAGCGGGAAACGTAGCGAACCCTCGGGCGCAGGTCATCACCGCCGCCGGCGAAGGATCCACCACCGCCATGGCCATCAACGCCGACCTGGTCGATCAGGACGTCCGGAACGCCGTCCAGGCCTTCACCCACGACATCTGACACAACCACTTCTCCGCCACCAGCTACATGCAGCGAAAGAGCGATTGTTGCCGAACGATCAGGTCGATCAACAGGGACTACCCGGCCCTGCCCGTACTCGGCCGCTGCGGTACGGCTCAGGCCGGGTCGGAAATCCGGGCGTCCTGCTTGGGTGCTTTCACGCCCCTGATCAGCAGGTACAAGACCATCCAGACCTCGGCCAGCGTGGTTGGAATCGCCACGAATGGCGTGAGCACCGTGCCGGCCTCGGGCCAGAGGAACACGAAGGGCAGGTGGGCCAGGTAGGTGAAGCACGCGACCATCAGCAGCACTCCCAGCACCTTGGGCAGCACGCCCGAGGTGACCGCGAGGTAGCCCATGGGCAGCAGCCAGAGACCGAAGAAGACCTGTGCGATCAGAAAGCCGGAGTGCTGCAGGTCCATCAGCAGCAGGACCAGGGCGTTTGCCCCGCCCGGGCCGAACGCGGTCGCGTACGAGGGATCGGTTGCAAGCGCCAAGGCCGCAAGATATGGTGCCAGGTTCAGGCATTGGATGGCGACGCTCACTGCAGCGAAAACCACGATTGCCCTGGCTGCGTTCTTGTTGGCGTGCTGAAACAGCAGGCACAGGGCCATGGCAACCAGCAGCATGAGCGCGGATTGGGCCAGGTCGGCCAGGAACCCGAGCCGGAAAAGGCCTTCATTGGCGGCGATGCTGTGCGCGGTGGCGGACGCGTCCCCGGCGACATACACCTTGGGACGCACGAATTGGATCGCGAAGGCGGAGAGGATGGCCACGGCGAGATAAAGAACGCCTGCAACTCTCGCCAGACGCTTGGACCATGCAGGGGTTGGTTCCGATCCGAATGCGGCGGAGAGCGACACCGTCGGGTGCAGCTCGCGTCGCGGGATGGAGGGGGTTGGTGGTGTGGGGGTGTTGATGGCCATGACGTGCTCCTTGGTAGGCGGGGTGGGCGGTTTGGATGAATCGGGCCGTGCTGGGGTTTGGATTCATGGTGGCAATGCCGGGTGGGGTTCCAATACCCGTTGAGTTTCGCCCCGGGTGTTAGCCCTCCTGCCGGGGGCTCGTCATGTTCACTTGCGGGTCACCTTGTTCGCCTGGGCGGGCGTTTGCTGCGTACGGGCGGCGCGGGCCAGGAGGCGCCCGCGGATCCGGTGCAGCTGCGGCATGATTGCGTAGATAACGATGGGGACCGCGACGGTGGCGAGCACGAAGGTGCGCAGGACAGTGGGCAGCATCCCCAGCCAGTCAGCGAACACCAGGTTGATGATAGTGAGGGTGGGAAACACCGCCAGCCAGATCATCAGCGCCAGTTGGTGCTTGCCCGGGGGTGAGTCCTTAGCAGTCCGCGGGTGTGTGGTTCGGTTCAACATGGTGCTCCTCGGCTCTCTCCGTGCGGCGGCATCCGTCCTGTTTGAAGCTGAACCATCGCCGATCGCCGCCACGCCCCGGCCGTGCCGGTTCGGGGACCGGGCGAATCAGAAGGATTCAGGGGATCGTCAGCACCACCATGGTTTCCCGGGCGATGCGATGGCCTAGGCGCGGCGATCGACTCGTTGTGCTGGACGTGGTCTTGGCGGTGCACGGCGGGGCGCTAAGCGTGCGTCTTTATGGTGGCGAGGAATCGAATGATGGCCGCCGATGTGTGTTCCGGTCGTTGCGACTGCGGGTAGTGGCCCGCGTCCTCGATCATGGCGGTGGTCCCGCCCACGGTTCGACTGATCCAGTCGGCATCCCTTTTTGGGATCGGAAAAGTCGGGGTCCTTCTCGCCCATGACGACGAGAGTGGGAGCCGTGACGGCAGCAAGTCTCGCGCCGGCATGCCCGTGACCCGTACGGGTGGTCAGGTTGAATGCGCGGCTGTAGGAGGGGCGTTTAATGGCCGCTATCACTGTGTCCCGGTAGTCAGGGAAGTGGGCCGGTCGGTTGCCGGCGTAGAGATTGGGCAGGTAGGCCTTCCAGGCGGCCGCAGCCCAGGGGCGCGCCACCAGCATCCGCAGGAACAATCGGGAGAACGCCGTGCTGGAGGCGGACTGTCGCACGAAAGGTCCCACGAAGACGAGGCCATCGACGAGGTCCGGGGTTTCAGCCGCTACGATCACGGCAGCGCCGGCGCGCATGGAGTTGCCAACGACAACGGCCGGGGCGCCGAGCCTGCTGAGCAGCGAGGTGATGTCCGAGGCCGTCTCGACGTCACCGTACGCAGCGAACGATGCATCGCCGTCGCCGTGTCCGCGCAGGTCGACGGAGACGACCATGTAACCGGCATCCACGAGTGTCGGTGTCAGAAACCGGTAGGCAGCCCGAAGATCCCCCATTCCGGGAACAAGGAGCACAAGGGGTCCGGCGCCCTGAATGTCGTAAGCGATCCTGCCGCCCGGGACGGGAAGATACCGTGTGATCATCGGAGGGCCATATTGCTGGGTTCGCCCGGTAGTCACGAGACCGGCTCCGGCAGCGCACTGCCCGATGCGACCATCACCGTGCGGCGGAAACCGCGGGCGATCAGCCAGATACCGAAGGCCACCTCAAAAAAGCCGCCGGGAACGGCTCCGACGAGACCAGCACCTCTGAAACCGAACAACTCCAACAGGGAACCTGCGCCAAAGAGGGCATACCCCACAAGACCCCATCCCGCCAGGAATCTGGAAACCAGGCCCGAGCGGAAGAGCACCGCGCAGAAGAAGAGACTACCGATACAGAGCCCGGACATCCCGATGTTGTAGGCGACGAAATTGCCGGAGGTCGCAGCCGAACCGTTCAACAGCAGCAGACAGCCAACACCGGCGGCGAGCCCAACGCCCTCGAAGATCCTGGTGGCCAAGTACCCACGCGCCACGGCCCTGCTGTGCGGTTGCAGGATCGGGACCATCAGCAGACCGATGCCGATGACAATGATCGAATTTGTGAGCATGAGCACAACACCGACAATGAGCATGCCCCTCGAGCTTTGATCACCTGCACCCGCAAGGTTCATCACGATGGCGCTGCCGATCCCGTACGTCAGAAAGCCCGCAAGAAACAAGGTCCCGACGATCCGGGCTGTCACCCGCACGCTTCGCGTTGCCGATTTCTTCGTTACTGGCTCCGCTCTTGTGGCAGCAGGATTAGGGATGCCGGGTTGCTGGAGGTCTCCACCGGGCGCTGACACTGACATGGTCTTCTTCTTTCAACATGTCGCACTGGTGCCTGGACCATTCCACACCTTCGTACGCTGTACGAGAAGGATACCGTACTTCGTACGACAAAGCGATGGGGTAGCGGACACGGGATTCGAGCCAAGGGACGGGACGCATTGGTCAACCGAACGGTCCGGCCCGCCTGCAGGAGAACAGAAGGAACCAGATGCCTTCGCCTAAGGCACGAGCGCCCGCTTCCAACTCCTTAGGAGGCCTGCCAGCAGTGCGCCCAGGACTTTTCCCATCAGCCCAGGAAGGACCCGCCTGGCCGTCCTGCTGCGGGTGATCCGGGTCGCTTCCCACATCAGCCCCTCCCCAGGGATCGCCAAAATAAGCGCCGATATCTATTTTTTCGTCAATCGCAACGGGCGAGGTCAGAGTTGAACGATCGATTAGGGCAGCAGTTGTTCGGATTGCGGGTCGAGGCAGACCAGGTTGAGGTCAGCGGCGATTTTGGGCTCCTCGGAGCGCGACCTGATTGGCCTTGCCGTAGGTCATTGCGAAGTAGATTGCGGTCCTGAACTGGAACTAGGGGAGTGTGGACAATGTCCACACTTTTTGCCTCGTACTGCCCCGTACACCCATCGCATTGGCCCAAATTCCGCATTTTTCCGCGACTTCCCAGTGTTTGCAGGGGCTGGAATTCGGTTCGAATCCCACCTCGGGCACCGTGTTTCCGCAGGTCAGAGGCGTTTGAACCTGCTGCGTGTGGACAAGCGGCACTGACGGTGCTTCTTGGGGTTGTTTGTCGGTGCGGTGGTTACCTGTCTTCCTGGTTTCGTTCCTTCAGGGTCTGCGGGCGGGCGGTGAGTTCGTACACCTATTCATGTTTCCACTCGTTGTAGCTACATGACCTTCGGCCAGTTAGGTTGTACGAGTGGCTGGCGCTTTGGTTTTTGCATCGGGCACACCATCTCGCCGTCCCCGTGGGAACACCGCCACCGCGAAATCACTGGCACCCCTTCGCGACCCGCTCTGGGGAAGCGACCAGAACGGCAGCGGAAGGCGCCGCGAATCTGATCAGTCCTGTGTTCTTTTGCGAGCAACGTCCAGGGTCACCGGAATTCCATAATCCTCCGACAGCCAGGCGCGGCGGGGACTCGGGCTACCAAGCTGGGGAGACCTCGCTGTCTTGCAACTAGCCTTGCGGTCGCGCACTGGCTGGGGTCTCGAAAGGCGCTGTAGCAAGACAGAGATGGAGCAGCAGCGGCGGGGGAGTAAGTGCCTCGTGCTTGTGTTGCAACCCATCGGTTGCGAGACAAGCGGTGCCCGAGCATCGTCATGACAGTTCTACTCGCTCGGCCTTGAAGTCCCCACCGACGGCAACCGGCGTAGCGGTCACCGCTGTATTGCCCTGTATGGGTTCTCCACACTGGCCACGCTATGAGGATGGTCCTAAGCTGGCCATCTATCTGCGGTTAGATGTGCTCCCCTTTGCACCTCCGAACTGCCTGCAAGAAGGGCAGTGGCCTGTACAGTCATACTGGGTGCCTGCGTGTTGCTGCAGGCACCCTGGGTCATGCACGCTCAGGTGCGCGGCGCCCGGATGCGCTCCAAGGACTAGTCGGGCCGTGGGAGCTATGAACGGCGGGCCCGGTTTCCGTGGGTGGCGTCCGAGAGGCGCCCCGTAGATGGTGGTCGGGCTCAGCGGTCGTGCATGGCGCGGTTCGTTTAGAAGGAGTTGGTGTAGGGCGCGCGGGCAGTGGTGCCGCCGCGTTCGTCCAGGATCTCGTTGAGGGCCAGCGCGAGTTGGTCACAGTCCAACGCTGGCAGGGCCAGGCAGCCGTGCAGGTACGCGTCGACGCCGAACTCGTCAACGTTGCCGGTCAGGGAGAAGTAGTACAGCCATAACTCGTTCACGCCCAGTCCGGCGGATATCCGGATGTCGTTGATGCCGCGGCGTTGAAGTTCGCCTTGCTCAGTGAGTGCCACTTTTGCCGTTCCTGTAGGGGTGGTGCCTACAGGGGGTTGGTCCCGGCCGTGAAGCCGATCCTTAGCAGGTCGTTCGGGATGAACTGCGTACCAGTCTACGCCGGTGGGGCACAGTTCAGGGGCTGGTGTCGGTGGCGGTGAAGTTGGTACTGATATCCCCACCCGAGATTCCAGCAACGATTCGTGCGGCAAGCAGACGAAGTTTGACCTGCCGCTCGGCAAATGCTCCTTGCAGGATCGTGAAGGCTGCCCGCGGGGTGCACCGGTCCGGGCCATGATGATGCCCAGGGCGATGTCGATGGCGGTGCCGGATTTCATCGCTTCGAGAAGGTCGGTTGACGCGTCCTTGAAGTTGTTGGCGGGAGGTCCCCTCGACGAGATTCTGGTCCGTGCTTGCGGTTTTCGCCAAACAGGCCATTGGTGCGGCGGACGGGGTCAGTGTGGCTTTGGCAGAGAACGGCACGACACGCACCGTGGTTGCCAGTGACACGTTCGTCCAGGACGCCGATGATATTCAGTACGGGTTGGACGAGGGCCCGTGCGTCAGTGCCCTCCAGGAGCACAGAGCCTTCGTGTCGGACTTCCTCCCGGCGGATCGGCGCTGGCCGAGGCCTGGACCCAGGGTTGGGTGGATCGGCATTCACAGTCCCCTGTCGTTGCCGCTGCTCATAGAGGGCCGGGACGTGGGAGCCATCAACATTTATGCGCGGAGCAAACAGGCGTTCGACCGTGAAGCGGAACGGCTGGGTGCGCTGTTCGCCGCGCCAGCGGCAGTATCAGTGGCCAACGCCGTAGTGATTTCCAGGGCCCATAAATACGCTGCGCAGATGCAGGCCGCCGTGAGCAGTCATGCCGTTATCGATCAGGCCATCGGGGTCATGATCAGCAGGTCCGGCATCACCGAAACGGAGGCCCTTGAGGCGCTGAGGCTCCTCAGCCAGCGGGAAGGGATCAAGGTGATCGACGCGGCACGCAGGATCGTGGCGACGGCACAACACCGCGCCCGCGAACGACGGCACGAGTCTCTGAAACCCTGCCGCGCCCAGTACCGTCACGACCACCGCCGACCGGGGTGCCACCAGCTGCCCGGCCGGGTTGCAGGACGAAGCGCAAGGCACCGTCCGGTCACAATAACTTCACGTTTCCCTGTCGTGGTTTCGCGGGAGTTGCTCGCCCCCGAGGCTCCGAGAGGATACGCAGGTGACCCTCACACTGTTTGAGTTTTTGGTGGACCGGGTGCGCGAAGACGTCAATTACGCGTCCAAGCTGTCCGATGAAGCTGCCCCGGGTTCCACTGACGAGCACCCGGCGAAGCTGCTCCTTTGCTCCGCCGATCGGACACGGCAACACGACGCAACCACCGGGATGGAGCGGAGGTGCCATTTCCCGCCCCATTCAGCTATAACACGGGCTTTCACTCGCTGGCACCGGGCGGTGTTGCTGCATTCCGTTTGCCATCAAGGTAGTTCATTCCTCGGAGCGGGGGTGCATATTGAGGATAGCCGTACGCTCGTGCGGCAATTTTTGTTCCTCTGGTGTCCTCGAGCTCAAGGGGCTGTTGCGGGAAACCTAGAGGAATGAGGCCCGTCGTGGCCGAACCACATCCCCAGCCGCTCCACCAGGTCGTTGATTACCTGCAGGACCTTATTTTGAAGAGCAATGACGTGAAGGTGATGCTGGAGGAACTGGCGGCCTTTTCAGCTGCCACTCTCGCCGATCCTGCTACTGCTTTTGGCAGCATCACGCTGATCCAGCGGAAGAAACCCGTCACCGTGGCCAGCAGTAATCAGGGCGCGGTGCGATTGGATGAGACCCAGTACAAGGTTGGGGACGGACCCTGCCTGACGGCGATCCGCGAGCAGACGATCATTCACGTGCTGGATATGGGCGAGGATCACCGCTGGCCTGATTACCGCGCTGCCGCAAGGCGGGAGGGCGTCGGGTCGAGCCTGTCCCTGCCGCTGGCCCTGGAGGGTGAAGCTGATGCCGGTCTCAACCTGTACTCCACCAGGTCCCATGGCTTCGCCGGACAGGACATCGACATGGTCCAGGCGTACGCCCGTCACGCATCCAAGGCGTTGCGCCTTGCGGTGCGTATCAGCCAACTGGCCGATACGAAAAATCACCTGATCGCGGCCCTGGAATCACGGACGGTCATCGATCTGGCTGCGGGCGCCATCATGGCGCAAAACCGGTGCAGCCAGGAGGCTGCGGTAAAGATCCTGAAGCTCGCCTCGAGCACCCGGAACATGAAACTCCGGGACGTCGCCGAAATTGTCGTTGCCTCACTATCCGGGACCGGTCCATCCACACTCACTTCGACGCCTAGCACCGCAGACATCCTGTCCAAGACATCCTCGTGAGACGTCACGCCGCTAGGCCGCGTCTACTCTTCCTTCACCGGATCGTGATGACCGGAGAACGATTCCGTCGTGCTAGGTCAGGGCGAGCTTGTCGTACAGGGTGGCCGGACCCCGCCTTAGTCCGAACAGATTGAAGGGGCGTTCGACGACGTTCTGCGTGCGGCGGTCATCGGAAGGGGTGAGTATTGTCGGGTTTACCGGCCCGGTAGCGTTGGCCTCATCATTGGGGGTCGTGTTGCCTTAGTTGATCTCGTTCATGGCGCTGTTTCCCTTGCCGCTTGCCGTCCACGGGGTCATGGGGTGTGGGTCGGACGGAGGCTTGGGCCAGCAGGCGCCTTATTGCCCGTTCCGTGCTGGACCGTGGGCGCGCGGGCGTGTCGAGGCTGGTGTGGATGAACAGCCCCTCAATCAGGGCGTCGAGGTCGAAGGCGATATCTGCGTCCACGAACTTTTCCAGTGCACTGCGGCTGTTGCGCATCCATTGGTGCGTGATGCGCCTGAACTCTGGTTTCCTCGCTGCGAGGGTGTAGAGCTCGAGGCTGAGCACCAGGTCGTCCGGGGACTTGACCAGTTCGCGGTGTACGAGGTCGACGATGGCCTCCACCAGGTCATCTATTGATTGTGCTGCACCTACCCGCGCGGCGTAGCGATCGTAGATCCGGTCGGCATAGCGTGTCAGGGCTTGGAGCAGCAGTTCGTCCATGTCGGTGAAGTGGTAGGTCATCAACCCCAAGGAAGTTCGGCCCTAACAAGTCGTGCAGCGCGGTCAAGGTCGACTTATCGTCCCAGCCGGGCAGGTTGGACGCGTGCTGAAGGCGACCCGAAGCAAGGTCGACCACGCCCGGGCTGCCCATGACCGCGTGTGTTCCTACGTCGATAGACAAGACCAGTCCGGCACGCTCATCGATGCCCCAAAGCAATGGAGCTTGACCGGATCGACCTGCCCTGAGGACCCGTTCGCCCACAAAACCGGCACCCTGAAGGGTCCGAAGGGCGGACCCCACTGTTGGCTTGGACAGGCTGGTCCTCTTCCCGATTTCCGGCGCGGTAGTGGGTCCGTAGGTGCGAACGTCATCGAGAACGACTCGTTCATTCGTTCGTTTCAAGTCCGTCGCCCGCACGCCCTGCGCCAAAGAATTCACTGGAACATCCTAATTTCAACCTCCACGATGCAGCACACTCGGGCAGCGGAGCCGGTTCATCGAGCTGAAGGTTGAAGCACCACGACCTGGTGGCCTTGCGTCGGTTATCGAGCTGTCCTGGTCATTGGGCAAGGACATTATGGCCCGTCAGGCGAACCAGGGCTGGGGACAGTAGTCATCAGGCGACGGCCGCGGATCTTGCGGTTTCCTTTCTCGATAATAGGCGCCTCTCGTACCGGAACCCGTAGTACGTGACCGAAATGGTATGGGCCTGAGGCAGGCACTCGTCCACGCCCGGGCCGCTGAGCCTTCGCGCGGGCACGGATTAACCCCAAATCGCAGTCTCAAGTTGCCCCTCCCTTGATGCTGAATTCGACACTTATGGCCTTCGTAGATCTTCGGCTTGCCCCCCTGAACGTCCTCAGGTTAAGACATTGCTTCAGACCGCAGGATCGCGCGAGGCTTCCGCAACTTCACCAACTTCAGACTCAAACGCCTACTGGCCGCCGGGGCCACCGCCCTACTGGAAGAACACGCTCAACCATGCATAAACGAAAAGAGCCAGGCTTCCGCGCCGTCGCTTACCACGACGTGCAAGGTACGAGTACGGGCCGACGGTCTTTCCAAGGTGAATGGGAGGGCCGGCCCATAATGGAACGCGAAGGCGTTTCGGTACACGGACAACGAGCTGAAAGGGGGACACACCGTGGGTCCACAAAACACGGACGGCTTTTTCGGCAGTGCCGACGCCGGTGACCTCGAGGACCTGTTGCTGGACAGCCAGGATATCCACGACTTTCTCGGTGCACTTACTGTCTACCTGGCTGATTTCCTCAGCACCGCCGATAACGAAGCGGCCTGTTCGGTGACTCTCCTGCGGGAAGGCTCCGCAGCGACGGTGGCCAGCAGCAATGCGATGGCCGCAGCCATGGATCAAATCCAGTACGCCCACGGGGACGGGCCGTGCTTTGCGGCGGCGCGGAACGGGGTCACTGCATTCGTTCCTGACGTCGAAAACGTCGTCCCCGCAGACCACGAATGGAGGGCATATCTGAGCGCGGCGGCCAGCCACGGCATCCGATCCATCCTCGCTGTTCCACTCCAGCTTAAGGGTGAAGCGCAGGCAGCTCTCAACCTGTACGCTCCGGCACCTCGAGCCTTTGACCCCTCCGGCATCGCCGTTGCCGAACGGCACGCCGCACAAGCCTCACCCGTGCTCCGCATGGCCATCCGTTCGGCGCAGCTCACCGACACGATGGGCAACCTCCAAGGGGCAAGGGAATCACGCACCATCATCAATGTCGCCGTCGGTATCCTCATGATCAAGAACCGGTGCACCGAGGAGGAAGCCCTGCATGCTCTGCACACGGGCTCATCCGCACGCCGGGTCACCCTTCAGGTCCTGGCCGCGGACATCGTCAGCTCGATCACCACTGGACAGGCCTAGCCCTGCACGAGATCAACAGGGAGTACTTCGACGGATTCTGGCCCGGGGCACTGATTCATTTGAAGGATTTCCCTCCACGTTATTGCCGCAACGTTTGCCGTCCGGTGCGGCCGGTCGTGGCCCGCAGACCACTGGGGTGGCCCGGGGACGGCATACACACAAAGGTGGGGATGTTGATGGAGGACGACAAGGAGCCGGGAGCCCTTTTCGGTGCATCAGGTTCCACTCCGAGTGCAGCTTCGCCAAACACGGCGTCGATGCCCTGCCGTTCAGCCACATAACCGTCGGCACCAGCTGCGGCGACCGGTGATCTTGCGCGCACCTCGCCCAGGACAGCCACATTGAGTAACGTGAGCCTTCCCACCTTATTCTGAGTAGTTCACGATAAGCCTGTAAGGTTAGGTACAGGCCACCGTGGCCCTTGAGTACCGGTGAACATCCCCGGGCCAGCGGGGCAAGCGACAC
>JAODMR010000108.1 GCA_025465475.1 Micrococcaceae bacterium
GACCATTGCTCCTGACGGTCGGCGAGCGCTTCCCGCCCAGCCCCGGTGATGGCGTAATGCTTGCGCCGGCGCCCGGCCTCGGACGTGCCCCACGAGGAGGAGACGTAGCCGAGGCGTTCCAACCGGTGAAGCAGGGGATATAGCATCCCATCGGTCCACTGCATTCCTCCGCCCGACAGCTCGCCCACCCGCTTGAGAATCGCGTAGCCGTACAGATCGCCGTCGGACAGGATCCCCAAAACGAGGGGCGTTGCTGACGCGGCGACCAGGTCCTTATCGATGCGCACGGCACCCTCCTATACCTAGATCTGTAAGGTATCTAACCATAGGGGTTCTAGGTATAGCAACGGCGGGCAGGACGCTCCCGCTTACTTCTCAGCGGGAGCGTCAATGTCCTCCGGGAGAAAGACTCATAAACCCGGGCCGGAAGTCGAGGTGATAGGCGTGGGAGACCGCGCGGTCGCGATTGCTCCGGTCTTTGCTGTCAAGTCTGCTTGTCATGCGTTCAGGACGCCGTCAACCGGATTCCGTGTCAGGGGCGCTTGTCACCCAGGAGTTCGGCGGCCTACGGTCGGGCGCTCTGCGTCGCCCGCAATTGGATGAGTGCGAGGTCCAGGATGGGAGTGTCCACGGACAAGCGGCTCGCCTGTGCGGCGAAGTTTCCTATCAGGTGTTCCGTTTCACCGGCACGTCCAGCAGTCACATCGCGGTAGAGGGATGAGGTGAAGACGGAGCCCGGTTCAGTGAGCATGGCGATGATGGCCCGGTGCTCAGCTTCAGGGAGAGGGAAGCCCGCCGCGGCAGCGACTGCTTCGCATTCGTCAATGATCCGCAGTACGGCGGCCTTCCCGCCGGGAGTGGCCATGATCCCGCCCACGGTGCTGCGGAACAGGCAGGTTGCCACACCGGAGGCCACGATGAAGACCCACTTGTGCCACATGGACGCCACGATGTCGTCCGAGAGCGTGGTGTCGATGCCCGGTACCGTGAGCTCCTTCAGGGCCGCGTTGACCCGCGTGGTCCGCTCCTTCGACAGCTCGCCGAGGGTGAGGCTTGCGACAGGCTTGAACTGCACGATTCTGCCCTGCTCGTCCACGGTCGTCATCACCTTGACCAGTCCGCCAAGCACCTGTCCGGGAAATCTCCCCTCGAGCTCGTCCAGATGGGACATGCCGTTGAGGAAGGGAAGCAGGACTGTTTCGCTTGAAACTGCCGCCTCGATTCCCTGCAGGGCCGCGGTCAACGCCGGGGCTTTGACCGCCACCAGGACGAGGTCGTAGGGCGCATCCACCTGCTCCGCGGTGAGGACCGGTGGATGCAGGGTGACGGTCCCCTTCACGCCGACGACGGTCAGCCCCTGTTCCCGCAGCTGGGCGGCGCGGGCAGGACGGGCCAGAAACGTCACCTCCCGGCCGGCCTCAGCGAGGCGGGCACCAAAGTAGCCTCCGGTGGCGCCCGGACCGATAACGAGGATGCGCATGAACCTGTCCTTATTTTTCGTTGGTTTGGTGGCCGGGCGTGCTCCGCAGCAGCCGGGCGAGTTCTTGGGCATGGGTTGCGGGCCACCAGTGTCCGCCATCCACCCGGGTCACGGTCAGGTCCATCACCCAGGACTCCAGTCCGTCCACCAGGTGTGGCGACAGGAAGGGGTCCAGCACCGGCACCACGACCTGCACCGGCACCACGACCCGCGCCGGCTCGGTGACCCGAACTGTCCCCGTCCGCTTGGGTTGGGAGAGGCGGCGGACGTTGGTCCGGTAGAGCGCCAGCCCGCGGATCGGGTTGTCCCCCACCGGACGGCGTGCCTTTTTCTCATAGGAGCGGGCCAGGAAGAGCCGCCAGGCGGCTTCGGGGAGGACCGGGATGAGGAACGCCGGCACGTACAGGCTCCGCAGGAGTTGCCCCACCAGTTGTGGCCACCGCTTGGGGTCGCCGGCGCTCGCCCGCAGCCATCGGGAGAAGTGGTTCAGGTCCGGGCCGGAGATGCTGGTGTAGGAACTGATGCGTCCCACCGCCCGCGGATCCTGTACCGCAGCCCAGCCCTGGATGGACCCCCAGTCGTGGCCCACGAGCTGTACGCCGGTTGCCTCGGTGGCGTTCAGGACGGCAAACAGGTCATTTACCAGGGCGCTCAGGGTGAAGTTCGCCGGCCTCCGGGTCACCAAGGACGAACCTGCGTTGCGGGTGTCGTAGGCGATCACGCGATGCGTGGCGGACAGTTCCCGAATGACGGGAAGGAACAGGCGGTGGTCGTCCGGGTAACCGTGTACCAGCACGAGCGTCGGCACCCGGGGCCCCGGGATCCGGCCGTACTCAAAGACCGCCAGCTCGGCACCACCCGAGGCAACAGTCCGCCGTCGCTCGTGTAGGACGTCCACCAGCCCAACCTACATCCTTGCCGGTTCTAGGCGACGTTCATGGTGTTCGGGTGGGACCCGATCCGTCCACCGTTGTCCAGGCCGGTGATGGTGCCCAACTCTGCCTCGTTGAGTTCGAAGTCGAAGACGTCGATGTTGGCGGCGATGCGCTCCGGCGTGACGGACTTGGGGATCACGATGTTCCCGATCTGCAGGTGCCAGCGCAGGATTACCTGGGCGGGGGACTTGCCGTGCGCCTCGGTAATGGCCGTGAGGGCGGGGTGGGACAGGAGGTTGCCCTGAGCCAGGGGGCTCCAGGCTTCGGTGTGGATGCCGTTGGCCAGGTGGAAGGCGCGCAGTGCCTGCTGCTGCAGGTTGGGGTGCAGTTCAATCTGGTTGACGGCCGGCACGGTGCCGCCCAAATCGAGGATGCGCTGCAGGTGCTCGGGCTCGAAGTTGGAGACTCCGATGGCCTTGGCGCGACCGGAGGCGTAGATCTCCTCGAAGGCCCGCCACGTGTCGAGGTAGAGGTTCCGCGCCGGGGTTGACCAGTGGATCAGGTACAGGTCAACGTAGTCCAGCCCCAGCTTGCGCAGGCTCTCGTCAAAGGCTGCCAAGGTTCTTTCGTAGCCCTGGTCGGAGTTCCAGAGCTTGGTGGTAACGAACAGCTCGGAACGCTTCGTGCCCGTCCGGTCCAGGAACCCGGCGATGGCCCGACCCACACCCTCCTCGTTGCCGTAAATGGCGGCGGTGTCGATGCTGCGGTAGCCGGCTTCGAGGGCGCTCGTCACTGCCGCAGCCGACTCATCGTTGGGCACCTGCCAGACGCCGAAGCCCAGCTGGGGCATGGGTGCGCCGGTGTTGAGGGTGACGTTCGGGACCTTGATGGTGGTGGTGGTCATGAAACAGCTCCTGGGCTCGGAAATGGTGTTCCTTGGCAGGAACTGGGCGGTGGCGAAGGATATTCCCGGCCGTGGCGCCCCCGGCTCCGCGCTCCAGGCCAGGGGTACCCGGCCGCTCTAGCTAGGCCAGGGGTGCGCTGGTGCGCATGGTCAAAACGGTGGTGCCGCCGTCCTCCGTGGCGCTGAAGGACACCTCGACGGCCGCCAGTTCCGCCAGCGTCGTCACGTGCGTACCGCCGCACGGGATGGCCGCTTCCCCCTCCGGCAGGCTGCAGACCCAGGAGCGGCGGTCGGTCAGGGCGTCCCCTTCGCAGGTGATCCGCACAGCGGCACCGGAAGCGACCCAAGCTGCCAGGATGCCGTTGATTCGTGCGCCAAGATTGGGCAGCTCATCGACAAGCCCGTCGAAGAGGAAGCCCTTCCGGCGCAGGGACTTGTTAAGGCGAAACACGTCGACGGAACCGCAGGCAGTGATTGTGGAGGACGCGATAGCTGCCGCATCAAAGTCGGGTACGCCCAGGGCGTCATTCCGGGTCGGCTTGCTCCACCGGTCGGCGAAGGCGGCGTTGAGGGCCAGGGAGGCCAGGTGGCAGCCCGTGTGGCCCGCGCTCAGGGCACGGCGATGGCCCTGGTCAACGGTGACCCGAACCGTGGCACCCTCGGTCAGGTCGGCGTCGGCGGACAGTACGTGGGCGATGACGAAGGCCCAGCCCTCGGTGCCCTTCCGGACCGGAATGTCGGCACCGAGATGCAGGGCGGACCCGTCCGTGGCGGCGACGACGGCGTCCAGGACCGGCACCAGCCTTCCGCCGCCGCCGTCGTCGTTGTCCTTGTCGTTGTCCTGTCCGGACGTGAGGCTCAGGTAGCCCCGATCCGGCCCTTGGTCAGGCCAGCCGGCATCCACCGGGTGGAAGGGGGTCGCGTCGAGCAGGAGGGCCTGGCGGCCATCGGCCAGAGGTTCGACGTGGAGCACTCTGGCTTCCGCCTGGACGGCGCCGGCGGGGTAGGAGACGAGGGTGGGGGTGCTGGGAAATGTCACGGCGTCAACGCTACCTGCCGGACCCGGACGTGGCGCTACAGCCAGCCGCGACGTTTGAAGAGCAGGAACATGACACCACAAAGAACCAACATCAGGGCCAATGCGAACGGGTAGCCAAAGGTCCAGTCCAACTCCGGCATGAACCGGAAGTTCATGCCGTACAGCGAGGCCACGAAGGACGGCGCGAAGAAGATGGCAGCCCAGGACGAGATCTTTTTTATTTCCTCGTTTTGCGCCGCGCTTGCCTCGTTCTGCCGGTTGGTGGTCAAGGTGCCGTCCACGGTGAGCGCGTTCTGCAACAACTGCCGGAACGAATCGACCCTGGTGGTGATCCGCTGCACGTGGTCCTGGACATCGCGCAGGTTGTGTTGCAGCTCAATGTTCACCCCGTACTTCTCGAAACCTTCCTCCAGGGCGGACAACATTCCTGTGAGCGGGTGGATGGCCCGTTGGAATTGGATGACCTCCCGGGAGAGCTGGTAGATGCGCCGGGACACGTTGGGGTCGCCGGCAAACAACTGGTCCTCGATCTCGTCGATGTCGTTTTCCAGGCCGGCCACCACCGGTCCATAATCGTCCACCACCTGATCCAGCAAGGCGTACAGCACTGCCTCGGGACCGCAGGCGAGCAGCCCGGGATTCTTCTCCAGGCGTTTGCGCACCTGGGCCACGCCAGGGGTTTCCGCGTGCCGGATGGTCAGGACAAAATCCTCGCCGGTGAAAACGTGCAGCTCTCCAAACTCCACTGTCTCCTCGGCGTCGAGGTAGCGTGCGGGCCGCAGAACGGTGAAGAGGTTCTTGCCATAGCGCTCCAGTTTGGGCCGCTGGTGGGCACTGACGGCATCCTCCACCGCCAGTTTGTGCAGGCCGAATTCGCTCGCGATGGAGGACATCTCTTCGCTGGTGGGGCGGTACATGCCGATCCAGGCCATCCCGCCCACCGTGGCCAGGGTTTCATACGTCTGCTCCAGGCTGGCTGGCGCAGCAGTCCTGACGCCATTGACGTACACGGCGTTGTCGATAATAGTCACGTCTCCATTATCGGGGGCGCGGCCTTCCGGCGGATCCCTTCCTCAATCGCCGGACGAAATGCCTCCCAGCAGCGGCTGCACCCGGTAGGAAATGTGTTCATGCAGCGCCAGCGATGTCTCTGTCCGGATGACCCCGCGAATCCGCAGCAGGGACCGCAGGGCTGTCTGCAGGTGTGGCACATCCTGTGCGGCCAGGCGGCACCACACATCGCCCCGCCCCGAAATCTCGTAGACCTCAAGGACCTGCGGCTGTCGGCGGAGGGAGGCGATCACCTCGTCCAGCTCCCGGTGCGTCACCTCAATGGTCACGAAGGCGACGACGTCGTAGCCGATGGCGGCCAGGTCCACCTCCCGGCCCCCATTGCGGAGTGTCCCAGACCGCAACAGGCGCCGGATGCGGGTCTGGACCGTGTTCCGGGCGACGCCGAGGGTTTCGCTCAGCTCTCCGATCTGGGCGCGGGGATCTTCGAGCAGCTTCAGCAGCAGCTTTACGTCCAGGGCGTCGAGGTTACTCACGGCGATCACTCCATCTCAGCACGGAAAGGCAAAAGTAATCATCATGATCAGTTCGGCGGACTTTTGCGGGTCGAATGGCGCGTTTTACCTCATCCTATAAGGGAAATGGTGCATCTGGCTGAAGGGTCGGTGCCGACGCGGAAGGAAAGGCCCATGACCGTCTTCGGTGAACTGCGGATGAGTGCTGCGTTGCCCGACGCTGCTTCCCGCCGCGGGTGGGATGCGTCGGTGACCGCCCGGCTGGTCCTTGCCGGCGTCGTGATCTTCACGCTCCTGGTGGGAGCAAATTTGGCCACGCCACTGTATGCGCTGCTCCAGGCCCAGCTCGGACTGGGCCCACTGGCCATTACCGTGGCCTTTTCCAGCTATGTACTTGCCCTGATTTCCGGCCTGCTGCTGTTCGGCCATTGGTCCGACCACATTGGCAGGCGCGCGGCCCTGCTGCTCGCCGTGATCACCGGTCTTTGCGGGGGCATCGTCTTTGGCACGGCCGACAGCCTGGCGGGTCTCTGCGCGGGCAGGGCCCTCCAGGGGCTGGCCGTGGCACTGGCAACCGGCGCAAGTTCCGCTGCCCTGCGCGACCTGCTGCCGACGCGCCCGGAATGGGCCTCACGATTCACGCTGTTGTCCTCCGCCGGAGGCGTGGCGGCCGGCCCGGTGCTGGGCGGGCTGTTGTCCCTGCTGCCCGATCCAACCCGGACCCCCTTCCTGGCCCATACTGCTGTCCTCGCGACGCTGCTGGTGCCGCTGTTCGTGCTCAAGGCCCGCCCCGCCGTCCGGCCCTCCGTGCCCGGCGCTGCCCTGACCTCCCTGAAGCCGCGCCGCCTGGCCGTCTCCCGCGAGGCCCGGGGGTCGTTTTGGATGGCGGCTTCCGTGGGCTTCCTCAGCTTTGCGGTTTTTGGTTTCTGCCTCTCCCTGGCACCTGGCTATTTCGCCTCGATTGTGCACGCGAACTCTCGGCCGCTTGTGGGGCTGCTCGCCGCTCTGACCCTCGCGTCCTCGGCGCTGAGCCAACTGCTGCCGGTGCGTGGGCGCTTCCTGGTTCCAGCGGGTTTGGCAGTTTTGGGTTGCTCCCTGGTGCTGCTGGCTGTCGCCGGGACCGTGCAGAGCCCTTGGTTGTTGGTGCTGGCATGCCTCACCGCCGGGGCGGGCCAGGGGGTGGCCTTCCGGGTGGTGTTCAACGAGGTGGCGGGCAAGGTGGAGCCGGCCAAGCATGCCCAGATCATCAGCGCCGTGTACGTCATCACCTACCTTGGCAGCGCCCTGCCGGTGCTCGGGTTGGGAGCCGCTGCCGGCAGCTTCGGCCTCCCGACGGCGGTGCTGGCCTTCGTCGCCCCGGCCGCTACGGCGTGCCTGGCCCTGGCGGCTTTGGCGCTACGGCGCGGCCGAGGCTGAACCGCAGGCACCCCTCGCGGCTTCCCTGCGAGGGCCGAGTGCCCGTCGCCGGGATTGATTGAAGGCAGCATAAAGCAACAACTTGCAAAGAGACGGCTGCAAAGGAACATTTGCAAAGACGTCTTTGCAAAGGGGTCTTTGCAAGAGTAGTCTGCAAGTATGACATCGCAGGATAGTTTCCCCGTACGGACGGTGGACATGGTGGCGTTGAAAGCGCTCGCCCACCCTCTGCGGATCAGCATCCTGGAACTGCTGTCCCGCCATGGATCCCTGACGGCCGCAGGACTCGCGGAGCTGTTGGATGAATCGACGGGCTCGACCAGCTATCACCTGCGCCAGCTCGCCAAGCACGACTTTGTCGTGGAGGTCGAGGGAAAAGGCACCGCTCGGGAACGCTGGTGGGAAAGACCCAAGGGTGCGCTGGAAATATCCACCCGCGACCTGGCGGAAAACCCGGCCAGCCGCGAGGCCGCCCGGATCGTCGCGGCCAGCTTTGAGGAAAGCCGCGCAGCGGCGCTTCACGACTTCCTGCTGCACGGGTACGACGTGTTGCCCGCTGAGTGGACTGACGCGGCAACCATCAGCACCACCAACGCCCGCCTGACGGCGAACCAGTTGACGTCCTATGTGGAGTCGATGGAGCGCTTCAGTCGCCAGCTTCTGGAGGAACTGCGCGCCGGCGGCGAACAGGACGGGTCCCGCCCGGTCCAGCTCCACCTGAATGCCTTTCCCCTGATCAGCCCCATCCGTATCGCATCGAACGCAAAGGAACGGTCATGACCACATCCAACCGCCGGCCCGCACGTCGCCCCGGCATCGCCGCCGCACTGGCTGACACCGCAGGTGCTGCCCTGCAAACCTGGGCCAGCCGGCGGGAAGCAGCCTCAACGGAAGCCCTGCTGTACCGCGCAGCGCTGGACGAGCGCCGGGAGAGGGAAGGTGCAGCGATGCACGACGGGTTGTTCCGCTAGGCGGGTAAGGGGCCTGCATTTCCCGGAATGTGGCTGAAGACGAGAGTTGTCTCGGTGTGGCCCACCACCGGATCGGTGGTCAGGTTGTCCAACACCCAGTCCCGCAACACATCGGTGTTCGGCACGGCGATGTGCAGCAGGTAATCGACAGATCCGGATACGTGAAAGGTGGAAAGCACCTCCGGCAACCGCGGGACCGTCGAGGTGAACCGGTCAATCTGGTCCCGGTCGTGAGCCCGCAGCCTCACGGCGATCAGGGCCTGGACGGAGCGGCCAATGGCGCTGAGGTTGAGCTTTGCCTCAAAGCCTTCGATGGCACCCCGCTCCAACAAGGCCCTGGTCCGCATCAGTGCCGTTGAGGGGGCGATGCCCACCGCGTCCGCCAGATCGCGATTCGTCATTCGGGCATCCCCAACCAACGCATCAATGATCTGCCGGTCAATGGCGTCCAGGGGTTCCGCGTTCACCGGGGCGGAGGGATCGCGCCGGACGTTCCTCAGGGGTGACACCATAGCGGGCTCCGTCGTCGTTCAGGGGGATAACACGTGCACAAAGAGCAGCCACCGCGCGGGTGCTGGCCCCTTTGTTCGCCATGCTACCAATCAGCCGAACATCTGCACCCTGTTCGGTGCCATCCGTTTTATCCGGTCCGGATACCGGCCGACGTTCTGTCGGCCGTCCCCTGCGGCAGGAGTGCCATCGCCAGGACGGCGGAGACCAAACAGACGACGGCCAGGGCCAAAACCAGCCCGGCCCACGCCGCCTGTTGGAAAACCAGGCCCGCTGCCCAACCCAGAATGCTGGACCCGGCGTAGTAGCTCAGGTTGTACAGGGACGCGGCCTGCGCCCGCCCCGACACCGCCAGGCTGCCGGTCCAGCCGGAGGCGATGCTGTGGGCGCCGAAGAAGCCGGCCGTGAACACGGTCAGGCCCGCCAGGATGACGGGCAGCGCCGGTGCCAGGGTGGCTGCCAGCCCGGCCAACATCAGCAGGATGGAACCAAGCAGCACCCGCCGCCGGCCCAGTGTTGCACTGAGCCCGGCGGCCGACCGTGAGGAAACCGTGCCTGCCAGGTAAGCCAGGAAGATCAGGGCGACGGCGGTGGCTGGAAGCAGATAAGGCGGCGCCTCCAACCGGAACCCGAGGTAGTTGTACGCACTGACAAAACTGCCCATCAGCAGGAACGCCTGCGCGTAGAGGCCCAGCAGGCGGCGGTCCCGCAACTGCGGGAGCAGCCGGGCCAGCAGAAGCGGGAAGTTGCCCGCCCGTACCGGCCGAAAACCGCGCGTTGGGGGTGCCAACAGCAGGAACCCGGCAGCAGCCACCGCTGCCACAGCGGAGACACTCATCGCCGCCACCCGCCACCCGGCCAAATCCGCCAACGGTCCGGCAAGCAGGCGGCCCAGCAGGCCGCCCAGGGTGGTCCCGGCCACGTAGGCTCCGGCAGCCACCGCCGCTGACAATCGGGAAATTTCCTCATTGAGGTAGGCAATGGCGGAGGCCGGGACGCCCGCCAGGGCGATCCCCTCGGCGACGCGAAGGATCAGCAAGGTCGGAAAAGTCGGTGCCAGGGGAGCCGCCAGGCCCAGCACCGTTGCCGCAACAATGGCTGCCCCCATGGTCCGTACGCGTCCGTACCGGTCGGCAACGAAGGACCACGGAAGAACCGCCAGGGCCAGGCCGATGGTGGCAGCGGAAATGGTCAGTCCCGCCTCCGCGGCCGTGATCCGGAGATCGCGGGCCAGCAGCGGAAGAATCCCCTGCACCGAATACAGCTGCGCGAAGGTCGCGATTCCCGCCAGCAGCAGGGCCAACAGAATCCTGCGGTAACCTGCGCTGCCCTTGCGATGGCCCTGCCAGGGCTGCCGTTCGGTGTTGTCCACCGTTCCACCCTACGGCCGGCCGAAGCCGCGCCGTCTCACGCCCGCCGGTCCCCTCGTACTACAGGCCGCCCAGGAACCCTGCCATCACCTCGGCCACCGGAAGGGCCTGCGCCTGCCGCCACGCCGTTCCCGCCCACAGGTTCAGGCCATCGGCGTCACCGCGCTGGGCGGCCGCCGCGCGTATCGGCGTCGTGAGGTGGTGGATTGCCGGATACCCGTCGGGGGCGGCGTCATGGTGATCCTGGACAAACCGGTTGACCAGTGCCCGGGCAGGCTTGCCAGTGAACGCCCGGGTTAGCAGCGTCTCGGTGAAGCGGGGGTCTGCCAGCGCGTCCTTGTGCGCCTGCCGTGCGCCACTTTCGTTGGTGCGCAGAAAGGCGGTGCCCAACTGAACCGCGTCCGCGCCGTTGGCGAGGACGTTGCGGACGGCCTTGCCACTACCCAGGCCGCCCGCGCCCACCAGCGGAAGGGGAACAGCCTCCCGCACCATGGAGACCAGGTCCGCGGCGTCAACCGCCGCCGATTGCGGAAACGAGGTCAGGAAGGCAGCAGTGTGGGACCCGGCGGAAGCATGCTGCACAACAAGCGCATCCACGCCCGTCGCGGCGGCAACCTTGGCCTCGTCAACGCTGGTAACGCTGGCCAGCACCGTGCTTCCTGCCCGCTGCAGCCGCGCGACCGCCGTCGCCGGGGCCAGTCCGAAGGTGAAACTCACGAACGGCACCGGGTCGCTCAGCAGCAGGTCCAGCTTTTCTTCCCAGGCGTCGTCGCCGGCGAGAATGGGATCATCCAACGGCGGCAGGGACACGCCGTACCGGTCAGCCTCCGCCTGCAGCACGTTTCGGTACTGCCGCAGGTCGTCCGGGTCCGGCGGGATGCTGCCGGGCACCATCACGTTGACGCCGAAATCTACGCCAGCCGATCGCACGGCTGCGATGTGCGCCGCCAGCGCCGCCGGGGTGAGATAGCCGCCGGCCAGGAAGCCCAGCCCCCCGGAACGCGCGGCTGCCACCACCAGTTCCGGGGTGCTGGTACCGCCGGCCATGGGCGCAACGATGATGGGAGCAGCAAACACTCGGACTCCTGAAGGTCGAAAGCAGCGGCGGGGCGGCTTGCACGGGCAGGGGAGTGGCTAGTCTATGGGAGTGAATAATCCACTAACCAGCCCTTCTCCGGATCCCGGGACGTCCCCAAACGCCATTATCGGCCTCGACATTGGCGGTTCCAAGACCCGTGGCATCAGGTGGCAGGATGGCGCGGTGCAGGTGGACGCCGCTGTCGGAAGCGCGAACGTGCAGAACGTCAGCCGGCAGGAAGCGGCTGCCAACCTCGCTGAGCTGTTCGGCATTCTTGGTGGCAGCGGTGTGGCGCAGGTCTTCGCCGGCTCCGGCGGCATTGATACCCCCGAGGACGCCGAAGCGCTGGCGGCCCTGATTACCCCTCACGTTCCGGGGGCCAGGGTCACCGTCGTGCATGACACCCGCCTGCTGCTGGCTGCCGGAGGCGCCCGGACAGGTGTTGCAGTGATCGCGGGAACGGGGTCGGCGGCCTGGGGCAGGAACGCCGACGACGCCGAAGCCCGGGCCGGCGGTTGGGGATACCTGTTGGGCGATGAGGGCAGTGGCTACTGGTTGGGCCGGGAAGCGGTCCGTCACAGCCTGCGGCGGATGAACCAGGGCCTGGCACCTGACATGTTGACCGACGCCCTGCTCACTGAGTGCGGGCTCGCCGAACCCAGCGAACTGATCGCGCATTTCCACGGAAATACGGGTCGCCGCTACTGGGCAGCCATGTCACCGCTGGTGTTCCGGGCCGCGGCCAAGGGCCACCCGGAGAGCCTGACCATGATCGACACGGCAGCCCGGGACCTGGCTGAGCTGGCGGTGACCTGCGCGCGACAGCTGCGGCTGTCAGGACCGATCGTGCTGGGCAGCGGGCTGGGACAGAACCAGCCGCCACTGCAGGAAGCCTTCCGCAGGCACGTCGCCAAGGCCGGGCTGACCGACGTGCGGGTGTTGCACCAGGATCCCATTTTTGGTGTCCTGACGTTGGCGTCTTGAGGAAAAGCCCCCGGGCCCGGCTTTACAGCCAAAATCAGCCTGCTTATGATCGGGTAGCACGGGGAGGAATCTTCGCGTCGATTGCCGCCGACAGTGAGGGAAACCGCCATGGCAGCTTCACAATCCCCAGCGACAGCGCCCACAACCATCCGGCAGGCGGATTCCACCGCTCCGGCCGGTGGGATGATTCAGTTCTCCGACGTCACCAAGCGTTACGCAGGAAACACTCCTGCCGTTGACGGATTGACCATGGCGATCGACAAAGGAGCCATCACCGTCTTCGTCGGGCCCTCGGGCTGCGGCAAGACGACTTCCCTTCGCATGATCAACCGCATGGTTGAGCCCACCAGCGGCACCATCACGGTGGACGGGCAGGACATTTCAGGAATCCCGGCCCCGGCGCTGCGACGCTCGATGGGCTACGTCATGCAGTCGGCTGGGCTGCTGCCGCACCGCACCGTCGCCGACAACGTCGCCACCGTGCTGCGGCTGAACAAGGTGCCCAGGGCCCGCGCCCGGAAGCGGGCCGCGGAACTGCTCGACGTCGTCGGCCTCTCCGCTGCGATGGGCAGCAGATACCCCTCCCAACTTTCCGGCGGCCAACAGCAGCGGGTGGGGGTCGCCAGGGCCCTGGCCGCCGACCCTCCGGTGCTGCTGATGGATGAACCCTTCAGCGCTGTCGACCCCGTCGTCCGCGCCGAACTGCAGGACGAACTGTTGCGGCTCCAGCGCGAACTGGCCAAAACGATCGTGTTCGTCACGCACGACATTGATGAGGCGACGCTGCTGGGGGACAAGGTCGCCGTCTTCGCCGTCGGCGGCCGCCTGGCCCAGTACGCCGCTCCCGAAGAGATCCTCCGCGCACCGGCGGACGACTTCGTGGCTGCCTTCGTCGGCCGGGATCGAGGCTTCCGCCACCTGTCCTTCGCCCAGGCCCAGTCGGTGCCCGTGCACCCCGTCGCCACCCGCAGCATCGACACAGGTCCTGCAGGGGCACCTGTACAGGAGTGGACGCTCGTCGTTGACGGCATGGACCGGCCATTGGGCTGGCTGGCTCCCGGCGGTGCCAACCTGATTCCCGGCGGCTCACTCTTTCGCCTCGGGGACAGCCTGCGGCGGGCTCTGGACGCGTCGCTAAGCTCACCGGCCGGGCTCGGTGTGGCAATCGATGACGACGGGCGGGCAGCGGGAGTGGTGCTCGGTCCGGAGATCCTGGCTGCCATCGACCAGGCCCGCCGGGCCCAGCACGGCGGTTCCTGATGGAATGGTTGGCGGCGAACTTCAGCCAGGTCCTGCACTACTCGGGCCTGCACCTCTATCAGTCCGTCCTGCCAATGGTGTTCGGCGTGATCATCGCCGTTCCGCTGGCGCAGCTCGGCCGCATTAACCGGACCGTCCGTGCCGTGGTGCTCACCGCAGGTTCGGTGTTGTACACCGTTCCGTCGCTGGCCATGTTCGTCATCCTTCCGGTGTTGCTGGGCACTCGGATCCTGGACCTGACGAACGTCTTGGTTGCCCTGACGATCTACGCCGTCGCGCTGCTGGTGCGTTCCACCCTTGATGCCTTGAATTCCGTTGACGACGGCATCCGGCAGGCTGCCGTCGCCATGGGGTACCAGCCCGTGCGCCGGTTCCTGACCGTGGACCTGCCCCTTGCCCTGCCGGTGCTTTTTGCCGGGCTGCGGGTTATCTCAGTCAGCAACATTTCCCTGGTTAGCGTGGGCGCCGTCATTGGCATTCCCAACCTTGGCTACTACTTCACTGACGGGCTGCGCCGCGATTTCCTGACCGAAATCGGCGTCGGAATCGGCGCGACCCTGGTCCTGGCCCTCCTTATGGACGCGCTGCTTGTGCTGCTGCAGCGCCTGCTGACCCCCTGGCAGCGGGCCACGCCGGGCGCCGGAACGTCCAAACGCAAAGACACCTCATTGGCCGGCCCCGTCGGTTCGCCTGATCCGGTTCCTACGGCCGCGGTGGTGCGCGGGACCCTTCCGGTGCGCGGAGGTGCCTCGTGAGGCACACGGCTGGTCCCGGCAGCTACTCCAGCGACAGCCCGTTGATCCAGGGGTATGAGTGGCTGAGCGACCCGACGCACTGGATGGGCCCGGCAGGCATTCCCACCCGGATCGTGGAACATCTCGGATACAGCGCGTTGACCCTGTTGATCGCCGCGCTAATCGCGGTGCCGGTCGGCCTGTTCGTCGGGCATACCGGCAGGGGCCGGGTTGCGGTGATCGCCCTTGCCGGAGTTCTTCGGGCCCTGCCCACCCTTGGGGTGCTGACCCTGTTCGTGCTGGCGGCCGGTCTGGGCCTGATGCCACCAATCTGGGCCCTGGTGTTGCTGGCGGTTCCCCCCATCCTCGCCGGCACGTACGCCGGCATCAGCTCCGTCAGCCGGGACACGGTCGACGCCGCGCGCAGCATGGGAATGACGGAGCTGCAGATCCTGTTTCGGGTGGAACTACCCAATGGACTGTTCGTGCTGCTCGGCGGCTTGCGGACCGCCGTCCTGCAGGTCATCGCGACGGTCGCCGTCGTGGCTTATATCAACTTGGGCGGTCTTGGCCGCTTCCTTATTGACGGGGTGGCGGTCAGCGACTTCGGCCGCGTCCTCGGTGGCGCCGTTGTCATCGCGGTGCTCGCGATCGCCGTGGATTTGCTGCTCGCCGCGATTCAGCGGGCCGTCGTCTCACCAGGCCTGAAAGCGAACCGGCAAACGCCGGTCGCTTCACCGACCGGCAGGAAAACAGTTCCCGCCGGCGTAGAAGGAGGAAACACATGACCCACTTCATGCGCACGACCCCGGGCCGTCGCGCCGTCCTGGGCCTCGCCGCCGGATTCGCCGCCGTGGCCGCCCTGACCGGCTGCGGCGGAGGCGGCAACCCGTTGAGCAGTGAGACCACCGCAGCAGCAGCCAGCGGCAGCGCCGGGGGATCGGTCGTCGTCGGCAGTGCCGATTTCCCCGAAAGCGCGACCGTGGCGGAAATTTACGCCGGCGCGTTGAACGCGGCCGGTGTGACGGCCACCACCAAGCTGAACATCGGCGCGCGGGAGATCTACGTCAAAGCCGTCCAGGACGGCTCCATTGACCTCGTTCCCGACTACAGCGGCAACCTGCTCGGCTACCTCGATCCCGCCAACACGGTCTCGGATGCCGCTGGCGTTATGAAGGCGCTGCCCGCCAAACTGCCCTCCGGGCTCAGCGTGCTGGAGGCGGCCCCGGCTGAGGACAAGGACGCAATGGTCGTCACCAAAGCCACCGCAGAGAAGTACAGCCTCAAGACCATCGAGGACCTGGCCAAGGTGTGCGACCAACTGACCTTGGGCGCGCCGCCGGAGTTCCAGGAACGTCCTTACGGCCTGCCGGGGCTGAAGGCCAAGTACAACTGTGTCCCCAAATTCACCCCCATCGGTGACAGCGGTGGACCGCTGACGCTGAAGGCCCTGCTGAACGATGAGGTCCAGGTCGCCGACATTTACACCACGACACCGTCCATCGAGGACAACGACCTGGTGGTCCTGAACGACACCAAAAACAACTGGGCGGCCCAGCAGGTGGTCCCGCTGGTGAAGACTGACAAGGTCTCAGACGCCGCCAAGACGGCCCTGAACAACGTCTCGAAGCAGCTGACCACTGAGGACCTGATCAACCTCAACCGGATGGTCAGCGGCAACCAGAAAATGAACCCCTCCGACGCCGCAGCCCAGTGGCTGAAGGACAAGGGCATCACCAAGTAGGCCCCGGCGAATAGGTCCAGGCGAACCCTGCGACGAACGAGGGGGCGGCCGGCAGCGGAATCTTCACCTGCCGACCGTTCCCTCTTTCGCTCCCTTTTTGCTGCACGCGCTTTCCGGTGCACGCAGCAGTTGGGCGCGGGCCACTTTCTGGGCATTGGACCCGTCCACGGTTCGATGCAATGAACGGATCGGGATAGCGCCTGTGCAAACATGAAGCATGGCCGAATTCAAGCAGTCCACCAAGCTCCACAACGTCCTCTATGACATCCGTGGACCGCTGCTGGAGCATGCCACCAAGATGGAGGCCGAAGGCCATCGCATCCTGAAACTCAACATCGGCAACCCGGCGCCCTTCGGCTTTGAGGCGCCCGACGCGATCCTGGTGGACATGATCCGTCACCTGCCGCACGCCCAGGGCTACAGCGACTCGCGGGGCATCTTCTCGGCCCGGACCGCCGTCGTGCAGTACTACCAGACTCGCGGAATCCACAACATCCACGTCGATGATGTGTACCTGGGTAACGGGGTCAGCGAACTCATCACGCTGTCCCTGATGGCCCTGCTCAACAATGGCGATGAGGTGCTGGTCCCCACTCCCGACTATCCGCTGTGGACGGCCTCCGTCAGCCTGGCCGGTGGCCGGCCGGTGCATTACCTCTGCGATGAGGAAAACGGCTGGCAGCCCGACCTTGAGGACATCGCGGCGAAGATCACGCCCAACACCAAGGGCCTGGTGTTGATCAATCCCAACAACCCCACCGGCGCCGTCTACCCGAAGCACATTATCGAGGGCATGGTGGATCTGGCGGAAAAGCACGGACTGGTGCTGTTCTCGGACGAGATCTACGAAAAGATTCTCTACGAGGACGCCGTGCATGTGAACACGGCTGCCGTGGCGGGGGAACGGGCGCTGTGCCTGACGTTCAGCGGACTGTCGAAGGCCTACCGGATCTGCGGGTACCGCTCGGGATGGCTGGCGATCTCCGGACCCAAGCACCAGGCCTCGGACTACCTGGAAGGCATCAACCTGCTGGCCAACATGCGCCTCTGCGCCAACGTGCCTGGCCAGCACGCCATCCAGACCGCGTTGGGCGGCTACCAAAGCATCAACGACCTGATCCTGCCCGGTGGCCGGCTGCGGGAGCAGCGGGACCTCGCCTACCGGATGCTCAACGACATGCCGGGTGTCAGCGTGCAGCAGGCGCAGGGAGCCCTCTACCTGTTTCCGAAACTTGATCCTGAGGTGTATCCGATTGAGAGCGACGAGAAGTTCGCGCTCGACCTGCTCAAGCAGCAGCGCATCCTGATCTCCCACGGCACCGCCTTCAACTGGATCCGGCCCGACCACTTCCGCCTGGTTACGCTGCCCAACGTCCGTGACCTGGAAGAGGCACTGGGACGCATCGGCGAGTTTTTGGCCTCCTACAAGCCCTGACCCGGATCCGCTCCGATACGGTGAAAGCCTCGCCCCTTCCTGCCGGAGGGGCAGGTAGGGGTGCTGGCGAAAGGACGCGCGGTGGCGAACAAGGACAGACATACTTTTCCTGCCGACCTGCTCAAGGTCGGTACCGGCTTCCGGCTGGCGGACGTCGACGCCGCAGGAAAGCCGGGCTTTGCCGGCGGGAAGCGGCAGGGCAAGGCTGTGCTCCACCGGCGGGCGGAGGTCCTGGCGGGACTGCAGGAAAAGCTCTACGCCAGTGGCCGCAGCGGAGGGGACCGGTCGCTCCTGCTGGTGCTGCAGGCGATGGACACGGCAGGCAAGGGCGGCATGATCAGCCACGTCGTGGGCAGCGTCGATCCCCAGGGCGTGCAGTTGTCAGCGTTCAAGGCGCCGACGGCGGAGGAGAAGTCCCACGATTTTCTGTGGCGCATCCGGCGCGCTGTCCCCGCACCGGGGATGCTCGGCGTTTTTGACCGCTCCCACTACGAGGACGTTCTCATCCACCGGGTGCACGGCTGGGCAAACGCAGCCGAACTCGAGCGGCGCTACGAAGCCATCCGCGGCTTCGAAGCCGACCTCGCAGCCTCCGGAACGACCATCCTCAAGGTCATGCTGCACATCAGCCCGGAGGAACAAAAGGCGCGGCTGCTGGCCCGCCTGGCCGATCCGGCGAAACACTGGAAGTACAGTACGGGCGACCTCACCGAACGGCTGCTCTGGCCGCAGTACATGGACGCTTTCCAGGCGGCCTTCGAGCAGACCTCCGCGGAAGCGGCGCCGTGGTTCGTTGTCCCGGCGAATCGGAAGTGGTATGCCCGGCTGGCCGTGCAGGAGCTCGTGATCCGCGCCTTGGCGGACATGGACCTGGGCTGGCCCGCAGCAGATTTCGACGTCGAAGCGGAGACCCGCCGGATCCGGGAGTCCTAGCCCTGGGGACCGCGAAGCCAGTGCATCCCTAGTGGTTAGCCTGGTCGTTGGCGGCATCGGCACGCGCCGACGCCAGCCTCGCCCTGGCACCTTCCAGCCATTCCTCGCAGCGCTTGGCCAGCGCCTCGCCGCGCTCCCATAACGCCAGCGATTCCTCCAACGTGGCCCCGCCGGCCTCCAGGCGGGATACGACGCTCACCAGTTCCTCCCGGGCGTGTTCGTAGCTCAGGGCAGAGACGTCGGTTCCTGCCGGCGGGGTGTTACTCATGAAGTTCTCCTGTCGTCGTTGCTCGCAACGGAGTCGGCGGTGTCGTCAGTGTCGTCGTGCGGGGCGTCGTGGTGCGGGGCAGCGTCAGCGTCAGCGTCAGCGTCGTCGTCGTGCGGGTCACCGGTGCCCGAGGCGTCGTCACTTCGACCTCGGTCGCTGCCGGTGGACCGGCCACCGAAGCTGCCTTCGGCAACCCGGATCCGCAGTGTCGTTCCCATGGGCGCCTGTTCCGGTGTCCGGACAACGTCCCCATCCAAAAGCTGCACGACGGCGTAACCCCGATCGAGCGTGTTCTGTGGGGACAGTGAGCGGACCTGCGCGCGCAGGTGCGAGACCCGGTCCGCACCCCGCGCTACGGCCGCGGAGGCTGCGGCGAGTGAGCGGCGGCGCAGCCTGGCGACCTCATCGCCCCGCACGCTCACCATGCCTCCCGGATCCGCCAGCACCGGCCTGGTGCGCAGCTGCTCCAGCCGCTCCGTTTCCCGCTCCACCAAGGTACGCACGCGACGGTTCAGGAGTTCCCGGGCCTGCCGAACCCGTAACAGTTCCTCCGCCACATCGGGAACCACCCGTTTCGCGGCGTCGGTCGGGGTGGAGGCCCGCAGATCAGCCACCTCGTCCAGCAGGGGCCGGTCAGCCTCATGCCCGATGGCGCTGACCACCGGAGTTTTCGCAGCGGACACGGCGCGGATCAGCTTTTCCTGGCTGAAGGGCAGGAGATCCTCCAGGGAACCCCCACCCCTGGCAATGATGATGACGTCGACTTCCGGGTCCGCGTCCAGCTCGGCCAATGCCGCGCAGACCTGGCTGACGGCATTGACACCCTGCACAGCCACCTCCCGGACCGCGAACTGGACGGCCGGCCAGCGTAGCGACGCGTTGCGCAACACGTCCTTCTCCGCATCCGAGTTGCGGCCCGTGATCAGCCCGATTCGATGCGGCAGGAGGGGCAGCTTCTTCTTGCGGGACCCGGCAAAGAGCCCTTCAGCGGCCAGCGCCTGCCGCAGGTGCTCGATCCGGGCCAACAGATCACCCAGGCCGACGGGGCGGATGGCGTTGCCCTGCATGGACAGGCGTCCGGTCTTCAACCAAAAGTCCGGCCGCAGCTGTGCCACCACACGGGAACCGCGTTCCAAGGGGGCGGAGAGGGTGCTGAGTACGCCGCTGCGAAGGGTCACGGACAGGGACACTTCTGCATCAACGTCCCGCAGTGTGAGGTAGCAGACGCTCGCCCGTTGCGTCAGCTCAATGATCTGGCCCTCAACCCAGGCGGCTGGAGCCCGCTCAATGTGCATCTTCAGCTTCTCGCTGAGCAGGTGCAGGGGCCAGGGATGCTCCGGGGAGGTCTGCGCCGCCGTCGGTGGCAGGAGTGTCCGACGGGAACCATCCTGGTTTTCGGCGCTGGAGCCCGCTGCGGCGACGGGCACTTCCTCCAACAACGTGGACCTCCGGAACAGGATGACGGGTGACTGCCGGCGGGGGATCGGCCGGCCGTCCGCGGACGGACGATTTCCTACTCTCCATTCTGGACCATGCCCCTGACAGATCGGTCCAGCTGGGGAAGAGCCGGACCCACCGGATACAGTAAAGGCCGAAACCAAATCCTGCCTGGAGAAAAATGCGCACCCTTTTTGCTGCCCTGGCAGCGCTGCTTGCCGTGCTGTTGACGGCGGTCGCAGTCCCGGCCATCTGGCTGGACCGCAACGTCGTCTCATCGTCCGGATTTGTGGCTTTGGCCTCTCCTCTTGGCACCGGGAACGACTTCCGTACGGCGCTCGCCGACACGACGGCCAAGGCGGTCACCGCCAACCTGAATGTTCCTCCCATCCTGCTCGCCGTCGTGCAACCGGTCATCGCGTCGTCAACCAAGGCACTGACCGAGGACCCTGCCTACCCCGCTGCCTGGCAGGACGTGCTCCGGCGCAGCCACGAGCTGACGGTTGAAAGGGCTGGCGACTCCGATGACGGCAGCGCGCTGATCCTGGACGTCGCGCCCATGCTGAACCTGGTGGTCGACAAGGTGGCCGCCGGGCTCGGCCAGCAGGTGTCGATGCCCCAGGAGGTCCTCATCACTCTTGGCGGTTCTGGCCAGCGGGAAACCATCGCGCAGGTGGTTCGGTTCGCCCCGCTCTTTTATTGGCTCGGGGCAGCAGCGGTGCTGTCGTTTGTGCTGGCCCTGCTGATCGCCCGTCGCCGCTCGACGACGGCGGCTTTGCTGGGCATAGGGCTGGCGGCGGTCGCGGTGGTCTGGAAACTCACCATGGATCAGGTGGTCACGCGCGTGGTGGCCAAGTCCACAGGTAACGCTGTGGCCGAGATTTTTAAGAACAACCTGGTCACTGCCGCCGGCGCTGCCTTTGAGCCCTGGATCATCACTACGCTCGTTTTTGCCGCAGTGCTGGCCATCGCAGGAACCCTGGGCCGAATCTTCGCCCGTAGCTGAAGCAGGGTCCGGAGCCGGGTTACCCGCAAGGCGGAATTACTTCGGCACGTAGACTGGGTGCATGACCACAGCCGCTGTTTCCGTTCCCATGCCTGCCGTTCCACGCCGTCGGCGTGCGCCGGCAGACGTAACGGCCGCGGCCCCTGTGATTGGCACCAAAAAGGTTTTGCTGGCCGCCCCGCGCGGTTATTGTGCTGGCGTTGACCGTGCCGTCGTGGCCGTCGAAAAGGCCCTGGAGCATTACGGGCCGCCCGTCTATGTGCGCAAGCAAATCGTGCACAATGTCCACGTGGTCTCTTCCCTGGAGGCGAAGGGCGCCGTTTTCGTCGATGAGACCGATGAGGTGCCGGAGGGCGCGCTGGTGATCTTTTCGGCCCACGGTGTCTCTCCCGCGGTCATTTCCACCGCCGCTGACCGTGGCCTGCGGACCATTGACGCCACCTGCCCGCTGGTCACCAAGGTGCACCGTGAGGCCGTGCGATTCGCCCGGGATGACTTCGACATCCTCCTCATTGGCCACGAAGGCCATGAAGAAGTTGAAGGCACCGCCGGTGAAGCGCCCGAACACATCCAGATCGTGAACGGTCCCCAGGACGTGGACGCCGTACAGGTTCGGGATCCGGAAAAGGTCATCTGGCTGTCGCAGACGACCCTCAGCGTTGACGAGACCATGGAAACGGTGCGCCTGCTCAAGGACCGGTTTCCCACCCTGCAGGATCCCCCCAGCGACGACATCTGCTACGCGACCACCAACCGCCAGGTCGCGATCAAGAAGATCGCACCGGCAGCCGACCTGGTGATCGTGGTGGGGTCAGCCAACTCCTCCAACTCGGTGCGGCTGGTCGAAGTGGCGCTGGAGTACGGAGCCAAGGCCTCCTACCGGGTGGACTTCGCAAACGAGGTCGACGAATCCTGGTTCGAAGGTGTGGCAACCGTCGGCGTCACCAGCGGTGCGTCGGTTCCAGAGGTCCTGGTGCAGGACGTGTTGCGTCTGCTGGCGGACTACGGCTACCAGGATGTGCAGGAAGTGGTCACCGCCGAGGAGGACCTGTTGTTCTCCCTGCCCAAGGAACTGCGCGCCACCCTGAAGCAGGCGGGCGATGCCAGCCGTGCCCTGGGCGGTCGGGGCCAGCGCCCCGTCTCCAGCTGAGCCCCGTCTCCAACTGGCCCCGTCTCCAACTGGCCAGGATTAGGGTGCCCTGCGGTCAGCCTGCTGCGCGAACGGCGCGCAGGTCATGCCCCTCGGTGAGCTCCGGAGCGGTCAGGCCCCGCGGCGCTGACTCCACCGTGGACGGCGAGACCAGCCCCTCCGGGTCCAGGACATTGAGCTTGCGCGCCGTCGGCAGTACCCGTGCTTCCAGCGTGCCTACCAGCGAGTTGTAACGGTCCACCGAGGATTTCAGCGAGGACCCGAGCTTGCCGACGTTATCGCCCAGGGTGCCCAGCCGGACGTAAAGCTGGTTCGCCAGCTCAAAGAGTTCCTTCGCGTTCTCCGTCAACACGTCCTGGCGCCAGCTGAACGCCACCGCCTTGAGGACGGCGAGCAGGCTGACGGGGGAGGCGAGCACCACATTGCGGCTTATCGCGTAATCCAACAGGCCGGGATCAGCCAGCAGCGCCGAGGACAGGATCGACTCGGCGGGGACAAAGCAGATCACCAGCTCGGGCGAATTGCCTGCCCCCTCCCAGTACTTTTTGGCGGCCAGCACGTCCACGTGGGACTTGAGGGCCTTGGCGTGCTGCGCTAGCAAGGATTCCGCCGCGCCGGCACCGGCCCCTGACTGCTCATGCGCGCGCAGATAAGCGGACAGGGGGACCTTGGCGTCCAGCACCAGTTCCTTGCCGCCGGGAAGCCGCACCACCATGTCCGGGCGGCTGGTTCCCTCGGCAGTTGCCACATGCACCTGCTCGGCGAAATCCACGTGCGCCAGCATGCCCGCGGCCTCCACCACCCGGCGCAGTTGAACCTCGCCCCACTGGCCCCTGGCGCTGTTGGACCGCAGGGCCGACTCCAGGGACTGCGTGGTCAGCAGCAACCGGGCATCCGCTTCCTTTGCGTCCCGAAGCTGCTCCGCCAGCTGCCCGTACTGCTCCACCCGGTCCCGTTCCAACAGGGACACCTGCCGCTGCACGGCCGACAACCGTTCGGCCACCGGGCCCAGCGCCTGCAGTACTGACGCTTCCCCGCCTTGCTTGTCCGTCAGCTGGCGGTTCTGCGCGGACAAGAGGCGCCGCTCCGCGTCCGCAGCGGCGTAGTCGGCCCGCAACTCCCCGAGCCGTGCCGTGGCTTCATCAAAGTCCTGCTCCAGGGCCCCGAGCCGGCGCCGCAACACCAGCCAGGCTGCTGCTGCGCCCACGACCAGGCCCAGCAGCAGCAGAAGTATCGGCATCAATCCGGCAGGTTCAGTCATGCCTCCAGCGTTGCACGCGGCACCGACAAAACCTCTCCTCCAGTAAGCTTGATGACCGTGGCTCTTACTATCGGCATCGTCGGACTGCCCAACGTCGGCAAATCAACCCTCTTCAACGCGCTGACCCGCAACAACGTGCTCGCGGCGAACTATCCGTTCGCCACCATCGAGCCGAACGTCGGCGTAGTGAGCCTGCCTGACCCGCGGCTGGAAAGCCTGGCGAAGGTCTTCGGTTCGGCTCGCCTGATGCCCGCCACGGTCTCCTTCGTCGACATCGCCGGTATCGTCAAGGGCGCCTCCGAAGGTGAGGGTCTGGGCAACCAGTTCCTGGCCAACATCCGCGAGGCCGAGGCCATCGCCCAGGTCATCCGCGTCTTCGACGATCCCGACGTCGTGCACGTGGACGGCAAGGTTGACCCGCGCTCGGACATGGAGACCATCAATACGGAACTGATCCTGGCCGACCTGCAGACCATTGAGAAGGCGCTGCCGCGGATCGAGAAAGCCGTCAAGCTCAAGCAGCGGGAGGCGGCGGAGCTCGCAGCCATCCAGAAAGCGCAGGCGGTGCTGGAGCGCGGCGACACCATCTTCTCCTCGGTTGCCAGCGACAAGCTGGAGATGGAATACCTGCGCGAGCTCAGCCTGCTCACGGCCAAGCCTTTCATCTACGTCTTCAACGTCGACGACGCCGTCCTGGGCAGCGCCGAGCGGCAGCAGGAGCTGCGCGACCTGGTCGCCCCGGCCGACTCGATTTTCCTGGACGCCAAGCTCGAAGCCGACCTCGTGGAGCTCGACCCCGAGGAAGCCCGCGAGATGCTGGAAATGAACGGCCAGGACGAGTCCGGGCTGGATCAGCTCGCCCGCGTCGGATTCCACACCCTGGGCCTGCAGACCTACCTGACCGCCGGTCCGAAGGAAACCCGTGCCTGGACAATCCGCCAGGGCGACACGGCACCCCAGGCAGCCGGCGTCATCCACTCCGACTTCCAGCGTGGCTTCATCAAGGCCGAAGTGGTCAGCTTCGACGACCTCATCGCGGCCGGGTCCATGGCGGAGGCGAAGTCCCGCGGTAAGGTCCGGATCGAAGGCAAGGACTACGTCATGGCCGACGGCGACGTGGTGGAGTTCCGGTTTAACGTCTAGCAGCGGTTCTCCCGGAACGCTGGTGACGTACCGGGTTCGCTGAGCGAAAAAGAAGACCTCCGGGTGGGGTGGATGGATCTTGTCCAAAGGATCCATCGACTGAACCCCGAGGTCTTCTTCATATCCCTGGCCGTTGCTGATTAATCCGCTCAAGACCACCCGTGGCCGATTCCTCAACCCCTGCCGGAGCCCATCCCAGGGCGGGACCCAACTCGGTGGCCATGTCGGTAAGGATCTGGATGTAGTCCTCTTGGTCGAAGCTGAAGGGCAACGCGAACGCCACTTCGTCGACCTCCTGGAACCCCGCGTGGGAGTGCAACTGTTCCGCAATCTGATCGCTGGTGCCAATGAGATCGGGGGCGAACAGCATCCCTCGTGGCCCCTGCGGCTCCCGGGTGCGGGGCGTGCGTTGATCGACGTATCGCTGGTACTTTTCCCGCTGTTTGGCTGACGCCGAGTCGGTCGGGATGACCACCAGGCCTTGCGAGACCCGGGCTGGTTGGTGTGATTGGCCTGATGTCGCTGCTGCTTCACGGTAGGCGCGAATCTGTGATTGCTGGATCTGGGCAAATGCCGGTTCCTCATTGGTTTCGGGGAAGATCACACTGCTCGAGAGCAGATTGAATCCGTTCGCCCCGGCCCAGATGGCCGATTTCCGGCTTGCCGCCCCATACCAAAGACGTTTACGCAGCCCGGCGGAGTGCGGCTCAACGCGGTTGGAGAATTCCTCGACAACCCCCTGCTTGCCGGAAAACTCCCGGACCCGTTCTCCCGCAATCAGACGTGCAAGCCGATCCACGCGTGCGTAGCCGAAGTCCTCCAGTTCGGCGGAATCCGGGTACAACGCGTGCTTCACGGTGTCGTAGTGCATTGGTTCCCCCACACTCAGGCCCGGATTTATTCGCCCGCCGGCGAGCAGATCCACGGTGGCCAGGTCCTCGGCCAGGCGCAGGGGGTTTTCCCAGCCCATTGGGGTCACGGCGGTTCCAAGCTCGATCCGTGAGGTGCGCTGGCTGGCCGCGGCCATGATCGCAATGGGGGAGGAGATCCCGAACTGCAGATGGCGATGGCGCAGCCATGCGCTGTCGAATCCAAGCCGCTCACCCAATTCGATGACCTGCAACGTCGACTCATGCCCCGCCGCTGGATCCGCCGGGTTGAACAGGCCAATAGTGAGGAATCCAAGCTTGCGTAACGGTCGTGAGGAGTCGGGCATGGGCTTCCTTCAGGGATCGGCATACAGCTGATCCTCATGATATGCGGGGCGGGACTTCCGCAGCTCCCAGCGGACGGCGCTGCCGAGCATGGAAGGTGTGATGTCTGGCTGGTCCATCAGGCTCCCATCCAACGGTTATCCACAGTCAGCACGCCTCAGGCCCAGCGCTATGCATCGGCGGCCGGACGGCCGATTCGTCATTTGTGCGAACTTCTGAGTGACAGCATCCCGCTCTGTGTCTCAGCTGAACGTTTCCCGGGCGATTCAGGTTGCATCTCGATAACGACCCCCCGCGCACCGCAACCTTTTTTACGCGCCAGTAACAAATTGGGTCTAGGCTTCTGTGCATGTGAGACAAGCCACTAGTCGGACCGATTAGGGTTGTCGGGCCAGGGTGAGAGCATCCTGGTTTACACACACTCAGATACCAAGGAGGCGGAATGCGTTTCGGACGTATTTCCAAAGCAGTCGGAGTGGCGGCGGTCGCCGCGCTCGCGCTGAGTGCCTGTGCCAGCAACTCGAGCAGCAGCGGAAGCAGCAGCTCCAGCGCTGAGGGCGGCAAAAAGGGTGGCTCCGCCACGGTTGTGGAAGTGAATGGGTTCAGCTCCTTCAACTCCTCCACCGCAACGGGCAACTCCGACATCAACGGCAAGATTGCCTACGCAACTCACTCGGACTTTTACTACATCGACAACAACCTGAACATCGTCCGTAACGACAAGTTCGGTACGTATGAAAAGGTTTCCGATGATCCGTTGACGGTTAAATACACCATCAACGACGGCGTCAAGTGGTCCGACGGTGCACCTGTCGACGCCAACGACATGATCCTTCAGTGGGCAATCACCTCCGGGTATTACAACGATGCCAAGACCGACGCTGACGGCAACGTCACCGCCGGCACCTCCTACTTCGAATATGCCGGTGACACCACCGGTCTTGGACTGACCAGCTTCCCGGAGATCGGTGCTGACGGACGGTCCATCACCCTGAAGTACTCAAAGCCCTTCGCGGACTGGGAGATCGCTTTCGGCCTGGGCAACAACAACGCGGCCGTGCCCGCCCACGTGGTGGCGCAGAAGGCCGGCCTGGCCGACGCCAAGGCGTTGACTGACCTGCTCAAGGGCCTGCCCAAGGGCAATCCCGAGGCTCCCGCTGCGCCGAACCCGCAGCTGAAGGCCGTTGCCGACTTCTGGAACACCGGCTTCGACACCAAGACCATGCCGGATCCCTCCCTGGCCTTGTCCATGGGCCCGTACGTTGCCAAGAGCATCGTTCCGGACCAGTCCATGACGCTGACCCGCAACCCGGACTACACCTGGGGCCCGCAGGCCAACCTGGATGAAATCACCGTCCGCTACATCTCCAGCGCTCCTGCAGCAATCCAGGCGCTGAAGAACGGCGAAGCTGACATCATCGCGCCCCAGCCCTCCGCCGACACCGTTGACCAGCTCAAGGCCCTCGAAAGCCAGGGCGTCACCGTCGACCAGGGTGCGCAGCTGGCCTACGACCACCTGGACCTGAACTTCAACGGTGTCTTCGCCGACAGCAAGGTCCGCGAAGCCTTCATGAAGACGGTTCCCCGCAAGGACATCGTCGACAAGATCGTCAAGAAGCTGGACCCGAACGCCAAGCCGCTCGACTCCCAGATCTTCGTTCCCGCGCAGGCCAAGTACGCCGAATCGGTCAAGGACAACGGCTCCGCGAACTTCCAGGATGTCGACATTGAGGGTGCCAAGAAGCTCCTCAACGGCGCCACTCCCGAAGTCCGGATCATGTACAACAAGGACAACCCCAACCGGTTGGACGCCTACACGCTGATCGCTGAGTCCGCCGCGAAGGCCGGGTTCAAGGTTGTCGACGGCGGCCTGGGCAAGTCCGAGTGGAGCCCGGCGCTGGGCAACGGCACCTACGATGCGACGATCTTCGGCTGGACCAGCCCGGGTGTCGGCGTGTCCAACGTTCCGCAGCTGTTCAAGAGCGGTGGCTCGTCGAACTTCAGCAAGTTCTCCGATCCTGAGGCCGACAAGCTGATGGACGAGCTGATTGTCACCACCGACAAGAACAAGCAGGACGACCTGAGCGCGCAGATCGATAAGAAGATCTGGGCCTCAAATTACGGTTTGCCGCTGTTCCAGTCGGTCGGCGTGGACGCCTACAGCGACCGCATCACCGGCGTGAAGTACATGCCGAACCAGACAGGCGTCTGGTGGAACTTCTGGGAGTGGGCACAGAAGTAGCTCGGCCGAAGTTCGAAGCATAAAGAGATGGCGCTGGGACCGTGCACCGTGGTCCCAGCGCCGTTTCCATGACCACGACGGGCAGCCCTTGCTCACCAGCGGGCTGTCCGGACGCAGCGGGCGAATGCTGCCCCTCCGCGGGCAGTCCAGTGCCGTAGAATGCTGCAACAGCACCGGGGGATCCCCGGCAAATGACAATCGAGGTTGTAATACATGGTGACGTATATCGTCCGGCGGTTGGTTACAGCCGTCCTGATCCTGTTGGGTGCCTCCTTCCTGGTCTACCTCCTGACAGCGGCGTCCGGAGACCCCCTTGAAGAGCTCCGCACCAACCCCGCACCCAACAAGGCCCAACTCATCCAGCAGCGCACCGACCTGCTGAACCTGAACGTTCCGGCGCCCCTGCGGTACTTCATCTGGCTACGCGGTGCGGCCGGCTGCCTGGTCCCGTTCGCCAACACCTGCGACCTGGGCAAGAACCTGGCCGGCCAACCGGTCACCGAGGCTCTGGGCCAGGCCATTGTGCAGACCCTCTCCCTGGTGACTGCCGCGACGTTCCTCGCCATCCTGATCGGCGTGTCCCTCGGCATTGTCACGGCCCTGCGCCAGTACAGTTCCCTGGACTACGGCGTGACCTTCATGGCCTTCCTGTTCTTCTCGCTTCCGATCTTCTGGGCGGCGGTGCTGCTCAAGGAATACGGCGCCATCCAGTTCAACAACTTCCTGAAAAACCCTGACATCCCGCTTGGAGTCGTGGCCCTGATCGGCGTCATCGTCGGGCTGATCGCCGTATCCGTTGCCGGGGGCAGCTGGAAACGCCGCGGCATCGCCTTCGGTTCGGCCTTCGTGGCCACCGCAGCCGTCCTGCTGTACGTCTCCCTGACCGGATGGTTCCGCACTCCCGGCCTGGGTCCGGTCGTCATCGCCCTGTCCGGCGTCGGCATCGCGTTCGGCATCACGACCCTGACGGCCGGCCTGAAGAACCGCAAGGCCCTGTACTCCTCTCTCATCGCCGTCGGCGTGGGAGTGGTCGCCTACTTCGCCATCCAGCCGCTGCTGGACTCGGCCACCTTCCTGATGATCGTGCTGCTCGCCGTTGCCACCGTCCTGGTCGGCATGGCCATCGGGTACTTCATGGGCGGATACGACCGGGGCCAGAGCATGCGTGCCGCCGCGCTGACCTCCCTCCTGGTCGGGGCCCTCATCTTCCTGGACCGGTTCATGCAGTCCTGGCCGGAGTACTTCAACAACAGCCGCGTCCGTGGCCGGCCCATTGCCACCATCGGTGCAGGCACTCCGGGCATCGAGGGTGACTTCTGGACGCTGGGCCTGGACCGGGTCACCCACCTGATCCTGCCCACAGCAGCGCTGATCCTGATCTCCATCGCCTCCTACACGCGGTACTCACGCTCCTCGATGCTGGAAATCATGAACATGGATTACGTGCGCACCGCACGGGCCAAGGGCCTGTCGGAGCGCACGGTAGTGATGCGCCACGCTTTCCGGAACGCCCTGATTCCGCTGGCCACCATCGTCGCGTTCGACGTCGGCGGCCTGATCGGTGGCGCGGTGATCACCGAGAGCGTCTTTTCCTTCAGCGGCATGGGTTCGCTGTTTGTCAACGGCCTGCGCGGACCGGACCCCAACCCGGTGATGGGATTCTTCCTCGTCGTGGGCATCACGGCCATGGTCTTCAACCTGCTGGCCGACCTTGTCTACTCCGCTCTTGATCCGCGCGTGAAGGTGAAGTCATGACCACTGTCGTATCTCCCGAAACCACGCCGCACGAGCCGGAAGCCAACGCGGCCCAGCTCGCGGCAGAAGAAACCAGGGGCCTGAGCCAGGGTCAGATCATCCGGAAGCGGTTCTTTGGCCACACCGGCGCGATGATTGGCCTGATCGTTTTCGCCCTGGTGGTGCTGCTCGTCTTCAGCTCCTCGGGCATCAAGCTTTGGGGCTGGATCAACATTCCCGGTTGGTGGCACTACAGCTATGACCAGGTGACCCCCATCGTCAACGATGGGGTGCCCACCTACAGCGCTCCCTTCGACTTCGGCGACCACCCCTTCGGGCAGGACCGCGTGGGCCGCGACATGTTCGCCATGACCATGCGCGGCGCCCAGCTGTCCATCATTGTGATGTTCACGATCGGCATCATCGGCAGCGCGGTCGGTGTGCTGGTCGGCGCCCTGTCTGGTTACTTCCGGGGCATCACCGAAGCCATCCTGATGCGCTTCACGGACATGATCATCATCATTCCCTCCATCGTCATCGCGGCTGTGCTCGGTGTGGCCGTCGGACGCGGAGGCTCCGGCACCACCGTGGTTGACGCGGCAGGGAACGTCTCGGTCAGCAAGACGTGGCTGGACAACGTGTTCGGCTGGATGCAGCAGAACTTCGGCGTCGTGCTGCTCGGTGTCTTCCTCGGATTGGTCGTCTGGACCGGGCTCGCCCGCCTGGTGCGCGGTGAGTTCCTCACCCTGCGTGAGCGCGAGTTCGTTGATGCTGCCCGTATCGCCGGTGCCTCCAACGCGCGGATCATCTTCAAGCACATCCTGCCGAACGCCGTCGGCGTCATCATCGTCAACTCGACCCTGTTGATGTCCTCCGCGATCCTCCTTGAAGCCGGCCTGAGCTACCTCGGGTTCGGCGTGAAGGCTCCGGATACGTCGCTTGGCCTGTTGGTGGTGCAGAACCAGGAAGCGTTCTCGACGCGCCCGTGGCTGTTCTGGTGGCCGGGCCTGTTCATCGTGGTGATCTGCCTGTGCATCAACTTCATTGGTGATGGCCTCCGCGATGCCTTTGACCCGCGGCAGAAGAAGTTCAACTCCAAGAAAGCCCAGTCCGCGGCCGATGCCTAAGACTCCAGCGGGCAGTCATGACCCGATCCGGCAGGGAACCGGACACCTCCGGTTTCCTGCCGGCCCGCGATCAGCCCAGGTTCACAAGCACCAGTACGACGGCGATGGCCGCAACGGCCGCGCCGACGAGCTGGGGAACGTTCCAGCGCACAGCGGCACGACTGGTTTCCGTCTGATCCACATCCAGCCGGCCGGACTCCGCGAGAGCCGCCCAACGGGTGCGCACCAGGAACGCAGCAGCACCGGAGTCGGAGTTGCGCAGGTCGCCGGGCCGCATGGACCCGCCCGCGCCGAAACTGGTGCCCGGAAGGTTTTGCACATGCTCCGGCTTGGCGCGGTACGCTCCGGTGACACCGGGGGCCGGTGCCGCCCAGGCGGTGTACGCGCCATGCGGGGTACGCAGCTTCAGGGCGAACTTCGTGTCGACGGCGATCAGCGCCACCCAAGGCACCGTGACGGTGCGGGCAGGGTTGACCAGCGTTACGCCGGACTCACTGAGCCGCACCACCGGAAACCAGAACAGCCAATAGCCAACAAAGGCGACGGCAAGGGCCAACGGAAGTCCCGGCAGGCCGGGCACACCGGCAAGTGCCGACGTCGTACTCATCACGAGGGCCAGGCCCCACAGCAGAAAGGACAGGATCTTGCTGGTCCGCGGGCGGAACTGCTCGACGGACGCGGGATTCGGATCCTGGGCATGCGTGGGAATCATGGCTTCATCGTTGCAGGACTCCAAGTCAGTTCACTAATTCCTGTCAGTGCGCTGACTGTGGTGAAAGGAAGTAACCAATGACCGAGAACATCACCCCCAACCAGGGCGCGGAAGCCGGAAGCGGCTCCCACGCCCTGGACGTCGATCCGGCCACCGGACTGCCCGTACCCGAGGCGCTGTCGGACCAGCCACGTTCCGGGGGCAAGCCGGTCCTTGAGGTCCGGAACCTATCCGTGGATTTCGGCGTCGAAAAGAAATGGGTCCCCGCGGCCATCGACCTGAACTACGAGGTCCGTGCCGGCGAGGTCCTGGCCATTGTGGGCGAGTCGGGGTCCGGCAAGAGTGCCAGCTCCATGGCCATCCTGGGGCTGCTGCCCTCCAACAGCAGGGTCACCGGCAGTGTCCGGCTCAACGGCCAGGAAATCCTGAACCAGGGCGCATCCAAACTGCGTTCGATCCGCGGCAAGGACGTCGCCGTGATCTTCCAGGAACCAATGACCGCGCTGAACCCTGTGTACACCGTCGGGTTCCAGATCGTCGAAACGCTGCGGCTGCACAACGCCATCTCCCCGGACGAGGCGAAAGCCCGTGCCCTGCGGATGCTGGAACTCGTCGAACTGCCTGACCCGGAGAAGGCCTTCAAGTCCTATCCCCACCAGCTCTCCGGAGGTCAGCGCCAGCGCGCCATGATCGCCCAGTCGCTCTCCTGCGACCCGAAGCTGTTGATTGCCGATGAACCGACCACGGCGCTTGATGTGACCGTGCAGGCGGAAATCCTTGACCTGATGAGGAACCTGCGCAATAAGCTGGACGCCGCGATCGTGTTGATCACCCACGACATGGGCGTCGTCGCCGACCTGTCGGACCGGATCGCCGTGATGCGCAAGGGCCGCATCGTGGAGACCGGTACAGCGGAGGACATCTTCCACAATCCCCAGCACGAGTACACCCAGGCGCTGCTGGCTGCGGTGCCGCACCTCGGCCAGGGCGCCGGGAGCGAGGTTGACGTCACCGCAGCCCTGGCAGCAGCGACCCACACGGAGCTGGTCGGTGTCGACGACGCGGAACTGACCCGGCGGGAAGCGGAGAACCGGGAAGCCCTGGCAGCGGCCCGCACCGCCGACACCGCAAACCTCGGACAGCCAGTGCTTGAGCTGCTGGACGTAGCCATCGAGTACCCGAAACAAGGACGGGTCGCCGCTTTCCGTGCCGTGGAAGGGGCGTCCCTGTCCATTTACCCCGGCCAGGTCGTCGGCCTTGTCGGTGAGTCCGGTTCCGGCAAGACGACCGTGGGCCGGGCCGCCGTCGGGCTGCTGCCCGTGGCTGCAGGAACCCTGCAGGTGGTCGGCCAGGACATCACCCGTGCCAAGGCCAAGGACCTGCACGGCCTGCGCCGCAAGGTCGGCATGGTGTTCCAGGACCCGTCGTCGTCGCTGAATCCGCGGCTGCCCATCGGTGAAAGCATCGGCGAGCCCATGCTGTTGGCCAAGGTGGCCAAGGGCGGTGCCCTGCAAAAGCGGATCGAGGACCTGCTGGACCAGGTTGAGCTGCCCCGCTCCTACCGCAACCGGTATCCGCACGAGCTCTCGGGCGGACAGAAGCAGCGCGTGGGCATCGCCCGGGCGCTGTCACTGAAACCGCAGCTGCTGGTGGCCGATGAGCCCACCTCGGCGCTGGATGTCTCGGTGCAGGCCAAGGTGCTCGACCTGCTGCAGAACCTCCAAAAGGAACTCCAGTTCGCGTGCCTGTTCGTCACCCACGACCTCGCCGTGGTCGACTACCTCTCGGACCGCATCGTCGTAATGCAGCGCGGCAGGATTGTGGAGCAAGGCACGCGGGATGAGATCCTGCGCAACCCCCAGGAGGCCTACACCCAGCGCCTGCTGGCAGCCGTCCCCCTGCCGGACCCGGGGCTGCAGCGGGAACGCCGCGAACTGCGGGCCCAACTGCTCGCCGTCGGAGACTAGGACACCTGGCGGGCGCCTGGGTCGGCGCCCGTCGCGGTGCGGAAACGGCACGTCATGGGCGGCGGGTGAGTTCCGCGTGTCGCGTATCTCAGGCGCGCTCCCGGCCCGATATGTGCCTTTGGTTGGCCAAGCGGGTAGAATGGTGTTATCTGCCCATTCTCCGGGCCACACATCATGGTGAAAAACCACCTGAAATTACACCTGAAATACTGCGATGGACTGCGCGTAAGCTTGCGGCCTCGTCGCCGGGATCTTACTGAAACGAGCCTTAACGCATGACTGAAACCACCACCCATACAGCAACGCGGCATGACCTGCGGAACGTTGCCATTGTGGCTCACGTTGACCACGGCAAGACCACCCTGGTGGATGCCATGCTCAAGCAGACCCACTCCTTTGCCGAACACGGCGTGGTGGCGGACCGGGTGATGGACTCCGGTGACCTGGAGCGCGAAAAGGGCATCACCATCCTGGCGAAGAACACCACCGTCGCCTACAACGGGCCGTCCTCCAACGGCGAGACCATCACCATCAACGTGATCGACACCCCCGGCCACGCCGACTTCGGTGGCGAGGTGGAGCGCGGCCTGTCCATGGTCGACGGCGTCGTCCTGCTCGTGGACGCGTCAGAGGGTCCGCTGCCGCAGACCCGTTTCGTGCTGCGTAAGGCGCTGGCGGCCAAGCTGCCCGTCATCCTCCTGGTCAACAAGACCGACCGCCCCGACGCCCGCATCGACGAGGTTGTGCACGAGTCCATGGACCTGCTCCTGGGCCTCGCTTCCGACCTGGCCGACGAGGTTCCGGACCTGGACCTGGACGCCGTGCTCAACGTACCCGTCGTCTACGCCGCAGCCCGGGTCGGAGCCGCTTCCCTGGAGCAGCCCGAGAACGGATCAGCGCCCTCGAACGAGGACCTCGAGCCCCTGTTCAAGGCCATCATCGATCACATCCCCGCCCCGACGTACGACCCGAACGGCGTGCTGCAGGCCCACGTGACCAACCTGGACGCCTCCCCGTTCCTCGGCCGCCTGGCGCTGCTGCGCATCTTCAACGGCACCCTGCGCAAGGGGCAGACCGTCGCCTGGGCCCGTCACGACGGCACCCTGAAGTCGGTCAAGATCACCGAACTGCTGGCCACCAAGGCCCTGGAGCGCGTTCCGGCCGAGTCCGCCGGACCGGGTGAAATTGTCGCCGTCGCCGGTATCGAAGACATCACCATCGGTGAAACCCTGACCGACATCGACAACCCGCAGCCCCTGCCGCTGATCACCGTTGATGACCCGGCCATCTCCATGACCATCGGTATCAACACCTCCCCGCTGGCCGGCCGCGTCAAGGGCGCCAAGGTCACCGCCCGCCAGGTCAAGGACCGGCTGGACAAGGAACTGATCGGTAACGTGTCCCTGCGCGTGCTGCCGACCGAGCGTCCGGACGCCTGGGAAGTCCAGGGCCGTGGCGAACTGGCGCTGGCCATCCTGGTCGAGCAGATGCGCCGTGAAGGCTTCGAACTGACCGTCGGCAAGCCGCAGGTGGTCACCAAGACCATCGACGGCAAGGTGCACGAGCCGATGGAGCACATGACCATCGACGTTCCCGAGGAATACCTCGGCGCGGTCACCCAGCTGATGGCAGCCCGCAAGGGCCGGATGACCAACATGGCCAACCACGGCACCGGCTGGGTCCGGATGGAATTCATCGTTCCCGCCCGTGGCCTGATCGGCTTCCGCACCCGGTTCCTCACCGACACCCGCGGTGCCGGCATTGCTGCGTCCATCGCCGAAGGCTACGAGCCGTGGGCCGGACCCATCGAGTACCGGACCAACGGCTCCATGGTCGCTGACCGTTCCGGTGTCGTCACTCCGTTCGCGATGATCAACCTGCAGGAACGCGGCTCCTTCTTTGTCCAGCCCACCTCCGAGGTGTACGAGGGCATGATCGTCGGCGAGAACTCCCGCGCCGATGACATGGACGTCAACATCACCAAGGAAAAGAAGCTCACCAACATGCGCGCAGCCTCCTCGGACACCTTCGAGAACCTGACCCCGCCGCGCCAGCTCACGCTGGAGGAATCACTGGAATTCGCCCGTGAGGACGAGTGTGTTGAGGTCACTCCGGAGTCCATCCGCATCCGCAAGCTCATCCTGGACGCCAGCGAGCGTGCCAAGGCGTACCGCGCCCGCGCCAAGTCCTGATCCGCGCTGCCCGGCCATGCGGTCAGGCAGAATGGAAGCATGAACCAGCAACCCGCCCTTCCTGTCCCGAAGGGCGGGTTGCTGCCGTTAACGGCAGCCTCGCCCGACGGCCGTGCCCGGCTGCTCTTCCTGCACGCCCACCCCGACGACGAGAGCATCACCACTGGCGCAACGATGGCGGCCTTCGCCCGCTCGGGAGCGCTGGTGTACCTCCTGACCAGCACCCGCGGTGAACTCGGTGAAGTGATTCCACCGGAACTGCGGCACCTTGAGGTGGGGCAGCCCGGCAACGCCGACGACGGATCCGGACTCGCTGCCGTGCGCGAGCAGGAACTGGCGGACGCCGTTGCCGCCCTGGGCATTGCGGACGCCTTCTGGCTAGGCTCCGGTGCGGCCAAGGCAGGCACTGGTCCGGATGTCATCTACCGCGATTCCGGCATGTCGTGGGGACCGGACGGGCGTGCCCAGCCGGCAGCGACGGTACTCCCGGGGTCGTTTTCCCTGGCTCCGCTCGAGGAAACGGCCGCGCACGCCGCCGCCCTGATCCGGCGGCTGAAGCCCGACGTAGTTGTGACCTATGCGGCCGACGGCGGCTACGGACACCCCGACCACGTACGCACCGCCGCGATGGCGCTGCAGGCCGTCGAACTCGCCGCCGATATTGCCGTGGGTGCCGGAGCGCTGGACCCGTGGCGGGTGCCGCTGGCCTACACCATCGTCAGTGACCGTCCGGAGCGGCCGCTGGAACCGGGCGCTGCCGTTATAGACGTCGACGGGGACCTCGCGGCCAAGACGGCAGCCATGCGGGCACACCGCACGCAGCTCACGGTGCTGCCGGGACAACGATTTGCCCTGTCCGACGGCGTTTCGCGGGAACTGAGCGGGCGAGAGTCGTTCCAGCCCGTCGACGCGGGCACCGATGCGTGACGCGCCGACCCCACGCCTGCCGGTACGGCTCGTGGTCGCAGCTGCAGCCGGCCTGTTGGTGGCGCTGCTGGGCACGGCCCTGCACGGGCGCGCCCTCTATCAGGGCAACATGGTGCTGCCCTGGGGGGCGGTGGCGGCCCTGCTGCTGCTGATATCGGCCGCCGTCTTCGTTGGGCTGTGGGGCAGGGCTGCGTGGCTGTCGGCCGTCACAGGCGGTGTTGCCTATGCCCTTGCCGGTTTGCTTGCCGCACCACGCAACGGCTACAGCCTGATCATCGCCAACCTGCAGGGTGCGCTCTGGCTTTACGGCAGCGCGCTATGCACCGTGCTGGCGGTCGTGCTCGCCTGGTTCGTCCTCCGCCGCAATCCCTGACACAGGCTGCTGCTCCGGATGGGCTGCCAGGAACAGCGAGAACGGGGTGCCATCCGGATCGGCCGGAAGGGCTGCGTACTCCTGGGCAATGTCGTTCAACCGCTCCAGCAACTCCTGCCGGTGGGCGTCGTTCAGTTTAACGCCGAGGCGCCAGATCCGAAGCTGTTCTTCGGGGACCGTCCGGATCTCCTGCAGCAGCGTTTCGATCAGGACCGGCCCGGCCCCGTTTACGGGTGTCCGCCAGGACAGGCGGCTGGCAAGGTAGGGAATTTCACGGGCACCGCGCTTGCCGGTACGTGCCTGCTGCGGGACCAGGAACCCGGTGCGGACCAGCGTCCGTACATGGTGCAGCACCGTCGCCGGTTGCAGGCCGAGCAGGGCCGCCAACTCCTTGTTGGTTTGAGGTTCATGCAGGCACAGGCGGAGGATCCGCAAGCGCAAGGGGGAACTCAACGCACGGGACCGCTCCTGGCCCGCTGCATCCGGTACAGCGGGCCGACTGCTTTCCGCCGTTCCCTCCGCGGCGGGAGGATTTTCGCCCCGGCCCGTTTCCGGCTTCCGGTCCTGGCTTCTGTCCATGAACCCAGCCTAGGCCAACCCGGTAGGACTGATTGACATATGCCAATCAGTCGCCGACACTGAAGGCGTGACCGACAGCGTCCCCGAGGTCCCGCCGCCTCCAACTGCAGCCTTCACGTCCCTGTCGCGGAATGGCAGCTTCCTGAGGCTGTGGTCCGGACAGACCCTCAGCGTCCTGGGCACACAACTGGGACAGGTGGCCATCCCGGTGCTCGCCGTGCTGCTTCTGGGGGCCTCCACTGTGGAGGTTGGGACGTTGACCGCTTCCTCCACGATCGCCTTCCTCATCCTCGGCCTGCCTGCAGGAGCCTGGGTGGACCGCTGGCGGAAACGCCGGGTGATGATCCTGGCCGACCTGCTCCGCGCGGCCGCGATGCTGTCCATTCCGCTGCTGTGGTGGTGGCACGTGCTGGAGATCTGGCAGCTTTACCTGGTGGCGGCGGTGGTGGGTGCGGCGACCGTCTTCTTCGACGTCGCGTACCAAAGTTTCCTGCCCGTGCTCCTTCCGGGGCGCCAAATCGCCGGAGCCAACGCCAGGTTGGAGGCCACCGCCCAGATTTCCCGCATCGGCGGACCCGCCCTGGGTGGCGGCCTGCTGGCCGTGATCAGCGCACCAGTGCTGTTCCTGGGCGAGGCGGTTGGCTATTTGGCCTCGGCGCTGCTGCTGACCGGCGCCAAGGACACCGAGCAGCCCCGGTCCGCCGCGGATAGGCGTCCTCTCCGGACCGAGATCCGCGAGGGCCTGGAGTTTGTGGCCCACCACAAACTGCTGCGCCGTATTGTGATGTGCACCGCGGGACTGAACCTCTTTTCGGCCATGATCTTCACCCTGCTGCCAGTCGTGGTCCTGCGCCACCTTAACCTGGGAGCCTCGGGCCTGGGCCTGATCCTTTCGGCGGGTTCGGTGGGCGGGCTGTTGGGCGCGCTGTGGGCCCCGGCCCTGGCCCGGCGCATAGGGGAAGGCACGCTCATTCCCTTTTCCGCGCTTCTGGCAGCCGTAGCAGTACTGCTCACTCCGGTTGCTGTGGCCGTGGCAGGACCGGGCTGGCTCTCGATTGGACTGCTGTCTCTCTCACAGGCGCTGATGGACTTTGGTGCCCTCGCCTACAACATCCTCCAGGTGAGCATGCGGCAGCGGATCTGCCCGCCGCGGCTGCTGGGGCGGATGAACGCGTCCATCCGCTTCGTCGTGTACGGGGTGATGCCGATGGCGGCCCTCCTGGCCGGATTCCTGGCCGGGGTGGTCGGCGAACTGCCCACCCTGTGGCTTGCAGCCATAGCCGGCCTCGCTCCGGTCGCTGCCGTCTGGTTTTCTCCGCTGCGTCGGCTCAAGGTCCTGCCCGACGCCGTCGCCGACGCAGCTCCCCACGGCGTCCAGGCCGGCTAGCGGACTCCTGGCCATCAGCGTTCCCTGCGGTCCTGGCGGTCCTGGCGGTCCTGGTCTTAGTCCTGGTCTTAGTCCTGGTCCCCGGGGCCGGGGGCCGGGCCGCGTCGTGCGGGGGCCGGTGGCACGGGCTTGGCGGCCCGGACGTCCGCCAGCGCCACGGTGACCGGGCCGCGACGGGTCAGGACCGTGCAGCTGCTTGCATCCCGGTCCTGCAGCTCGCCGAGCACGTCAGTAAGGCCACCGGGAATCCGGTAGCGCACCACGACCCGGGCGCCCAGCGGGATGCGCTGCAGTCGCTCTGCCGGAAGTTCCACCAGTTCATAGTAAGTCGCCAAACTGGGCGGCGGCCCGGGCGTGAGGAATAGTGGGGGATAATAAAGGCGAGCACAGGCCCATGAGGGCGCAGCAAAAATTGCTAGGGAAGGTCGGGACGTGACGTATGTAATCGCGCAGCCGTGCGTTGATGTCAAGGACAAGGCATGCATTGAGGAATGCCCCGTCGACTGCATTTACGAAGGCGAGCGTTCCCTCTACATCCACCCCGACGAGTGTGTCGACTGCGGAGCCTGCGAGCCCGTGTGCCCCGTGGAAGCCATCTACTACGAAGATGACACTCCGGACGAGTGGGCCGAATACTACAAGGCGAACGTGGAGTTTTTCGACGAACTCGGTTCCCCCGGCGGTGCCGCCAAAATCGGCAACACCCACCGGGACCACCCCATCATCGCCGTCCTGCCGCCGCAGAACCAGGGCTGACCCGTTCCATGACCACCTCCTCGGCGGCCATCCAACAGGACGCCTCCCGCCCCTTCGGCCTGGCCCTGCCCGACTATCCGTGGGACGCCATGGCGCCTTACCTGAAGCTCGCCTCGGGACACCCCGACGGAGTCGTGAACCTTTCCATCGGCACCCCCGTGGACGCCACCCCGGAGGTACTGCGGCAGGCGCTGGCCGGCGCCGCCAACGCTCCGGGGTATCCCACCACGCACGGCACCACAGCCCTGCGGCAAGCCGTCGTCGACTGGTTTGAGCGCAGGCGCGGTGTTGCGGGATTGGACCCGCAGGCGGTGCTGCCCACCGTCGGGTCAAAGGAACTGGTGGCCTGGCTGCCCCTTCTGCTGGGCCTGGGCGCAGGGGATGTGGTGGTTCGTCCCACGGTGGCATACCCCACCTATGACATGGGCGCCGTTATCGCCGGCGCCACCCCCGTTGCCGCCGATTCCCTGGATGAACTGGATGAGCAAACCCGATCCCGGGTACGGCTGGTGTGGGTGAATTCCCCAGCCAACCCCACCGGGATCGTCCGGAACACCGACCAACTGCGGATCCTGGTGGATGCCGCCAGGGCGCTGGGCGCCGTCGTGGCTTCGGATGAGTGCTACGCCGAGCTGGGCTGGGGACCGTGGGACCCTGACCGGGGCGGGCAGCCGGTGCCCAGCGTGCTTGACCCCCAGGTAAGCGGCGGAACCAACGAACTACTGCTGGCGGTGTACTCGCTGAGCAAGCAGTCCAACCTCGCCGGTTACCGGGCAGCCTTTGCTGCCGGCGACCCGGACCTGATCGCAAACCTGGTCAACAGCCGCAAGCATGCAGGCATGATCGTGCCCTATCCGGTGCAGGAAGCCATGCGCGTGGCCCTCGGGGAGGACTCACACGTGCGGGCCCAGAAGGACCGTTACCGGGCACGGCGGGAGCTGTTGTTGCCGGCGCTGCGGGCCTTCGGCCTGGAGGTGCAGCACTCCGAGGCGGGACTGTACCTGTGGTGTACAGCGGGGGAGGACACCTGGGCCACCGTGCAGCGGCTTGCCGAACGGGGCATCCTGGCCGGTCCCGGCGTGTTCTACGGCGATGCGGGCAATGGGTACGTCCGGGTTGCGCTCACCGGCAGTGACGAGCGCATCGCCGCTGCTGCACACCGCCTGTCCGCCGGAGTGTGATGGTCGACACATTCAGACGTTATTCGCCCCCAAATACGGTCGGAAGATTAGTGCTGACGGCATACCGGGCGGTAGTTTCTTAAGTAACTACCTTGCCCCTGTGCGGGGCGGGTCAACCTTCTGAAGGGGACTCCATGTCTGAATCGACGGGCGCCTCACTGCGCTACGACGGCGGCGAGCTGAAGCTTCCGCGGATTGAAGCAGTAGAGGGTAACGCCGGCTACGACGTATCCAAACTGCTGAAGCATACCGGTGCGGTCACCTTCGACCCCGGTTTCATGAACACCGCCGCAACCACCTCGGCCATCACCTACATTGACGGTGACCAGGGGATTCTGCGTTACCGCGGTTACCCCATTGAGGAACTGGCCCAGCACTCCAACTTCCTTGAAGTCTCCTACCTGCTGATCTACGGCAACCTGCCGACGGCTGCGGAGCTGAAGGCTTTCGACGAGCGGATCCGTCGCCACACGCTGCTGCACGAGGACCTGAAGGGTTTCTTTGGCGGTTTCCCGCGCGACGCACACCCGATGCCCGTGCTGTCTTCAGCCGTATCGGCGCTGTCCACGTTCTACCAGGACTCCCTGGACCCGTTCGACGACGAGCAGGTGGAGCTTTCCACCTACCGGCTGCTGGCGAAGATGCCGGTGATCGCTGCCTACGCACTGAAGAAGTCCATGGGCCAGCCGATGCTTTACCCGGACAACTCCATGAACCTGGTGGAGAACTTCCTGCGCCTTAGCTTCGGCTTCCCGGCGGAGCCCTACGAGCTGGATCCCACCGTGGTCAAGGCCCTGGACCTGCTGCTGATCCTGCACGCGGACCATGAGCAAAACTGTTCGACCTCCACCGTCCGCCTGGTAGGCAGCTCGAACGCCAACATGTTCGCGTCGATCTCCGCGGGCATCAACGCCCTTTTCGGTCCGCTGCACGGCGGCGCCAACGAGGCCGTGCTGAACATGCTGCGCCAGATCCGCGACAGCGGCGAGCCGGTGGAGAAGTTCGTGGAGCGGGTCAAGAACAAGGAATCCGGGGTCAAGCTGATGGGCTTCGGGCACCGGGTGTACAAGAACTACGACCCGCGGGCCAAGATCGTGAAGGCCACCGCACACGAGATCCTGGAGAAGCTCGGCGGCAACGATGAGCTCCTGGACATCGCGATGCGCCTTGAGGAAGTGGCCTTGACCGACGACTACTTCATCTCCCGCAAGCTGTACCCGAACGTCGACTTCTACACCGGCCTGATCTACAAGGCGATGGGCTTCCCGGAGAAGATGTTCACCGTGCTGTTCGCCATCGGCCGCCTGCCCGGCTGGATCGCGCAGTGGCGCGAAATGATTAAGGACCCGCAGACCAAGATCGGCCGCCCCCGCCAGCTGTACACGGGGGAGACCGAGCGGATGTACCCGACCCGCTGACCTGCGGCACCCGGACCTGCGTCCAGCAGGTCCGGCCGTAGGAGGAATACGACGACGGCGGCCCGTCCCCTTTCGGGGAGGCGGGCCGCCGTCGTTGATTCCGGTGGCGGGGTCGCGCTAGGAGGCCGCGTAACCGTTCGGGTTGTTCTTTTGCCAGCGCCAGTGGTCCTCGCACATCTGGTCAAGGGTCTTGGTGGTGGACCAGCTGAGATCCGCCAGGGCTGCGGAGGGGTCAGCCCAGAAACCGGGCAGGTCGCCGGCACGGCGCGGTGCCACCTCGTAGGGCAGCGGATGGCCGACCGCACGTTCAAAGGCATGCAGCACGTCGAAGACTGACGAACCGATGCCGGAGCCCAGGTTCCACCGATGTACGCCTGCCGTGGCGGCGACGTAGTCCACCGCCGCCACGTGTCCCTCGGACAGGTCCATGACGTGGATGTAGTCGCGCAGTGCAGTGCCGTCAGGGGTATCGTAGTCACCGCCGAAGACCATCAGCTTATCCCGCCTGCCCACGGCGACCTGGGCGATGAAGGGCACCAGGTTGTTCGGGATGCCGAGCGGGTCCTCGCCGATCCGGCCGGATTCGTGGGCGCCCACCGGGTTGAAGTAGCGCAGCAGCGCGACGTGCCAGCGGTCATCGGCCGCGCCGATGTCACTGAGGATGTCCTCCACCTGCTCCTTGGTCCGCCCATACGGGTTGTTGGCGCCGATGTCCATCTTCTCGATGTATGGCACCGGATTCTTCTCGCCGTACACGGTGGCCGAGGAGGAGAAGACGATGGTGCGCACGTCAAAGGCGTCCATCACCCGCAGCAGGCTGATCGTGCCGCTGACGTTGTTGTGGTAGTACTGCAGCGGTTTCTGCACCGATTCGCCGACCGCCTTGAGGCCGGCGAAATGGATGACCGCATCCACCTCCTCGGTGGCGAACACGCCCGTCAGGGCTGCCTCGTCCAGCAGGTCAACGTGGTGGAAGCTGATGTCCTGGCCCGTCAGTTCCTGCACCCGCCGGAGGGATTCGGCACTGGAGTTGATCAGGTTGTCCACCACGGCGACCTGATGCCCGGCTTCCAGCAGGCAGAGGACCGTGTGCGAGCCAATGTAACCGGTACCGCCGGTGACCAAAACTTTCATGCCCCCAGCCTACCGGCAGCCTCCCGGGCCGGGCCCTCCACTCAGGGCAGGTCCGGCGGCCACGCTGGCGCGGTTGTGCCAGCAACAAAGTACAGCCGTGCTAAAAAGTAGTTATGCCCAAAATCGTGGACCCGGACGTGCGCCGCCTGACAGTGGTGGACGCCGTGATGCGGGTGGTCTCCGCGGCTGGACTGGAACAGGCGTCGCTGCGGACTGTGGCAGAGGAAGCGGACCTGGCCCTGGGATCGGTGCGGCACTACTTCGATGGCCAGAACGAACTGATGGTTTTCACCTTTGCCACTGCCACCGACCGGATGCGCACGCGCCTGGAAGAGCGGATGGCAACAGCCCTGGATCGCGACCCCGGCGCGGCGGGGGACGTGGCTGCCCTGGTCGAGGTCTTGGCTGCGCTGCTGCCCGAGGACCAGGAGCGTCGCAGGGAGGCCAGCGTACGGTTGGCATTCCTGGCAGCCGCCCGCACGAACGCCAGCTACCGGGCCGAGGCGGAACGGAACCACCGCAGCATCGCCGTCGTCATTGGCCGCATCATCCTGGCCATTTTGGACCACCCAGGAGCGCCCGCAGGAGCCGACCCCGTCATGGAAGCCGAACGCCTGCTCGCCCTGACCGATGGACTCGCGCTGCACATGCTGCTTCATCCGGACTGGACGTCCTCGGAGACCGCCAGGGGCGTACTGGCCGTCCATCTCGCGTCGCTTGCCGGCCGCTGATCAAGTACCCTGACAAAGCGGCGCACCGACGCCCGAGCGCCAAGGAGGCAGCAATGCATCACACCGGTGGTCCCGGCTGGCGCATCACCATGGACACATCCGGTCCCCTGATGCTTGCCCTCTACCTGCGGGACGTCACGGGACTGGGCGCCGTCGGCTTTCCCGCCGTCGCGCCCGCCCAACCGGCGATCCGCGCCGCGGACGCCTCCCAGCTCACCGCCAAAGTCGGCGGAGTGGCGGCGCTGCGCACCGAGTGGGAGCAGTGGTGGGCCGACCTGCTGCAGCACCATCCGCGGATGCGCCCCGAACTGGCCCCGCCCATGTTCACCGCCTTTTCACACCGGCCAGCCCTGCAACGGGCCTTGCAGGCGCACTTTGGCTCCGCGCTCAGTTGGGCGCGGGAGCGGCAAAGCGAGTATGCCCGCCTGTCTGCCGAGCGGGAGTCGCTGGGTGCCACCGACATTCTGGCCGAGCTGGTGCAGGATCGGGAGATGGAACTGGGCCGCAACGCCCGGGATTTCTCGCTGACCATCCTCGAATTGCCGCTGGCAGAACCCCGGGCCTGGCTGATGGAGCCAGACCGGATCCTGATGAGCCAACATCTCCTGGATGACCAGCAGAACTTCCGCAGTTACGTCCAACCCGTGGTCGAGCTGCTCGTCTGAGCGTCGGCGCCCGACGGCCGGCCCGCGGCAGAACCAGGGGCGAGGGGCCGTCGTGGCACGCCCGGGACGGGTCGAATGCAACGTTCCTATGGCCGTAGCGCGTTCACGGTGATCCGCACCGTATCGGCCGGGGCGGATGAGGCCTGCCAGCCGCGATTGTGGCCCTGGTCGTTATCGGTCCTGGTCCAGCGGAATCCGTCGAACGCCACTTCCGTGATGTTGAGGTTTGCCGCGTTGGCGACCGCCCACTGGGCGTAGCTCCAGCCGGCGGAGCCGGTGGCTGTCAGGGTGACTCCTGTGGCGTCCACGGAAGCAGTGATGGGGCCGAAGCCTTCCTCCAGTCCGGCAACGACGGCGCTGGGATTCCCGGCGGCAGGAGGGGCCTCCAGCGTGCAGCTGAGCGTCGCCGGGGACAGTCCGGTCAGAGCGGAGGCAAAGGCCTTGGCCTGGTCCTCCCGCTGCGCATAAGCCTGCGGGTAGGCGGAGCGCTGAACAATCTGGGCTGCGTCGGTGATTGGCAGCGTCTCATAACCCGGCACGGTTTCCAGCTCGTCAAAGAACGCGTTGGTTGCGTACACCGGGTCCAGCAGTTGGTTGATCGTGCCCCACCCCTGGGACGGGCGCTGCTGGAACAGTCCCACCGAATCCAGGTCACCGTGCTGGATGTTGCGCAGCTTGGACTCCTGCAGTGCCACGGCCAAGCCAATGGACGCGGCGCGTGCAGGCAGACCGCGCTGAACGGACAGGGCCGTGATGAGGGCGGCGTTGGCGGCCTGGTCAGGGGCCAGGCGGTACGTCGTCCCTCCGGCGTCCGCCGTACAGCCGACGGTTAAGGGCCGCTCGGGCGGCCGGAAGACGTTGACCACCCAGATGCCGCCCGCGACGATCAGGGCCAGCACGACTCCGAGGAACAGCAGCCAAACCAGCAGGGCATGCGCCCGCCGTCGAGGAGTTCTCACCTAACTACCTTTGGAATCGCTGCCGCAGGGCTCAGTTGCTGTGCAGGGCAGCGTTCAGCTCGACGCTCTGGCCCTTGCGGGGGAGGACTTCAACTTCGCCGCTGGTCGAGTTGCGGCGGAAGAGCAGATTGGGCACGCCGGAGAGTTCGCTGGCTTTGACGATGCGTGTGGTGTCCTCGCCGTCAGCGTCCTTGGGTCCAACCAGCCGTACGCGGGTCCCGGCGGTGACATACAGCCCCGCCTCAACCACGGAGTCATCCCCGATGCTGATCCCGACGCCCGAATTCGCGCCCAGCAGCACCCGCTCGCCGAGGGTGATTTTTTCCTTGCCTCCACCGGAGAGCGTGCCCATGATGGAGGCCCCACCGCCGACGTCGGTCCCGTTTCCCACGACGACGCCGGCGGAGATCCGGCCCTCGACCATTGAGGTTCCGAGGGTACCTGCGTTGAAATTGACGAAGCCCTCATGCATGACAGTGGTCCCGGAGGCCAGGTACGCGCCAAGCCGCACGCGGTCGGCGTCGGCGATGCGGACACCGTCGGGCAGTACGTAGTCGACCATTCGGGGGAACTTGTCCACGCCGTGCACGGTGACGTGCCCACGCCGACGCAACCGAACACGGGTGACGTCAAACCCGTCGACGGCGGCCGGGCCGAAGTTGGTCCAGACCACGTTGGGAAGTCTTCCGAAGATGCCGTCCAGGTTGATGCTGTTCGGCGTGACCAGGCGATGCGAAAGCAGGTGCAACCGAAGGTAGGCGTCGACGGTGTCGACCGGCGGGGCATCCAGGTCGATTTGTGCGAAGACGACTTTTTGCCCGACGCCCCGGTCCGGGTCCGTTCCGGTCTCGGCCAGGGCCAGCAGTTCCGGATCCGCCTCGGGCGCAGCGCCCAGGCTGCCAACCGTGATTCCCAGTCGGGGCGCGGGGAACCAGGCATCGAGCACGGTGCCGCCGTCGGTGACCGTGGCCAAGCCGAACCCGGAGGCGGCACGCCCGGCGTCGGAGGGATCGGGCAGTGGGGCGGAGGCGGTGCCGGGCGCTGTCTCAGTCATGCATCCATCCTACCGAGGCCGGGCCGCCGGCCCGGACGAGGCCGGGTTCAACGAACCCCGGCCGCCGGCCCGGACGGAGGCCAGCCCTGGCACCGGTGGCTAAGCTGACAGGGTGACTTCTGCTTTGGACCTGGGCCAGGATGTGGCCCTGTTGACCGCCGCCCTGATTGACTACTCCTCCGTCTCAGGGAGGGAAACGCCGCTGGCCGACGCTGTGGAGGCAGCGCTGCGCCGGTTGCCGCATCTGGAGGTGCTGCGCGATGGAGATGCCGTGTGCGCCCGCACCCGGCTGGGCCGTTCCGAGCGGGTAATCCTGGCGGGCCACCTGGACACCGTGCCCCTGCCCACCACGCCCGGCTCCCGCGGGACTGTTCCGGCCACCTGGGACGGTGAGGTGCTGTACGGCCGCGGCGCTACCGACATGAAGGGCGGCGTGGCCGTGCAGTTGGCGCTGGCGGCAGCCCTGACGGAACCGACCAAGGACATCACCTTTGTGTTCTACGACCACGAGGAAGTGGAGGCCGAGAAGAGCGGGCTGGGCCGGCTGGTCCGCAACTTCCCCGAGTGGCTCCGGGCCGACTTTGGCATCCTGCTGGAACCAACGGATGGAACCGTGGAGGGTGGCTGCAACGGCACCAGCCGCTTCGAAGTTCGCACCACCGGCAAGGCGGCCCACTCCGCCCGGGCCTGGATGGGCGAAAACGCGATTCACGCTGCTGCCGGGATCTTGGCACGGTTGCGGGATTACGAGCCGCGGACCGTGGCGGTCGACGGGCTGGATTACCGGGAAAGCCTGAACGCGGTCAAAATCGCCGGCGGAACGGCCGGCAATGTCATTCCGGACGGCTGCGTGGTCGAGGTGAACTACCGTTTCGCGCCCGACAAGTCCCCGGACCAGGCCGAGGAGCATGTCCGGGAGGTCCTGGCAGGGTTCGACGTCGTCCGTACCGACGCCGCTGCCGGGGCGCGGCCAGGGCTGAACGCGCCGGCCGCGGCGAGCTTCGTGGCAGCGGTGGGGGCCGAGCCGAAGCCCAAGTACGGCTGGACCGACGTGGCGCGGCTGAGTGAACTGGGCATTCCGGCCGTGAACTTTGGCCCGGGCGATGCGCTGCTGGCGCACAGCGACGACGAACACGTAGAGGCCGGGGACATCCGCGCCTGCCTGGCAGCACTCACGCGCTGGCTCAGCTAGCACTGCTTTTGGCGCAATGGTCAAAGCCCCGCCCGGACACTGGAGAACGGCTTCCTGGTCCGGGCGGGGCTTTTCGCGTGCTGCTGTCGGCCTGGGCCTACAGCGTGGTGGACTCGGCCGTGGGCCGGACCGAGGTTGTTGCCGCGGCCACCCCTCCGGCGGCCTTCTTGGATCCCCGTCGCTCAATCCAGATCGCGATGCGGGAAACCGTCAGATTGATGAGGATGTACAGCGCGGCACCAACAAAGAACACCGAGAACAGGTACTTGGCGCCATAGAAGTCGCTGAGAATGTTGACCTTTCGCAGCAGTTCCTCATAGGTGACGATGTACCCGAGCGAGGTGTCCTTCAGCAGCACCACCAGCTGGGCTACCAGGGACGGCAGCATGCGCCGGACGGCCTGCGGCAATTCGACCAGGACGCGGGTCTTGAAGCTGGTCAGGCCGATCGCAAGCCCGGCCTCCCGTTGCCCCTTCGGCAGCGATTGGATGCCGGCGCGCAGGATCTCAGCGAAAATGGCTGCGTTGTAGAGCGCGAGCCCGGCGACGACTGCCACGAAAGCGCTGGATCCGAACACCAGCAGGATGAAGAACATCATCAGCACCACAGGCATGCCGCGCAGGAACTCCAGCACCACGGTGGCGGGCACGCGGATCCAGGTCACGTCGGACATGCGCAGCAGCGCGACGCCGAAGGCCAGCACCGCGGCGATCACGGCGGCCAGGGCGGCAGCGGACAGGGTCGCGCCAATGCCCTGCACCAGGAACTGCCACACGACGGCCTGCGAGAAGATGTCCCACCGGTCGGCATTGAACAGGCCCTGACGGGCCAGGGTGCTGACTCCCCACGCGGCGCCGGCGAGGATGACCAGCGCTCCAACGATGCTGGCGATACGGGAGTTGCGTCGGGCCTTGGGCCCGGGAACGTCATAAAGGACTGACGTCATCGCGCGATCGCCACCTTTCGTTCGACACGGCCGGCCAGGATGCCCAGCGGTACGGTGATGAGCAGATAGAAGATTGCCACACCCAGCAGTACCCATAGGACGGCGTTGCCGTTGGCGTTCGCCAGTTGCCGGCCGTAGCCGAAGAGTTCCATGACGTAAAAGCCACCGGCGATGGAGCTGTTCTTCACCAGCGCGATCAGCAGGTTGATCATGGGCGGAACCACTGTGCGCAGGGCCTGCGGCAGGATGATCAGGGTCAGGGTCTGGCTGAATTTCATGCCGATGCTGCGGGCGGCCTCGGCCTGGCCGACGTGGACGCTGTTCACGCCGGAACGCACCGCCTCCGCAACGAAGGCGCTGGTATAGGCGCTCAGGGCCAGGATCGCGGCCGGCTCGAACTGCTGGAACGTCACACCCAGCCGGGGGAGCACGACGGCGCAGAAGAAGAACACGATGGTCAGTGGCGTATTGCGCATGACCTCCACGTAAAACATGCTGAATCCCCGCAGCGCCGCCACGGGCGAGACCCGGGCCGCGGCGAGGATGGTGCCAACGATCAGGGCCAGGATGCCTGAAACGACTGACAGGAAGAGGGTGCGGAGGAATCCGTCCCAGTACGCGGGAAGGTTCTCAAGAATGACTTGCATAGGGGTCCTTTGGCGGCGGCAGCAAGCAGGAAATGCCGCGGTGGCTGCCGTCGGGACGGATCCGGGAAAACCGGAACCCGCCGCCGTCGGCAGCCACCGCAGGAGAATCAGTAACGGTCGAGGGCGGGCAGTTCAGGGGCGGTCTTGATGACCTTGCCTGCCGTCGCCTCCCAGGCCTTCTTGTAGTCGCCGTCCTTTGACGCGGCTTCCAGCTGGTCATTGATCCAGTTACGGAAGGCAGTGTCTTCCTTCTTCAGCCCAATGCCGTACGGCTCCTTGGTGAAGGTCTAGTCGGAGGCCAGCTTGAACGCGTCGGGCTCCTTGTCGACAAAGCCGGCCAGGATGACGTTGTCGGTGGTGACCGCCTCAACCTGCTTGTTGCGCAGCGGCTCCAAGCAGTCGGCGTACTTGGCGACCGGCACCAGCTCGGCACCGTACTTGTCCACGATGGTGGCGGCCGGCGTCGAACCCGTCACCGAGCACACCTTCTTGCCCTTGACGTCCTCCGGCTTGGTGATGGCCGTGTTGTCCTTGTTGACCATCAGGGCCTGGCCGGCCTGGTAGTACGGCCCGGCGAAGGAAACAACTTCCTTGCGCTTGTCGCTGATGGTGTAGGTGGCGACGACCAGGTCAACCTTGCCCTGCTGGATGAACGGTTCGCGGTTGGCGGAGACTGTCTCCACCCATTCAATCTTGTCGGCGGCGATCCCCAGCTTTGCGGCGATGAGCTTGCCGATCTCAACGTCGAAGCCGACAGGCTTTCCGTCCGGGCCCTTCTGGCCGAAGAGCGGCTGGTCGAACTTGGTGCCGATGACAATCTTGCCGGCACCGGAGAGCTTCTCCATGGTGCTCCCGGCGGCGAAGGTCGGCTTTTCAGCGACGGTCGGTTCTGACCCGCCGCCCAGCGTGGCGCCGCCCCCGCAGGCGCTCAACGCGATGGCCGAGGCCGCCACGACGGCAGCGACTCCCAGCCGTTTCCTGGCAAAAAATGCCTTCATGGTGTTCCTTTCATAATGGACCGCCGAAGCGGTCCGGTGCGAGGTCAACGTGCCGGGCGGAATGAGCCCGCCGGCAGCTAGTGCGTGAGGATCTTGGAGAGGAAGTCTTTGGCGCGCTCGCTCTTCGGCGCGGTGAAGAACTCCTCCGGGGTGTCGTCTTCGACGATCTGGCCGTCAGCCATGAACACCACCCGGTCAGCGGCCTTGCGCGCAAAGCCCATCTAGTGGGTGACCACGATCATGTTCTTGCCGTACTTGGCCAGGCCGACCATGACATCCAGAACCTCATTGATCATCTCGGGGTCAAGGGCGGAGGTGGGCTCGTCGAAGAGCATGACCTTCGGCTTCATCGCCAGGGCGCGGGCAATCGCGACGCGCTGCTGCTGTCCACCGGACAGCTGGGCGGGCAGCTTGCTGGCCTGCTGGCCCACCCCCACGCGCTCCAGCAGGGCCATGGCTTCCTTGTCCGCGTCGGCCTTGGACAGGCCCTTGACCTTGATCGGTCCCAGCGTGACGTTCTCCAGGATCGTCTTATGGGCGAACAGGTTGAACGACTGGAACACCATGCCGACGTCGGCACGCAGCCGCGCCAGTTCCTTGCCTTCGGCAGGGAGCTTCTTTCCATCGATGCGGATCTCACCGTCGTCGATGGTTTCCAACCGGTTGATGGCCCGGCACAGGGTCGACTTTCCGGATCCCGAGGGACCGATAACGACCACCACTTCGCCCTTTTTCACCTGCAGGTTGATGTCCTTGAGGACGTGCAGCGCGCCAAAATGCTTGTTTACGGCGGTAAGGTCCACGAGGGCAGGGGCCACTGCTTGACTTGTCATAGGGAAAATCTACCTAATGTTCAGGTACCTACAACGACTCACGGAATAAATGGGCACATCGTAACGACATAGATACATGCGATTTACCCATGTGATCCGTGACATAACCTTGGGGAATGAGCGTTCCCACTGAACCCGATAACCAGACCCCCGCGCGCCGCAGGGGTCCCGTCGAACTGCGCCGGGACCAGGCAAAAGGGTCAACCTCCGATGCCAGGCTGCTCGATACCCGTGCCGGAGGTGAGTTCACCAGCACCGACCCCTGGCGGGTCCTGCGCATCCAAAGCGAATTCGTTGAAGGATTCGGCGCGTTGGCCAACATCGGTCCCGCGGTCAGTGTGTTCGGATCGGCCCGCACCCGGCCAGGCACCGCCCATTACGAGACCGGCGTGGAGGTTGGCCGGCTGCTGGCTGAAGCGAACGTCGCCGTGATCACCGGTGGCGGCCCGGGGTCCATGGAAGCGGCCAACAAGGGAGCGTGCGAGGCCGGGGGGCTTTCGATCGGGCTCGGCATTGAACTTCCCTTTGAGCAGGGCATGAATAAGTGGGTCGACCTGGGCGTCAATTTCCGCTACTTTTTCGCCCGCAAAACAATGTTCGTGAAGTATGCCCAGGGCTTTGTCGTGCTGCCGGGCGGGTTGGGCACCCTGGACGAGCTGTTTGAGGCCATGGTGCTGGTGCAGACCCAAAAAGTGACGTCCTTTCCCATCGTGTTGATCGGTGTCGATTTTTGGACCCCCCTGATGGAGTGGATTCGCTCAACGCTGGTCTCGCACGGGCTGGTCTCGGCGCCGGACCTGGACATCGTCCAGCTTGCCGACTCGGCGCAGGAGGCCGTGGACCTGGTGCTCCGCGGAACGGTCGAGCGGCGGCGCCCGGCCTGAGCAAGGCATCTGGCACCATGGAGCGGTGAGCTTTTTTCTGATCTTCCTGGCCATCGCGCTGGCCGGAGCCGTGATGCTGTACGTGCTCCGGCTGCGGGAACCGGCCGGCCAGGCAGATCACGCTGTCCTGCACGATGGGCTGCACGACCCGGTGGCCAATCTGCCCCCGGTGCTGCTGCCCGCCGACCCGGAACCGGCGGACGTGGACCGGTTGCGGTTTTCGCTGGGACTACGGGGTTACCGGATGGACCAGGTGGATGAGGCGCTCGACGTGCTCCGCGACCAACTCGCCGTCCGGAACCGCCGAATAGCCGAGCTTGAACAGCAGCTCGCCGGCGGCGCCGCCACGCCGGAGCTGCGGGGCGGCGCCGCTCCGGACCTGCAGGATCGGCAGGAATGAGCGCCGTCGTCGTCGGCGCCGACGGAAAGGCCCGGTGCGGCTGGGCCGGCATGGCCGCCAGCGCGGAGTACGAGCGCTACCACGACCTGGAATGGGGCCGGCCAGTCAGCGGCGAGCGGGACCTCTTTGAACGGCTCAGCCTGGAGGCGTTCCAGTCGGGGCTGAGCTGGCTCACGATCCTGCGCAAGCGGGAGGCTTTCCGTGCCGCGTTCTGCAATTTTGAGGCCGCCCGGGTGGCCGCGTTCGGCCCGGCCGACGTGGAACGCCTGATGGGGGACAGCGGCATTGTCCGCAACCTGGCCAAGATCACCGCCACCATCCAGAACGCACGCGCCGTGCTCGCCTTGCCGGAGGGCACGACCCTGCCCGACATCGTGCAGTCCTACCGTCCCGCCAGCCCCAGGACGACGGCGGAGATTCCCTCGTCGACACCTGAGTCAACCGCGTTGGCCAAGGACCTGAAGGCCAGGGGATTTCGCTTCGTCGGGCCGACCACCGCCTATGCCATGATGCAGGCGATCGGCTTGGTGAACGACCACATGGTTGGCTGCTGGGTTTACGATGTGCTGGCCGGGGCACCGGATGCCTGAACCGGTGGACGCCATTCGGCCGCGCCCGCTGCTTGGGGCACCCGCGGGGCCGCTTCCTGCGGTGGAACTGCGGGGCGTCAACGGCAGGATGTGGCACTGGTGCCAGCTCGTCGGCGGCACAGTGGCCCGGTGGCCACGCTGGTTGCAGGTGACCTTGGTCTGGCTAGCTGCCCGGTTGGTCTCTTTCGCCATCTTCGCCGCGGTCGCGCTGCACCAGGGCACCAGTCCGTGGGGACCGGCCAAACCCGACTACCTGCACTTCATCGCCATCTGGGACAGCACCTGGTACCGCAGCATCGCCGACGGTGGGTACCCGGCCGTGCTGCCCCGCGACGCGAACGGCGTCGTCGAGCAGAACCAGTGGGCGTTCTACCCGCTCTATCCCTTGCTGGTGAGGGGGATCTCCACGGTCACAGGGGCGGACTGGCTGCACGTTGCTCCGGTCGTGTCACTGCTCGCCGGTTTGGCGGCGGTGCTGGTGATGGACCGCCTGTTCCGACTGTTCGCCCAACCGGGCACAGCCCTCTGGGGCATCATCTTCTTTGCCACCTTTCCGGTCTCAGCGGTGCTGCAGGTCCCCTATGCGGAGTCCCTGAACACCCTGCTGCTGGCCGGGTCCCTGTACCTGCTGGTGCGCCAACGCTATCTGGCCGCCATTCCGGTGGTCCTGCTGCTGGGCTTGTCCCGCCCGGCCGGGGTTCCCTTCGCCGCCTTGGTCCTGGCCCATCTGGCGCTGCGCCTGTGGCGCGACCGCCGGTTCCGACGGGATGGCGCCGCACTTGCCAGGGCAACCGGCCTGGCGCTGGCCAGCGTGGCAGCAGCCGCCGCCTGGCCGGTGATCGCCTGGGCCGGAACCGGCACCGCTGGTGCGTACACGGACACTGAGACCGCGTGGCGGGGCGAAAGCCTTACCCTGTTCCAACCCTGGTTTGATACCGGGCGGATGCTTTTCGGACCCGTGCTGGGGATCCTGGCGCCGGTGCTGCTGCTGTTACTGGCATTGCTGTATGTGAACTCCCGATCGGTGCGTTCCCTGGGGGCTGACCTGCAGTTGTGGTGCCTGGCTTACTTCGGTTACCTGCTGGCTGTGCTGCATCCCCAAACCAGTACCTTCCGGCTGTTGCTGCCACTGTTCCCGCTGGCGTTGGCAGCGGCTGCCATCTCCCGGTCGCGGGCCTACCGCGGTGCGGTCCTGGTGCTGTTCCTGCTGTTGCAGATCGTTTGGGTGGCCTGGCTTTGGGCCTGGACTCAACTGCCCGGCGGAGGCGACTACCCGCCCTGAGGCCACGACGGGCGGGAAGCGCATTCCCACCAGGTGGCGCGATTGGCTCCCGACCTCGTTCTGCACGATAATGGTGTGAGCGAGAGAACATGGGCAAAAAATGAGCCCCAGTTGCCGCCGGCGCAGGACGTGCCGGCCGGAGCTGACGTTGCGACGCGGACGGGGGACCGGCAACGGGCTTCCGTCTGCATACTGTAAAGGGGAATTCCTAATGGCTGCGATGAAACCCAGAACCGGTGACGGACCGATGGAAGTCACAAAGGAAGGGCGCAGCCTGATCATGCGCGTGCCGCTGGAAGGCGGTGGGCGCCTGGTCGTTGAACTGAACGCCGCCGAGGCAACAAACCTCAAGGAGTGCCTGGTCGGCGTCGTCGGCTAACCCACCGGGGGGCCCGTTACGCCGCCTTGGGCTTGAGCATGGCCAGGAGCCCCTTTCCGTCCGGCACGCCCAGACCGGTGCACGGGTCCCACCCGGTGCCGGCCTGGAACGCGCCGTTGTTGCCCTGGGTGATATCCCGGAAGCCGCTCGTCGACGACGCCGCCGCCGCGCTGGGATAAATCACGCGCTGTATCAGTCCGAGTGGCTGCCCGGTCGCCTGCACAAGGCGGGCCACGAGCGCCGCCCACAGGGGCGAGACAGCACTGGTGCCGCCGATAACGGTGTCCTGCCCATCAACCCGCACCCGGTAGCCGGTCTGCGGGTCAGCCACTGCCGCCACGTCCGGCACGCCCCGCCCGCCGTGACCGTTCGGGGAAGGCACCGTCACTTCCGACTGCCAGGCGGGCAGCGGGAACGCCGTACTCACTCCGCCCCCGGTGGCGCCGGCTCCTCTGCCGTTATTCCAGACCGTTTCGGACCGAACGGTACCCGTGCGTGGGTCCGCGTCCAGCCGTGTTCCGCCACAGCCGAGCGCGTGCGGGCTTGAGGCCGGGAAGTCAACGTGCGCCAGTCCGTCGGCCGCCCGGTCGCTGCTGCCGTCGTCACCAGCCGCAGCGGTCACTGTGACCCCCATCAGGACGGCGTCCTGCAGGGCCTGGTCGAAGGCTGTGCGGGCCTGCTCGGTCCACCCTTCCTCCACCTGGCCCCAACTGATGCTGATGGCGGCGGGGGTCGGGCTGGCATGAGCGGCCTGGGTAACGGCGTCGATGAAGCCTGCGTCCGTGTTCGGCGCAAAATAAACCAGGAGAGTTGCTCCGGGAGCCAAGGCACCCGCCACCTCAATGTCCAGCATGACTTCCCCGTCCGCGCCGTTCGGGTCGTTCCCCGGCAGGTTGGCCCCGCCATCGACGCCAACGGCGGAAATGTCCGGGGTCGACAAGCCCAGCTGGCCAAAATAGGCGTCCAAATCCGCCTGCACGTAGCCGCCGCCCAGCTCAATGATTGCGATCGTCTGACCCGCCCCGTCATAACCCTCCGGAAAGCCGTACACCGCGCCAAGCTCCACAGGCGTATAGGAGGTGACCGGTGCCGCTGCGGAAGCGGTCCGGAACAGGGCCCTGGACTGGGGCCGGTCATCAAGGCCCAGCACTGCCGTGACGACACCGTCCAGTTCTGCGGGGACGCTCAGCGGCCCGCTGCGGTGTCGTTGGTTTGTGGGGTGCCCATCCCGGCTCCGGACCTCAAATTCCTGCAGGTCGGTGCCGAAAATGCGGGCCATGACGGCTGCCGAACCGGCCACGCGGACCCGGCGGCTCGCCTGATCAGCGGAAATGATGGTGGCCCCAAGCCGGGTCAGGGTGGTTCGCACGGAGTCCAGGTCCTCGGGGGCGGCACCAAACTCTTCCGCCAGTTGCTCGGGAGTCAGGCGGCGCGCGTAGGCGTCCTCACCCGGCTCCGCCCGACGGCGCAGGATCACCGTCGCCTCCACCGGTGCCGCTGCCAGCAGGGGCCGGGCGGCTGCGGTGACGAACCCGGCCAGGGGTGGGCGTTCGCTGCCGGGAAGGGGCCGCAATTCCAAGCCGGCCAGCTGGGACAGGTCCGGAACCGGATCTTCGTTTCTCATGGCAACGGTTTACCACCGTGCACCGACACAATGTAAGAGCGGTCGGCCTGCACTCAGCGGCCGGCCGGCGCTGGAATGGTCAGGCTCGGCGCGTGTGGGTCAGGTTCAGCGCTTGACGGCCAACAGCAGTCCGTCTCCCGTGGGGAGCAGCGCGGACATCAGCTGGTCATTGTCCCGGATCCATTTGCCGACCTGGCGCAGCACCACGGTCCCGGCTTCACGGCTGGCCGGGTCTGACACCCGGTCTTTGTCCAGGGCGTCGTTGACGATCAGCAGTCCGCCGGATTTGAGCAGACGGACGGCCTGCTCAACGTAACCGGGATACGACGGCTTGTCCGCGTCCAGGAAGACCAGGTCATAGGCGGCGTCGGTGAGCCGAGGCAGGACATCAGCGGCACGGCCGGAAATGGTCCTGGTGCGGTTGGCGGGCGAGCCGGATTCCTGGAAAGCCTCCCGTGCGGCCTTCAGGTGGTCCACGTCGACGTCGATGGTGGTCAGGACCGACTGAGGTCCCAACCCCCGCAGCAGTGCGACACCGGAAACCCCGGCACCGGTCCCAATTTCCACTGCCGTTTGTGCCTTGGAAGCCGCTGCGAGCACCGTCAGGGCTGCGGCGGTGCCGGCGCTGACGGGGGATACACCCAGCTCGTGAGAGCGTTCTCGGGCGCGCAGCAGGACCTCGTCCTCGGCTGGCAGTCCCTCGGTGTAGGACCAGCTGGTGGTCTTGTCGGCGCTCATGCGGTTCACTTTCCTGACGGCGGGCAGATGGCTTCCAGCCTACTGCCTCGCCGCACCGGCTGCGCCCAGCGCGAAATCCCCACCGGAGTCAGCAAACATCCAGCTTTCTCTGGGACGATTAAGTCTCCTTGGACCAACGAAGTCGTTCCGAAAAAGTGCAGTGGACGGGCAATCCAATCCGGCCGTCGCTACGAATCGCTGATGTCGCCGGCAGGAATGCCGACGGACCGGCATCAGCCGGGACATACCGGAGGTCAGGAACCGAGAGAAGAGGCCATGGATACAGCAGTATCGGCTCCGGAAATCAACGGGGCGAATGTGGGGTCGGAGGGCGTTCCGGCGGACTGGACCCCGCCCAGCTGGGAGGAGGTGGTCACGAACCACTCCGCCAAGGTGTTCCGTCTCGCTTACCGCCTCACCGGTAACAAGTACGACGCCGAGGACCTCACACAGGAAGTCTTTGTCCGGGTCTTCCGTTCGCTCGCCAACTTCAAGCCCGGAACCCTGGACGGTTGGCTGCACCGGATCACCACCAACCTGTTCCTCGATCAGGCACGCCGCAAGACGCGGATCCGTTTTGATGCCCTGGCCGAGGACGCCGAGTCGCGCCTGGCGGGCCGGGACCCGGGGCCGGAGCGGAGCTTCGAGTTCAACAATCTGGATATCGATATCCAGGCCGCCCTTGAAGCCCTACCGCCCGACTTCCGGGCTGCCGTGGTGCTGTGCGACCTGGAGGGGCTCTCCTACGACGAGGTGGCCTTGGCGCTGGACGTCAAACTGGGAACGGTTCGTTCACGGATCCACCGGGGCCGGACCATGCTCCGGGAATCTTTGGCGCATCGGGCACCGCAACGCGCCAGCCTTGAAACGCCGACCAAAGCCAAATCCCGCATCCAGTTGCCCCGTGTTCTGGGAGTCCGCTAGAGGTTCACATGCCCCATCTTGGATCCGCTGCAGAGGACTACCTCACCGGGCACGGGACCACCGAAGGTCGCCGCCGCCAGGAGGAACACCTGCAGGTGTGCCCGTCCTGCCGCTTGCTGGTCGCCCGTGAGCGGCAACGACTGCACCTGCTGACCGCTGCCCCATGCCCGCCGCCTGCGAACGATCTGGCTGCCCGCATCCTTTCCAGGACCAGGGAACTTGACACGTCCGGCACCGACGAATTGCGGCTGCCCTACCGGGGACGCCGGGCCACCCGCCGGGTGGTGTTGACGGCCGCCGCCCTGGCGGTGGCCGGAACGCTCGGTGGCACCGCGTACCTGGCCGGTGCCACCCCGTCGACCAGCGCCGCGACGCACCTCGCCGGCGCTGCCTCGACGGCCGGCTTCGCCCCACTGCCCACCCGGAACGGTTTGGCCCGAGGAGTCGCCTCCCGGCAGCAGGGAACGCCCGCAACGGCCCCAAAAGCACCCACCGCGCAGGATCCGTGCTCGCGCATCCTGCGCGGCCTGGCCCGCATCATTCGGCTCAGTTGACTAGCCCCGTAGGGCCCGCCTTCCGGGAAACCGCTTTCGCAAACTCGTTGCATTCGATCGGCTAAGGGTAATCTTCGTTACGTGCTAGGTATCAACGCTCCCGAGCTGCTCATCATCGCCGTCGTGGCGGTCCTGGTGATCGGTCCTGCGCGCCTGCCGGAATATGCGGAAAAACTGCGGAACCTGATTCGGGAGCTGCGCCGGATGGCCAGCGGCGCCCGGGACACGATCAAGGAAGAAGCCGGCGTCGACCTGGACGATATCGACTGGAAGAAGCTGGACCCCCGGCAGTATGACCCCCGGCGCATCATCCGCGACGCCTTGATGGACGACGACATGCCGGCGTCCCCCAACAGGCCTATCGGCACGGCTGCTCCGGCCGCCGTGGCCGCCATTACCGGGGCGGCAGCCGAAACGGCCGCCCACCGACCGGTGCAGCGGCTTGCGCCAGGTCAGGCAGCACCCTTCGACGTCGAAGCCACGTAGCCCCCGCGGCTTGGCTGGAGCCATGCGGCTTACGGCCTGCATCAGGCGGGAGAGACGCCCAGCCGCAGGCCCGATAATCCACGCGGACGGGTGGCCAACTGGTCCGCCACGGACTGCAGGGCGACGGCGCCGGGCGATGACGGTGCCGACAACACAATGGGCGAGCCCCGGTCGCCGCCCTCCCGCAACGCGATATCCAGCGGTATCCGGCCCATCAGCGGCACGTCCCGCTGCACCGTCTGGCTAAGCCGCGCGGCGAGCTTCGCCCCGCCGCCGGAGCCGAACAGCTCCAAGGTGCTGCCATCGGGCAGGACCATGCCGGACATGTTCTCCACCACCCCGGCCACGGTCTGCCCGGTCTGCAGGGCGATTGCCCCGGCCCGCTCGGCAACATCGGCTGCGGCGTCCTGGGGCGTGGTCACCACCAGGATCTCCGCCTTGGGCAGCAGCTGTGCCACCGAGATGGCCACGTCACCGGTGCCCGGCGGCAGGTCCAGGAACAGCGCGTCCAGGTCCCCGAAGTACACATCCGTCAGGAACTGTTCCAGCGCGCGGTGCAGCATCGGTCCCCGCCACGCCACCGGCTGGTTTCCGGCAACGAACATGCCGATGGAAATAACCTTCACGCCGTACGCCACCGGGGGCAGGATCATTTCGTCGACGCGGGTAGGCTGCTGCGTGATCCCCATCAGCCCCGGCACTGAGAAACCGTAGATGTCTGCGTCAACGATGCCCACGCGTTGGCCCCGGGCGGCCAGGGCTGTTGCCAGGTTAACGGTGACGCTCGATTTGCCGACGCCGCCTTTACCACTGGCCACGGCGTAGACCCTGGTCAGCGACCCCGGCTCGTTGAAGGGAATGCCGCGTTGGGTTCCGGTGCCCTTCAGCTGATCCTTCAGGGCCTGCCGCTGTTCCGGGCTCATGACGGTTAGTTCGACGTCGACCCCGGTCACGCCGGGCAGCGCGCTCAAGGCCCGGGTCGCGTCAGCGGTGATGGTTTCCCGCAGGGGACATCCGGCTACTGTCAGCCGCACCAGGGCAGCCACCCGGCCGGTGTCGGTCATCCGCACGTCAGCGACCATGCCCAGGTCGGTGATGGGACGCCGCAATTCGGGATCCAGCACGGTGGACAGGGCCGCGAACAGCTGGTCATTCGAGGGCAGGGGCACTGTCAGCTACCTGAACCTGACCGTGTCCGGCGGTACGGGCTGTTTCCGGCTGCACCGGTCCCCGCGGAGCCAGGGCCGGCGCTGCCGCCGGAAGCCGGGGCAGTGTTTGCGGAGCCGGCGGGAGCGGGCGAACCGCTGCCTGAAGCAATATGGCGGGCAGAACGGATCTTCGGCAGGGCCTGGGTCCGCGGAGCGCCCCTGCTGTCCCTGGACCTGTCGCCGCGCCTGTCCGCTGCCTCCTCGTCGTCGCCCTCCTGGGTGTTCACCAGCTCCTCCAGCAGGGACCGCAGTTCGGAACGGACAAAGTCGCGGGTGGCCACGTCCCGCAGTGAGATCCGCAGGGCGGCGACCTCCCGGGTCAGGTACTCGGTGTCCGCAAGGTTGCGTTCATCCCTGGCCCGGTCCTGTTCAATGGTCACCCGGTCGCGATCGTCCTGCCGGTTCTGGGCGAGCAGAATCAGGGGTGCCGCGTAGGAGGCCTGGGTGGAGAAGAAAAGGTTGAGCAGGATGAACGGGTAGGGGTCCCATTGCAGGCCGAACAGGCCGATGACGTTGATGGCCACCCAGACGATCACAAAGATGGTCATGTAGAACAGGAAGTTCGCCGTGCCCATGTAGCGGGCAAAGCGCTCCGCGAACCGGCCAAAGGCGTCGGGGTCCGCGCCAAAGTTCGGCAGCATCCGGGACCGCAGCTCCCGCGGAGTGTCCAGTCCTGCCGTGTTGTAGGTGCGCTTCTCAGCCAATCCGGCCTCCTAGCCTGCGCAGCGGGGCGCCGTCGTCGTGGGTGCGCCAGTCATCGGGCAGAAGGTGGTCCAGGAGGTCATCAACAGTCACCGCCCCCACCAGGCGGCCGGCGTCATTGACCACCGGCAGCGAATTCAGGTTGTAGGAGGCCATGGTGTGGCTGACCTCGCTGATGTTGGCGAGGTCGGACACCGGTTCCAGATTCTTGTCCACGAGCGTGCCCAGTTGTTCCGGCGGGGCGCTGCGCAGCAGTTGCTGGATGTGGACGACGCCCAGGAACCGCCCCGTGGGGGTTTCCAGCGGGGGGCGGCAAATGAAGATGGCCGATGCGAGGGCGGGGGAGAGGTCCTCGCTGCGGACATGGGCCAGCGCTTCGGCAACCGTCGCTTCGGGTGGCAGGATCACCGGCACCGGGGTCATCAGGGCCCCGGCGGTGTCATCCTCGTACTGCAGCAGGCGCCGCACGTCCTCTGCCTCGTCCGGGTCCATCAACAGCAGCAGTTCCTCTGCCTTCGCGCTTGGCAGGTCCGCCAGCAGGTCGGCAGCGTCGTCGGGATCCATTTCCTCCAGCACGTCAGCGGCGCGCTCATTATCCAGCGCGGAGAGCAGGGTGACCTGGTCCTCCTCCGGCAGTTCCTGCAGCACGTCCGCGAGCCGCTCGTCCTGCAGTTCGCTGGCGACTTCGATCCGTCGCTTATCGCTCATCTCCTGCAGCGCGTCGGCAAAGTCCGCGGGTTTCAGGTCCTCGTGGGTGGCGACGAACTGGCTGGCACCCTGCGGTTCGGTGTCGGCGCCCTGCAGCGCGTCGGCCCAGTCGATCAGGAGCGTGTGTCCGCGCCGCAGCCCGCGCAGCCGGGACGTGGAGCTGCCGCGACGGACGAACAGTTTGGAGACCAGCCAGTCCCCGTTGCGCTGCTGGTCCAGGGCCATGTCCTCAATGATGGCCTCACCGCTGCCATCCTTCAGGGTGACCTTGCGGTCAAAGAGTTCGGCGACGACCAACTGCTCGGCACCACGCTGTTCAAAGCGGCGCAGGTTCACCAGCCCGGTGCAGATGATCTGGCCCTGATCCATCGACGTCAACCGGGTCATCGGCACGAAGACGCGCTTCTTGCCGGGGACTTCAACCACGATGCCGACCGCGTGCGGAGCTCCGCGGAGGCCGCGGGAGAGCACGACGACGTCCCGCAACCGGCCCAGCCGGTCGCCGAGAGGGTCGAAGACATCCAGTCCTAGCAGCCGCGCGACAAACACGCGTGAGGGAGTTGTGCTCACAGTTACAGGCTACGTCGAAGCGGCTCGAACGCAGCAATTCCGCTGGGGCATCTTACGCCCGGCGTTCACTTCGAGCGATAATCCTGCTGCCTTCCAGCTGGATGGGGAACAATGAGGACATGGCTAACCTCTTTGGACGAACCCGGTCTCTGGACGAATCCCGCAGCGTGCCGACCGGTGACACGGTCGGCTCATACACGTCCTACCTGGACGCGCAGAAGGCTGTGGACTACCTGGCGGACCAGCAGTTCCCGGTCCAGCTGGTGTCCATCGTCGGCAACGACCTGAAGATGGTGGAGCGCGTGACCGGGCGGCTGACCTACCCGCGGGTTGCGCTGTCCGGCGCGCTGACCGGAGCGTGGTTCGGCCTGTTCGTTGGGGTGCTGTTAAGCCTCTTCGGTCCCTCGGCGAACGGCGAGGGCTATTTCTCCATCCTGACCTCCATCCTCATGGGTGCAGCGTTCTGGATGCTTTTTGGCGTCTTCACGTATGCGATGCAACGGGGTAAGCGCGACTTCACCTCCACCAGCCAGGTGCTGGCCTCCGGCTACGACGTGATCGTCGCCGTGGAGGCCTCACAGGAGGCGCGCCGGTTGCTGGCCCAGCTGCCGATGCGCAACTCCGCGGGACCGGCCACCGCTGCTTCCGCCCGCCCCGCTCATGCCCCCCAGCCGCAGCAGCCGCCCGTGGGTGCTGCGCCGCGTCGTCCGCAGGGATGGACCGACCCGTACGGCGAGGCTGCGCCGGAACCTGCCCCGGCGCAGGAACCCGCAGTGCAGGGCGCTGTTCCCGTCCCGGCAGGCAGGACTCCCGGAACTTTCCCGGATCTTCCCGACGGCAGGCCGCAGTACGGTGTCCGGGTGCGGCCGGAGGCAGGGCAGGAGCCGGAGGCCGGCAACGGTGGCGGCAGCCACGCGGGCACCGAGGCCGTGCCGGCAGGGACCGTACCAACCGGAACGGTGCCTGTGGGAACAACTGACGAGCAGCGGCCGGCGCCCCGGCAGGGCGCGCACCCGGCCGGGCAGGATGACCGGGAGCCCTGACCGGTTTCGCCAGCACGACGACGGCGACCCGCACCTTCCGGGGCGGGTCGCCGTCGTTGTTTGCCGTCGTTTAGGGCGCCTGGCGCGCGGCTTCCTGCGCACCGTAGATGCCTGCCATCCACGATTCCACCTCATCCGGGGTGCGGGGCAGGGCGGCACTGAGGTTGACCGGACCGTCAGCGGTGATCAGCACGTCGTCCTCGATCCTCACGCCGATGCCGCGGTACTCCTCGGGGATGGCCAGGTCCTCGTCCTTGAAGTAGAGCCCCGGCTCAATGGTGAACACCATGCCTTCGCGGATTTCCCCATCCAGGTACAGCTCCCGGCGGGCCTGCGCGCAGTCGTGCACATCCAGGCCCAGGTGGTGGCTGGTGCCGTGCGGCATCCATCGGCGGTGCTGCTGGCCTTCGGGGGAGAGCGCCTCCGCCGCGGACACGGGCAGCAGCCCCCACTCCTCCAGCCGTGCCGCCAGCACCTCCATGGCGGCCGTGTGGACGTCACGGAATTTGCGGCCTGGCACGGCGACGGTGAACGCGGCGTCGGCGGCATCCAGCACCGCCTGGTAGACCTTGCGCTGCACGTCGGTGTACGTGCCGTTGACCGGCACGGTACGGGTGATGTCAGCGGTGTACAGTGACTCTGCCTCCACCCCCGCATCAACCAGGATGAGGTCTCCGGCGGTCACCGCGCCCGTGTTTCGCGTCCAGTGCAAGATGGTGGCGTTGTTTCCGCTGGCAGCGATGGTGTCGTAGCCCAGGTCGTTGCCTTCCTCCCTGGCCTTGCTGAAGAACGCTCCTTCGACCACGCGCTCGCCCCGAGCGTGGCTGATGGCGCGGGGGAGGGTGCGGACGATCTCCTCGAAGCCGGCTGCTGTCGCCGCCACGGCGGCCTGCAGCTGGGACACCTCCCACTCGTCCTTGGTGAGCCGCAGCTCGGAAAGCGCCTCCGTCAGCGCATCGTCGAGGGCGTCGAGTCGACTCAGGTCAAGGGTTTCAGGGTCCTGTGCCGTGTTGTAGCGGGCCGTGTCCACCAGGGCGTCGATGTTTTCATCGACCTTTCGAACCAGCCGGACGGACATGCCCCCGACCGACGGTTCTCCGACGTCCTTGGTCACGGCGGTTTCCAGCCCGTCGAGGTGGGCGGTCGCCAGGCCCAGCCGGGCCTTGAATTCGGCGAGCGTGGGTCGCGGGCCTATCCAGAATTCTCCGGACCGGGCATCGGCGTAGAACTGCTCTGTGTCCCTGCCCGCCAAGGGGCGGAAATACAGTGTCGCGTGGTGGTTGCCGCCGTCGTCGCCAGCGCCCTTCGCGGTGGGCTCGAGAATCAGCACGGCGTCCGGTTCGTGGTCCACACCGAGCCCGGTGAGATGCGCAAAGGCGGAATGCGGGCGGAACCGGTAGTCGGTGTCGTTGGAGCGCACCTTCAGGGACCCGGCCGGGATCACCAGGCGCTCGCCGGGGAAAAGGTCGGAGATTCGCCGACGACGGCCGGCGGCGTGCACAGCGACTGCATCAGCGGGAGGCAGTTCCTGATTGGACGGCGCCCAGTTGCTCGCCATGAAGGCGCGGAAGGCCTCGGACGTCGGTCTCTGCGAACGGTTGTTGACCCGGTCCTCCAGCGGCTGGTCGGCAGGGGCGCCGATGGCAGTGACCAGGGCGGGGGATGTGCTCTGCTCTGACGTGTTCATCCACCCAGTCTCTCACCGTGCCGAAAGAGCAGCCAACGGGTGAACCCGGCCGACGTAGGCTTTAGCTGTGAGGATAGATCTGCACACGCACTCGAACGTCTCGGACGGAACCCAGCCGCCGGCAGAGCTGATCAGCGCCGCGCATGACGCGGGGCTGGATGTGATCGCCCTGACCGACCATGACTCCACTGACGGCTGGGCGGAGGCGGCGGAGGCAGCGCGGCGGCTGGGTGTCGTACTGGTGCCCGGCATGGAGGTTTCCTGCCGAACCCCGGAGGGCGTTACGGTGCATCTGTTGTCCTACCTGCACGACCCGGCGTCGCTGGGTCTGCTGGAGGAGATCACCAAGTCCAAGGACGCCCGGCTGAGCAGGGCGGAGCGGATGGTGGAACGCCTCGCGGAGGACTATCCCCTCAATTGGGACGACGTCACGCAGCACGTTGCTCCGGGCGCCACCGTTGGCCGGCCCCATATCGCCGACGCGCTGGTTGCTGCCGGCGTGGTCGCGGACCGGAACGAGGCCTTTGCCAGCATCCTGACCTCCCATTCCCGCTACTTCCTGACGCACTACGCGCCGGAACCAGCGTTCGCCGTCGAACTGATCCGGGCTGCTGGCGGAGTTCCGGTGTTCGCCCATCCGGTCGCGCGATCCCGGGGCCGCGTGGCGGACCGGCGCACGTTCTACGACATGATCGACGCCGGGCTGGCCGGGGTCGAAGTGGACCACCGCGACAACTCGGCGGACGGCAGGGCCTGGCTGCGCCAGCTGGCGGCTGAGCGGGACCTGCTGATCACCGGGTCCTCGGATTACCACGGAACAGGCAAGCCCAACCTGTTGGGAGAGAACGTCACCTCAGCCGAAGCGCTGGCCCGCATCGAAGACCTGGGAACCGGTACCGCCGCCGTCCGCTGACCGCCGTCGAGGGTCAGGCTGGGCGGTCGGTCGCGGGAACAACGACGTCGGCGCAGTTCCCCAATCGGCGGCTCATGACCTCGATGGCCTGTGGGTTCTGGTCGACGCAGACAAAGTGCCGTCCCAAGCCGGCGGCGACGGCGCCCAGCGTTCCGGAGCCGGCAAAGAAGTCCAGCACCCAGTCACCCGGGCGGGATGAAGCGCTGACAATCCGCCGGAGCAGCCCCTCAGGTTTCTGCGTGGGGTAACCGGTTTTTTCCTTGCCGGTGGGGGAGACGATGGTGTGCCACCAGACGTCGGTGGGAAGCTTGCCCAGCTCACGTTTGGCCGCCGTCACCAGGCCCGGCGCCATGTACGGTTCCCGGTCCACTTCCGCGCTGTCGAAGTGGTACTTCGACGGGTTTTTCACGTAGACCAGGATGTTGTCGTGCTTGGTGGGCCAGCGCCGCTTCGACCGTGCCCCATAGTCGTAGGCCCAGATGATCTCGTTCAGGAAGCACTCACGGCCGAAGATCGCATCCAGCATGACCTTGGCGTAATGCACTTCCCGGTAATCCAGGTGCAGGTACAGGGTGCCGTCCTCGGCCAGCAACCGCCACGCCTCCAGCAGCCGGGGTTCCAGGAAGGCCCAGTAGTCGCTGAAGATGTCGTCGTAGCTGTGCAGGGCGCCCTTGATGGTCTCATAGCTGCGCCCGCCAAAGCCGATACGGCTGCCCTCATCGCTGCGCACCATCGTGGTTTGCTGCCGGCTTTGGACCCGCCCGGTGTTAAAGGGCGGGTCCACGTAGATGAGCCGGAAGGACCCGTCGGGCAGGGTCGGTAGGTAGTCGGCGTTGTTCGCCTGCACCACCAGGTTGCCGCCGCCATCAGGGCGCCACGAAGGCTCTGTCATTCCTGCGGGCCGGCGTTTCAGTCGGCCGAGGGCGCGTCCGGCTGGCCGACAACGTCCCCGTTGCGGCGCCGGGTGCGGGTGCGGCTCCTACGGGGCCGGGATACCGCTGACTCACCGGATTCCCCGGCAGGGTTGCCGGCGGTCGGCGCGGTGACCGGTGCCGTTGTGGTGGCCGGTGCAGTCGTGGCAGGAAGCGTCACGGCACTTTCCGCTGTGGTCCGGTCGGCGCTGCGCCGACGGGTCCGGCCACCCTCGCCACGGTTCTCGCTGCGGCCATTCTCCCGGCCGCCAGCCGAACGGCCACCGTCACGGCTGCCAGTGCGGGGGGCGGCGGTACGCTTCCCCGTCTCGCCCAGATCCTCCAGGACCTCGGCGTTGATGCCGGCGTGCGTGCGCTGGCTGCGGGGCAGCCGTCCCTTGGTCCCCTCGGGGATGTCCAGATCGGTGTAAAGGTGCGGGGAGGAGGAATAGGTCTCAACCGGCTCCGGAACGCTCAGGCCCAGGGCCTTGTTGATCAGCGCCCAGCGGGGCATGTCGTCCCAATCCACGAACGTCACGGCGGTGCCCTTGTTGCCTGCCCGCCCGGTGCGGCCAACCCGGTGCAGGTAGATCTTTTCGTCTTCCACGCACTGGTAGTTGATGACGTGGGTGACGTCGTCGACGTCGATGCCGCGGGCAGCGACGTCGGTGGCGACCAGCACGTCCACCTTATTGTTGCGGAACGCGCGCAGCGCCTGCTCGCGGGCACCCTGGCCGAGGTCGCCGTGGATGGCTGCGGCAGCGAAGCCGCGTTCCACCAGCTCGTCGGCAACCTTGGCGGCCGTGCGCTTGGTCTTGGTGAAGATGATCGTCCGGCCGCGGCCACGGGCCTGCAGGATGCGGGCGACCACTTCGGTCTTGTCCAGGTTATGGGCGCGGTAAATGAGCTGGCGGATATCCCGCTTGGTCAGGCCCTCATCGTCCGGGTCGGCGGCACGGATGTGGGTGGGCTGGGTCATGTAGCGGCGGGCCATCGCGATGACGGCTCCCGGCATGGTGGCGGAGAACAGCAGGGTCTGGCGCACGGCAGGCGTTCCCGCGATCAGGGTTTCCACGTCCGGCAGGAAGCCAAGGTCCAGCATCTCGTCAGCCTCGTCCAGAATGACGATCCGCACGTTTTTCAGGTTCAGGTGCTTCTGCTTGTACAGGTCGATCAGGCGCCCGGGTGTGCCGACGACGACCTCCACGCCCTTGACCAGGGACTCGATCTGCGGCTCGTAGGCCCGGCCACCATAGATGGTGGCGATTCGGGCGCCCCGGTGGCGCGCTGCGGTGGCCAGGTCGCTGGCCACCTGCACGGCCAGTTCACGCGTTGGCACGATCACCATCGCCTGCGGCGCTCCGGGAACAGGCAGTTTGTCGTAGCCCTCATCCTTCGGCGTCACGACGCGCTGGAGGGCGGGGATGCCAAAACCGAGGGTCTTGCCGGTTCCCGTCTTGGCCTGGCCGATGATGTCGTGGCCACCCAACGCGACAGGGAGGGTCATGGCCTGGATCGGAAAGGGGTGCACGATGCCTGCTTCGGACAGGGCTGACACGATATCCGGGTTGACGTTGAAGTCGGCGAAGGTTTCCGGGCGTTCGGCGTGGGCCTCTTCGCTGGTGGTCAACGACTCCTCAACCGTGAGTTCCTCGTCGCTGTCTTCCGCCAGCAGGTGTGTCTCGTTCTGAGTATTCAATGCGTACCGTTCATTTAGGCACCGAACGGCTCCGGCTCGACGTTCCTCCGAGTCATCGGGAAGGAACGGAGCCCGCCGTAACGGTGCATCCAGCGGAAGCCGATCGCGGGCTAACAACTGCTTGCCGGCATCCGGGAAAAACCGCATCGTGCGGGTCCGTCGCGTGCTGCCGGCATTCATAAGATCGCGTAGGGGCGGGCTTGTTGACATCAGAAAACGAATCAATCAACGACCGGGCATCCAGTTCTACACGACCATTCTACCGCTAGCCGCCGGTGCTGTAGGACGCCGAGACCCGGCGGTAGACCGGGGAGAGGAAGGCCAACAGTGCCGCCGTGACCATGATGACCCCGGCAATCAGGAACACCAGGGCGATGCCACGGGAGTTACCCACCCCCAGCAGCGGGGCCAGCTGGGCAGCACCCTGGGCGGATCGGGCGTACGGGATGATCCAGAATTGGGCGATCGGCGCGATGAGGAACGCGGTGATCGGCGCTGCCGCGGACTCAAAGGCCATCCCGAATCCGAAGACCCTGCCCTGCTGCTGCAGGGGCACGACCTGCTGGATGACGGTCTGCTCGGCGGCCTCCACGAAGGGCACCAGGACCAGGTACAGCCAGATGCCGACCACGTACAGCCAGGCCCATTCCCTGACCGTGAACACCGCACCGACGACGCCCATCAGGATGACCGCCAGGAGCATGGTGCGCAGCGGATTGGATCCCAGGCCGAACTTGCCGATGAGTGCACCGCCCAGGATGAATCCGCTGGCGCCGACCGCCAGGTACGTTCCCCACAGTTCCACGGGGAACATCTCCAGGCCGTAAGGGTCCATCAACGCCATGTAGACGCCACCGATGAAGTTATTGAAAGTGGAGAACAAAAGCAGCGCAAAGAGGCCGGAAATGGCCAGCACAGCGGCGAGCGAGCCGCGCAAGTCGAATCCGCCCCGGGCGTCGGTGGCGGCTGCGCGTACTTCCTCCGGCATCCGCAGCGTCAGCAGGTGCACGAACGCCAGCACGGTGAGCACCAGGGCGACGACGATGGTCCAGCCCATGCCCAGCAGCCCGACCGACAGCCCGGAGAGAACCGAAGTAACAACGAACATCAGTCCCTGAACCATGCCGACCAGCCCGTTGGCGTTGGCCCGCCGGTCCGGCTCGATGAGGATGGTGACAGTGGTGGAAAGGGCGATGTTGCGCAGGTTCTCCACCACGGCACCAACCAGGATGATCAGGGTGAAGAGCCAGAACCATGGCAGTGCCAGGTCCAGCAGCGCCGGTGCCGGGGTCAACAGGAACAGGACCCCGGACAGGGCGAACATGACGAGGGTAAAGCCCGCAGCGAAGCGCATCACGGCCAGCTTGCGGTAGCGATCGACGAAGGTGCCGAAGCTGATGCTGGAAAGGGCAATCAGGAGCATGTACGCCCCACCGACGACGCCGGTGGCTATCACGTTGCGTGTTTGCAGGTAGACCCAGAACGTCAGGGCGAACCACAGGTAGCTGGTGGTGATGTTGGCAGCGGCGGTATTGACCAGGATCCCGGCGAACGTACGG
>JAODMR010000111.1 GCA_025465475.1 Micrococcaceae bacterium
GGAATGACGGGACACTTATGAACGAGCATCTGAGCGAGCCGACGGCGGACGTGGCCGAGGCGTTGCAGGACATGGTGCTGCATACCACCGACGCCGGGGAGTTCCTGAACCAGCTGGCCGTCTTCACAGCGGAGACCTTTTCGGCTCCCGGACAGGAATTGTTCTGCGGAATAACCCTCATCCGGCCCCGCAAGGCCGAGACCGTGGCCAGCAGCAACGAGGAGGCCCAACGCCTGGACGAGGTCCAGTACCGCTTCGGCGACGGGCCCTGCCTGACAGCGGCCCGGGAGCACACCCTGGTGCATATTCCTGACACGCTGCATTCCGCGCAGCGCTGGCCCGACTACCTGTCCGCCATCGAACACCTTGGCGTGCGTTCCATTCTTGGTGTCCCCCTGCTGCTCGATGGGCAGGCGGACGCAGGCGTGAACCTTTACAGCCGGCAACCAAACTCTTTCCGCGCTGCCACCATCAGCGCGGTGCAGGCGTATGCCACGCAGGCCTCCAAGGCGGTGCGCCTGGCCGTGCGGATGGCCGCCCTGAGCGACGCCAAGGAGGACCTTGAAGCCGCCATGTCCAGCAGGACCGTTATCGACCTGGCCGTCGGCATCATCATGGCGCAGAGCAGGTGCGGCCAGGAAGCGGCGGTGGGAATCCTGAAAAGGGCATCCAGCAGCCGCAACATGAAACTCCGTGACGTGGCGGCCGCAGTGGTCGCTTCCACGTCCCAGGATTCCGTGCAGACCCATTTCGAAAGCTGAATCCCCCGCCGTGCCCCGGGGCCACCGCTGGCCACCGGTCCACCATAGGGTGGAAGCATGGCTATGAACCAGGAAAACGCACCATTGCTTCAGGCGCTGGAGGACTACCGGCGCAAGGACCGCTACGGCTTCACCCCACCGGGCCACCGGCAGGGCAGGGGCATCGACGATTACACCAAGGAAATCCTGGGTGCGGAAACCTTCGCTGCGGACATGCTCGTTTCCGGAGGGCTGGATGACAGGCACTCCTCGCAGGGATACCTCGCAGACGCTGAGGCGCTGATGGCGGAAGCAGTCGGCGCGGACGCCGTGTTTTTCTCCACCTGCGGCAGTTCCCTGTCGGTGAAGGCCGCCATGCTGGCCGTGGGTGGCGGCCAAAACGGGTTGCTGATTCCCCGCGACGTGCACAAATCCGTCGTCGCCGGCCTGATCTTCACCGGCGTGGAACCTCGCTGGATTGAACCGCGCTGGGATGAGGAACTCAACCTGACGCACCCGCCGTCACCGGAAAGCGTCGCCGAGGCGTGGGAGCGGCACCCGGACGCTGCTGGCGCCCTGATCGTCAGCCCCACCCCCTATGGCACCTGCGCGGACATCGCCGGCATCGCAGAGGTCTGCCACGACCGCGGAAAGCCCCTGATCATCGACGAGGCCTGGGGAGCCCACCTGCCCTTCCACCCGGACCTGCCCACCTGGGCCATGAACGCCGGGGCGGACGTCTGCGTGACCAGCGTGCACAAGATGGGCGGCGGCTACGAACAGGGCTCCATGATCCATTCCCAGGGCGACCTGGTGGATGCCCGACACCTGGCAGCGTGCGCCGACCTGCTGATGACCACCAGCCCGAACCTGATGTTGTATGCGGCCATGGACGGCTGGCGGCGCCACATGGTGGCGGACGGGCATGAATTGCTGTCCCGATCCCTCGACCTGGCCCGGTCCGTGCGCACCCGCGTCGAAGAACTGCCCGGACTGCACGTGCTGGAGGATGAGCTGCTGGCCAAGGAGTCCTCGCACGACCTGGACCGCATGCAGGTCCTGATCGACGTCTCGGAGCTGGGCATCAGCGGCTACCAGGCCGCCGACTGGCTGCGCGAAGAGCACCGGATTGATGTGGGGCTCAGCGACCACCGCCGCATCCTGGCCACGCTGTCCTTCGCTGACACCGAGGAAACCGCGCAACGCCTGCTGACCGCCCTGGCCGCGCTGAGCGACGCGGCGGAAACCTTCGACGAGCCCTCCCTGGTGCGCATTCCGTCACCGCGCGGCCTTGACCTGGAAATGGTGATGCTGCCCCGCGACGCCTTCTTCGCCGCCGTGGAACACGTTCCGGCCGATCAGGCGGCCGGCCGCATCGCAGCCGAACAGATCACCCCCTATCCGCCGGGCATCCCCGCAGTGGTGCCGGGCGAGCGGCTCAACAAGGACGTGATTGAGTACCTCCGCAGCGGCCTGGACGCCGGGATGGTGCTGCCGGACCCGGCCGACCAGAGCCTGAAAACGTTCCGGGTGGTTCGGGAGTAAGCCCTGCCCTTGCGGGCCCGCGCATCCGGTGCTATCACGGTTGCTGGAAGTGTGTTGTCCGGGCCCGGGGAGGAACCATGGGTGACGTTCCCGATGATCTGTACCGCGTGCTGGGCGTGGAGCCGGCCGCGTCGCGGCAGGAGATCGCGGCAGCCTACCGGCGGCTGCTGCGCTCCTGCCACCCTGACCGGTTGCCGCCGGGCACCAGCGAGGACGAACGACGGCGGCACGGACGCAGGCTGCAGGATGGCATGCGGGCCTACCAGGTCCTGTCGGACCCCCAGCGCCGGGCCGAATATGACAACGAGCGTGAGGCCGCGTATCTGCTCGCCATGACGCTCACCCCATCCGGGGCTGTCCGGATTCCGGTCCGGGTGCGCGCCACCCACGGCGGACCGCCCGAGGCCGCCCCGACGCGGCCCGGGGTGGGACAGCCACTGGGCGGCCGGGTGAGCGCTGAGTACCTCGACGCCTTCCTGCGCGCCTATTTCGGCTGAACCGCCAGCCGGCTCGGCCGGGCTGGTTGCCGGCTACCTCACAGAACCTGCAGGACCCCGTCCACCCGGCGGGGAATGCCGAGAGGATTCTCCTCGCGCAGTGCCGGGTGCAGCAGCTCCGCAGGCGCATCCTGATACGAGACCGGCCGCAGGAAGCGGCGCACCGCCGTCGCGCCGACCGAGGTGAACAGCGACGTGGTGGCGGGGTAGGGTCCGCCGTGGTGCTGTGCCCAGTTGACGGCGACACCGGTCGGCCACCCGGCGAAAAGCACCCGCCCGGCCAGCAGGGACAGCTGGTCCACCACACTCGCGATGTCCTCACCGGCCTCGGCATGGATGGTTGCCGTCAGGCTGCCCGGAACCAGCTTCAGGACCTCGAGCAGCTGCGCCTGGTCGGTGTATTCGATCAGCAGCGTGGTGGGGCCAAAGCATTCCTCGAGCAGCTGCTCCGGGTTCGCCAGGACGGCGGTGGCCGGCGTGGAGAACACGACCGGTGCAGCACCGGCACTCTTTGCGTCCTGGTCCACGGATCCGCTGAGCACGCTGACCCCGTCCTGCTCCGCCA
>JAODMR010000035.1 GCA_025465475.1 Micrococcaceae bacterium
CCCACACACCGGAATACGGAAACTACTACCGCCAAAAACAGGACCACGGCACGATGGCCACCCTCGGCGGCCACGAGCTGCAGGTCCGCAACGCGGCCGACGACTCCCGGCTCGGCTCCTACCAGGATCTCGCCGTCACCCTCAAAGACGTGCCCGCACCACCGCTTCTCTTCACCCGAATGGAGCTGCTGGAAGGAAGCGGCGGCATCATCACCCGGCTGGAAAACAAAGTGGCCGGCCTTCCTGATTACGAAGCCCAGCTGCGCCAAACCATCACGGAAAAACAAGCGGTGCTTTCCGACGTGGAGAGCCAGGCCGGGAAACCGTTCAAGTACGAGGACAAACTTGTCACCGCCCGTGTGAAGTGCGCGGAGCTGGACGAAAAACTAACGGCATCCATCGAGCCGTCCACGCCAGCGCCGGAAACGGCGGCTTCGGCCTCCGAGGCGGACGTGGACCCGGCCATTGCGCGACTGCGCCGACTGCAAGCCGCAAGCTTCCCGACGGCTCCGAAGAATACGCACCCGGCGCACACCCGCCCGACGCCGCCAGGACGTACCGGGGCCGTCCCCGATCACTCACGTGAGGGTGGTTTCGAGCGCTAAAGGGCGAGCCGCCCGCAGCTCAGGACAACAACACGTGCACTGCCTCCGCCACGGCCCCGACGGCGCGGACGAAAACGCCACCCTTTTCACACCGTTCGGCCCACTCCATAAAGAGTTGGCATGCGGAACAGAACCTGAGAACAAGGTAGTCGTTCATAAAGATGACGGCGAACCGCAACCGGGAATACAGGGCGCAAAGAGAAAAGGAATCCATGTCGTTCTCTATGCGTCCGGGGCCGCGACGGCCGGCGCATAGGAACAAGCTGGTAAAGCAGGGCCGTGGACCATGCCGTGGGGGAGGGGAGGAAAGCAACCTGGGCGGCCACAGGCCGGTAGTGGGATTGCTCCTACTGCGGCTCTATTCCGAGGGCTATGTAGTGTGGCGGCTGACGCCGGATCCCCGGACGGACTCACGCATGCGAGCTATATTCTCTACACAAAGCCCCCTACATTTAGCGGTAAAAAGCCTATTCATTCAGTTGAATGATTGTTAGAATTGAGGTAGCATGTCAGCCAGTCGAACCCAACTAATGTGATACGAAACCGAGGACTGAAAGTGACTCTCACCATCTACACCAAGCCCGCCCGTTGCTTTGGCTGCGCCAAGACCAAGCAGAAGTTCACCGACGCCGGCATCGCCTTCACCGAGGTCGACGTGACCACCAACCAGGCCGCCTTCGAGTACATCACCGAAGAGCTCGGCTACTCCCAGGTACCCGTCGTGGTCTACGACAAGGAGAGCAGCGAAGACCACTGGTCCGGGCTGAACCCGGCCAAGATCGCCCGGGTCATCGAGATCGAAGCCGCCGTGCGGCAAGGCGCCCTCACATGAGCGTCGGAACCGGCGGGACCGTCATCGGCAACCTCACCGCCGACCCCGAGCTGCGGTCCACAGGATCCGGGACGGCCTTCGCCCGCTTCACCATCGCCTCCACCCTCAGGACCTTCGCCGCCGGCACCGGAAAGTGGATCGACGGGGAAACGCTTTTCCTGCCCGCCACGGCATGGCGAGGGATTGCCGAACACGCGGCCGCGTCGCTGACCAAGGGCATGCGTGTGATCGCCACCGGCGCCCTGAAGCGCCGCTCCTACACGACGAAGACAGGGGAGCTACGCACCGTCGTCGAGCTCGAGGTCGAGGACATCGGCCCGTCCCTGCGCCACACCACCGCGGAGGTCACGCGTACCGGTCCCGGCCCCGAGCAGGACGAGGAGCACCCGCCGGACAGGTTCACCCTGTCTCCCCGGGACTACGGGGACGACGATGCGTGGTTCGGTCTCGCAGCCAATCCCACCGGCAACATCGACGTCCCGGCCCCCGAGACCGAGCTGGCCCGCTAGATGGCCGGCATCCCGGCTTGCGGAGAAGGGGTTCAGCTGGCTCGGTGTCGTGCTGGGCGTTCGAAGGTGTGGTTCTTTTGGTCTTCTGGCCGCCCGGCTCGTTCTGCCGGCCCGGTTCTCAGGACCCAAGCCGGAAGCAAGTATTCATGAGCCGGGCACTGCGTGAGGGAAGATCATCGGGATGAAGAAGATCGCGGCGTTCACGCCGTATTTCACAGATGATGAGGCCGGGCAGGTCCGAGCTGCGTTCCTGGCCGCCGGCCACCTGGAGGGCGACGCGTCCGTGTCCGACTTAATCGTGCGGGCCACGATGCGGGAGGTGAAGCGGCTGCAGCGCCGCCACAACCAGGGCAAGGCGTGGGAGCCTGTTCCGGCGGGCGCGCTGCGCCGCGGACAACGCACCAAAGATGAACTGCAACACCGGAACGAGGGAACCTGATGATGGCGAAGCGGACCGACGAAACCGGAAGCCTGCCGGCGACCCAGGGGGCAGGTGTGGGACTGCCGAGGATGCTGACCCTGGATCAGGTGAAGGAGGTCCTGAACGTGAATAGTCCGCTGGTGTACGCGCTGGTGCGCAGCGGTGAACTGCGGGCAGCTCAGTTCGGCGGCCGGAACGTGTGGCGCGTCCGGGAGGATGATCTGATGGCCTACATTGAGGCCGCCTACGAGAAGACGGCCCAGCGTATCGCAGCCGGACAGAGTCCCGAGGAAACGAGCACCGAGGACTGACCGGGGACGGGTCGCCGGAACCGGTGCCGGGGGAGGATGAAGGCATGTGCGGCGGATACGTGATGCCAAGGCGACTGTGATCTTCTGAGCCATTTCGAGGCGAAGGAAGTTGAGGGCAGGCCGCCGCCCATGA
>JAODMR010000119.1 GCA_025465475.1 Micrococcaceae bacterium
GTCGTCATCTGGATCTCATCGTTGCTCACGGCGAAGTGCACCAGCGCCCGGCGGCCAAAGGACAGGAGAGGTTCGTCCTTGTTCTTGCCGTTCCGGGGCAACCGGTCCTTGCGGTACTGCTCGACGGCGTCATTGATGTTCTGCGTGAAGTCCGTCTTGAGCTCGATGGTCGCCACCGGCAGGCCGTTGACGAACAGAACCAGATCGATGCTCTTCAGGCTGTCGACGGTGGAGTAGTGCACCTGGCGGAGCACCCGGAGGCGCACCTTCCCGTAGCGCTCCAATGTCTCCGGGTTCAGGCCCATGGCCGGCCTGAACTGGCACATCTCGAACTTCGCGGCCACGTCCTTGAACCCGGTGCGCAGGACGGAGAGCATGCCGGCTTCCTTGGCCGCGGGCTTGTCCAGGACCTTGCAGAGCCGGTCCAGCAGCAGCGCTTTGGCGGCCTCGTGTTCGGCGGGGGAGTCCGTGGGCTTCAGGACCTTGGCCAGCTGCTCCGGCTGGGTGTCCGCCAGCCACGCGAACACGTCCTCCGGGATGAGGGCCCGGGCGGCGTCATAGAGCTCGCCGGCCTTGCGGTCCGGTTCATAGATCCAGTCCTGGGCCGCGAGGGCCGCGCAAATCTCTTTTTCAAACTTCACTTCATAGTGCTGCGCCATATTGTTCCCCCTAAAAACTGTCGAAAAAGTCCTGATCGAGCTTCTTCACGACCACGGTCCGGTCCACCTGAACGCCCACGCCGTAGTCGAACATGAGCGACGCCAGCCGCTGACCATCAATCAGAATGAGCGTGTAATGGGCGGTGTCCCGGGCGACCGCCCGCGCTGCGGGAGTAAACGTCGAAGTGGTGATGAAGATGCCCTTGGTGGCGCGGAACTGCCCCAATGCCCCGCTGAAGGCCTGGACCTCAGGGGCTCCGACATTGTTGCCCTCGGCATAGCGTTTGGCCTGAAGGTAAACACGGTCGAAGCCGAGCGCGTCCTGCCAGACAATCCCGTGAATGCCCTTATCACCGGAACGCTGGGTCGGCCTCAGATTGTCTTCGCGGTCCGTTCCGTACCCCAAGGCCTTCACGACAAAGGGAATGAGACGTTCAAAGGCATCAGGCGTCAGTTCCATCAGGTTTCGGTAAATCTCATCGATGACGACTTGATTGAGTTGACTGGCTGATAGCTCCAGTGCCTCCGACGGGTCGGATTCGGCACCGGCGGTCAATTCGGGCTGTACTACTTTCAGACCTACTGCTGGTGCAGCCTTCGGCTGGCTGGACCTGGCCTGATACTGACGATAGGGCTCGTACTCCATCAGCGACTGATAGGTAATCGCCGACCCGTTCGAAACGCGGCGCAGCCCTTCCTCACTGATTCTGTATTGTCCACGGGCTTCGCGGACCAGCAACCCTGCCTTCATCGAATCGAAGACCGCCCAATTTATCCTGTTGGCCCAGCGGGCCTCACCCGAGGACATGATCTCGCCCATGTCCTCCTCCGACAGATGTGTTCGATCTGCCACAGCCTTTCGGATTTCAGCATTTCTACGTATCTGGCCGTCGGACATGATCCTTAGGACCGGGTCAACAAATCCGTGCCACTGAGGTAAAGCCACGCTCAGGCAACCCCTTCTTGAACGTCAATTTTTCCGGTCACTGCAGCGGAGATGAGGGCGGAGCGGCGCTCTTGAAGGAGCTTGATCGCTGATTCCGCACGTTGTAATAGAGAATCTATTCGCAGGATAGCCCCATTTAGATGTTCCACAATTTGCTGCTGTTCCATTCTGGACGGAGCCGCAAGACGGAGTTCGATGAGCTTGCTGGCCTTGAGGCCCAAGGCGGTAGAACCTGTGGCCCGCGATTCTAGTTGGCTTTGAAAGTAGGGGGAGTTCATTGCATAGGCAGCAAATTCTGGAACCAGCTCGTTCTTGGGACGGAATTTGACGACGCGCTGAGCAAGAGCGACGTGCGGATCGTCAACCAAAGCGACATTTCCAAGCGGCGCCTCCATAGTCATCAGAATGTCGCCCACAGCAGGGATTCCACGACTCATCACGCTGTCGTAGTCCTCCGGGGCGATGTACTCGGAAGAAGCGGCGTAGTCGATGAAGCCCTTACGTACATTCCGGGCAGTCACCAAAAAGATGCCCTGGTCCGTCTTCTTCGGGGTTGCCCCACGGTAGTCAACTCGACCGGTCATGAAGTGGCACATAGGCTTTTCAGTCCAATGCGCCGGAACCTCGCTGAGCCATGGATTGCCGGTGGTTTTGGTGGGTGCGGAGGGATCTAGGCCCTTGGTGACGGCATGGGTGATGAGGGCTTGACGCTTTTCGGCCAGCACCTTAATGAGCCGTTTCTGCTTTGAGATCAAATCACCCACTTGGGCGGTTTCGCGGTCGAGAGCAAGAAGGATCATGTCCTGTTCTTGGACCGAGGGCAAAGGGATGGATATTCGGCCAAGTTCCGAGGCACCAATTCGAGGTGTACGGACAGTGCCAGCCCCTGGCGAACCTATGCCACGAAGACGCAGGACAATCTCACCGATTACGCCCGCTGTCTTTAGTAAGTGCACTAGGAAGTCAGGACGAAGACCCTCGGCGCATCGAAGAACGAGATAATCAGGACTTACGATGCCCTCCTGAGGGCTGACTCCGACTGCCCCTTGATAGGCACTCATTCGGTTAACAACGACATCACCGGCACGGCAGTGTCTGTAGTTGCTCAGGTCGTCGGCTCGTGGTTCTTTATCGCTGATTGCTGACCGCGGCAGCACACCGAGGCTCTGTGATACGGATAGCAGTTCTAGAGCGTTAGCCAAGCTGCCGGCTCGGTCCTCCACGACATGGAAATGCGGCCAAAGGGGAGAGTATTTCCAACTTGCCGGAACTTCCCGCAGCCATACCGAGTCCACAGAAAAATACGAGTCATGTCGTTGGTAGCTCACTGTTCGATCTCACGGAGGAGGACGGTTATCTCAGAAATGAGCTGGTTGAGGTCGGTGTCGATCTCCTGCAAGGACCTGGGCGGGACGTACCTGTAGAAGTGTCGGGTGAAGGGGATTTCATAGCCGATCTTGGTCTTAAACTCGTCGATCCAGGCATCGGGTACGTGGGGGAGGACTTCGCGCTCGAAATAACTCTGGATGTCCTCGCGTAGCGGCACGTTTTCCGTATCGCGAAGGTCTGTGTCTGCTTCGGGTGCGCCTTTCGGTCCTCTACAGATGTCGGCTATATCGTCACGTTCGGAGAGACAAGACATGACGGTTTTGAGGATCGGCGTCGGCAATTTTAGGCCGACTTGAGCAAGAGAGGGCTTTAGCACGCGGAGGAAGGCCTCGCGGTTCTTGTAAATTTCGACAGGCTCAACTGACAGAGAGCGGAGGACCTTCTCCAAAAGCTTCCTGTCGTCCTCGGGCAGCTTTTCTACCGGCTTCTGCTCCAACATGGCCTCAATGCGCTCAGGAGTGAAGGCGAAGCTGAGCTTGAGGGGGCGTTCAACGGTGATGGTGGAGTAGCCGAAGTCGCTGCTGTTGAAGATCTTGGAGGTTTCTCCGTTGTCCTCGTACGCTCCGTAAAGGCTGACAATCGTGGCGATGTCGTTCGGGCCGAGTTCCTTGCGCTTGGAGCCGAGGCTCTTGCGCATTTTCTGGAAGAAGTCGACGCCGTTGATGAGCTGAATTTTGCCGACCCGCTCGGGGTGCTTCTGCTTCTTGCTGTTCGAGAGAATCCAGATGTAGGTGGCGATGCCGGTGTTGTAGAACATGTCGGTGGGCAGCGCGATGATGGCCTCCACAAAGTCGTTCTCGATCAGGTATTTGCGGATTTCGGACTCGCCGGAGCCGGCGCCTCCGGTGAACAGCGGCGAGCCGTTCAGGACGATGCCGATGCGGGAGCCGCCGTCGTGCGCCGGGCGCATTTTGCGGACCAGGTGCAGCAGGAACAGCAGGGATCCGTCGCTGACGCGTGGGAGGCCCGGGCCGAAGCGGCCGTCGAAGCCGTGGAGCTCGTGTTCCTTCTGGATCTGCGGCTGGATCTTTTTCCACTCCACGCCGAAGGGCGGGTTGGAGAGCATGAAGTCAAACTGCTGGCCGATGTTCTGGTCATTAGCCAAGGTGTCGCCGACGGAAATCTTGGAGATGTCCTGGCCCTTGATGAGCAGGTCTGACTTGCAGATGGCGTAGGACTCGTCGTTGATCTCCTGGCCGTATGCGACCAGGGAGGCGCTGGGGTTGAGTGCGTGAAGGTGTTCCTGGGCGACGGTGAGCATGCCTCCCGTTCCGGCGGTGGGGTCGTAGATGGACCGGACGATGCCCTCTTTGGTGAGGACGTCGTCGTCGTAGTTCAGCAGCAGCTGGACCATGAGCTGGATGACCTCGCGCGGGGTGAAGTGCTCACCGGCGGTCTCGTTGGAGGCTTCGGCGAAGCGGCGGATAAGTTCCTCGAACATGAGGCCCATCTCGATGTTGGTGATGGTTTCCGGGTGGAGGTCGATCGCTGCGAAGTCTTTGGTGACGTGGTAGAGCAGGTCCGAGCTGTCCAGCTTCTCGAGTGTCTTGTAGAACTCGAAACGCTCGAAAATGTCCCGGGTGTTTTCCGAGAAGCCCTGGACGTAGTTGAGGATGTTCGCTTTGATGTTTGTGGGGTCATCTAGGAGCTTGGCGAAGTTAAACTGCGAGGTGTTGAAAAAGCTGTGTCCGGAGGCCTTCTGCAGGAAGGTATCCAGCGGGATGTTCAGGTCCTTCTTCGCCTCCTGCTCGGCGAGGACGGCATCCTTGGTGGCGTCCAGGACGCAGTCCAGGCGGCGGAGGATGGTGAACGGGAGGATCACCGAGCCGTACTGCGCCGGTTTATAAGTGCCCCGCAGAATATTCGCGATGCTCCACACCAGGTTGGCGTTGTTGTTGCCGGCCACTGTTCCCACTTCCCTTGCCGCAGGCAGTGGGGAGCGCGCTGTTTCTGACCGATCGCGCTATGGCCGATTGCGGCGCCCCCATTGCCGTGCAGCGTTCAATCGATCACGCACGTACTTTCCCTTGCATTGTAGGGGGGAGGGGCGACGTTGGTTGATCACACAGATCCTGGGGATCCCGGAGCGACGGCCGGATAGCCCTACTTCTTGCGTGTCTTACTAAAGAAGTCTGCGGCCTGCCGGTAGGCCCTCCTCGCCTCAGGGCTGTTGGCCGCTCGGTAGAATTTAGCGCCATTTTCAGCGAGCTTCCGGGCCTTTGCTTGAACCACGGGGTCGGTGGTTACGTCATGCACTTTGGCAGCAGCCTGCTTCACCCTCGCGCCGCCGGCCTTGATCGCACCTGCCACTTTGTCCGTTGTTCCTGCCACAGTCTTCTCCACACTTCGTTTGGTTTCTCCCGCGAGATTAGCACTGCCTGAGATTGGGCCCGAGGGACTGAGTCAAGTGGTGAAACGGCGCACCCATGGCTGCAACTCCTCGCAGACCAGCTCGCCGTACTCGCTTGGCATTGTGTGGGCGCGGGGTGACATTGCTCGGCCACACCGATCCTGAGGACTCCGAAGTGGCGCCCGCCCTGCCAGGACCAGCGTGTGTGAAGATGTTGGGATGACCGACAATGAGCGTGAACTCTCCCTGTACGTCGACGGCAGAGATGCCTTGGTGGCAGGCGACCCGACAGCAATTGCCGAGCTGTTCCGAAAGCTTGACGTCAAAGAAGAGACCAGAGCGAACCTGGGGTCAGGGTTGGCCGATCTGCTTGCCGGCCTGGCTGGGGTGGCTGCGACTGCTATGGCGGCAAAGGTCGAGGGAAACTCCTTCCATATGACTCCCGAGTCCTACGCTCGGTACCTGGAACTCATCGGGTCCACCAAGGAAAAAGTGGGGATCGTCGCCGGTGTGCTACGCCAGTCAGATGGCAGGATCGACACCATCATCGAACTGGTGAGCTCCTCACCAGACAACTCTGCCGCAGCCGCGAACGTACATATCATGGCCGCAACCTTGGCGATCCGCGTGGCCCTCAAAGAGCTCGACACCCTTGTTCAGACTATGGACGCGAAACTGGACACGATCGTCCGGGATAACCGTGACGAGGCACTCGGCAACGTGCAGGGGACAACCCACGTTCTGGACAAGGCATTTGGGTACTTCGAGGAGACCGGCCAGCTCAACGACACCCTTTGGGACCAGGTGTCGGGACAGGCTGCAGCCCTCGCCCAGGCGCACGCCGTCGCCCTCAACCACCTCAACACCATTGCAGAGGGTCTCGCCGTCAAGAATCTGGGCAAGCGGGTGGGCAGCGCCGAGGCAGCGGCCAAAGGCGAACTAAAGCACTGGCTGGTCATCGCAGCAGTGGCTCTCACAAACATGGTTCGAATGGACTCCTTGGAGGCTGTCCGCAGCGCGAATGACGGATCGGATTCTGGGGCTCACTCCCGGCATATCGTTAAGTCGCGGGAGCGGCGAATGGCAAGCACCACGGTGGCCCTTCAAAATCTGTCCGACGCCGTATCGACGGCAGTGGACGTCGATACGTTTACCCGCATTACGAATCCCATGGAGATGGCCAGGCTCTACACCGCCGCCGAAGAACTTCAGCGGTTGCTGCGGATCTTTAGTTCGAACTTCGGCATGCCGAAGCCCTCGACCATCAAGCGCACCCAGTGGCACGAATCGGTCATGCGCCTGGGCCAGAAGGCTACCGGGGCGGTGACGGGCGCCGCCGTTGCCGTTGCCGATGGAGTGGCTTCAGTTCCAAAAGCGATCGGCGGAGCTGTCGAAGACACCATCCTGCATGTAGCTCAAGGGATCGAGGAGCGTCGGGCGGTACCCGCAGAGGCTTCAGATACGAAAATTAAACCTGAGACCGGAGATGCGGCCATCACTAGGTAGCCACGTCGTTCGTCTTGCGGTGTCCTGGCCGCGGTATCAGCGGGGCGCCTGCGGGCACGCGGAGACGGACAAATGAACGAGCACGGCATGCCGGTGGCGACAATATAGCTGTCGAACATCCCGCTTCATCGAATGAGTCGTCCGGTTGGGGCATACCCAACGAGACGTCAGAAAGGCGTCGGCATTTATGTCAGGCTCGGGCCTGTTGCGCTATTAATTGACACCCTGTTGTCAGGGATCTCAGGGTTCAACCTGGCACTCTCCCTAAGGAACGCAACGGGCCTGGCAGCGCCACGGATACACCAGGGTCAGCAGCCTGCACCGGCGCCGGCTTAACGGTATTCACCCCCGAGTCGCATGCGGTGGGCCAGTGCCCGTTTCTGGTGCCCTGTCATGGTCTGGACAGAGGAGGGGCCTAGGGGAGTGGCGGCTGTTCAGCCTTCGCAGTCGCTGCAGTAGGCGTGGCTGTTTTTCTGCCGGGCGATCTGGGAGCGGTGCCGGACCAGGAAACAGGAGTAGCAGGTGAACTCATCCTCTGCCTGGGGGATCACCTGGATGATCAGTTCCTCGGCTGAGAGGTCGGCGCCGGGCAGTTCAACGCCGTCGACGGTGTCTGTTTCGTCCATTTCGTGCATGACGCTGCGGGCATCGGGGGTATTGGCCGATCTCACAGCCTGCAGGGAGGCGTTGCGGGATTCGGCGACGTCGGGCCGGACTTCGTCGTAGTCGGTTGCCACGGGGGTATTACTCGTTTCTTTGGGAGGTGGTGTCGGGACTGGACCTTACCGGACCATCAGCAAGGTCAGAAACCCAGACAGATTAGAGACCCTGGTTCCGCTGCATGGGACCGGAAGTTCCAGCCGTTGACGGAATGCCCGTCAAAAAAGCGGTCGCTGGGGAAAGGGTCGGCAGGATGAGCCATAAAATCAGTCCGGCGGAGTTCGGCTTTCGAATAGGATTAAGGGCAAGGCTCGAGTCGCATTGGGGGACGACAGCATGAATTACCAGCAAAAGGATTCCCCATGGCCCGCGAAGTACGTGTCCAGCTGATCGATGATCTTTCCGGTGAGGACGCCGACGGAACCGTCCGGTTC
>JAODMR010000129.1 GCA_025465475.1 Micrococcaceae bacterium
AGACCCACAGCGCCGATGGTACTGCACCCGTGAGAGTGTGGGAGAGTAGGACACCGCCGGACACACCATTAAAAGGGGAGGGGCCCGCACCACCAGGTGCGGGCCCCTCACCCATTTAACAACCCCAAAACCTTTGGCCGGCCACCGGTCCGGTGGCCGGCGCCCGATGCCGTTGGTCGAGCCCGTCGAGACCACACCATCCCCCGGGGCGGGGGCCCGACAGGCCCGACCACCGACGGGGGTCTCGACAGGCCCGACCACCGGGGCGGGTCCCAGCCAGGCTCGACCAGCGACAGGCCCGACCAGCGGGGTCTCGACAGGCTCGTCCAACGACGGGGTCGACAGACCCGACCCCCGGTCAGGATCTCGACCGGCCCGACCACCGCGGGTCTCGACAGGCTCGACCAACGACGGGGGTCTCGACTGGCTCGACCAACGACAGGTCTCGACGGCCGGCGTCGTCATAACTCACGTAGCAGCCGGCACCAGGGTCTCGACAGGCTCGACCACCGACCGGTCCCGACGGGACCGACCACCCGGCTGCGGTCTCGACAAGCTCGACTAACGCTGGGGCTCGACAGACCCGACCCCCGAACTGAATCGTGGACTGACCGTACGCCGCCTCTTGTTACTGCTCGCAGCCGCCGTCAAGGTCAGGAATCTGCAGGGCCTGAGCCAGGAGCCTGCTTGGTTGGCTCACCCTAGGGGCACGGGCTCCAAGACTTAGCACCTGGAGCGTAACAACGGGGACCGGTATAGCCGGGGTACGGGTTGGAAGGAGCCTGCTGGGCCGGGGGAACGTATGGTTGGGGCGCCGGCGCTGGAGCTGGAGCAACATAGACGGGCGGTGCAGGAAGGTTGCGAATGCGTTCTGCCTCTACCGCGGCCGCATTGGCGGCGGCAGTAGCGGCGGCCTGAGCAGCAGCAGCGGCGGCTTGTTCCGCAGCGGCCGCCCTGTCAGCGGCCGCCCTGTCAGCTGCCGCCTGCGCCTCTGCCGCAGCTTTATCTTCGGCGGCCTTGGCCTCCGCTGCCTCGAACGTCCTTTTTTGGCCCTGTAGTTCCGTGATTCGGTTGCTTATCCGGCCGATCCCCGTGGAGAGGCGACTAAGGTGACGAGTGATGTCGGCCGCTGCCAGAGCACCCCAAAGCACTGGTCGATCCGCATCAGGACCGGCCGTAAGGAGGCTTTGCACAGCTTCGGCGGTGGCAAGGGCCGCAGTTGCGGTGGTGATGGCAGTCCCAGCGCCGGTCGAGGTCGTCGCAGTTCCGGCAGCCGCCGCCGCATCCAATGCGGTCAGGGCGGTTTCGATTTGAGCCGGCAGAGTGCAGTCGGTGGTGGCACTGAACAGGCCGACGGCCGCTTTCTTCGCTTCATCAAAGGCGGCCTGTACCGGTGGCAGGTATTTTGTGTTTTCCCCGACCGACATGGGGCTGCCTAATCCTTGGCGTGCAATTTCGGCGTTCACCAGCAGGTCATCTTTCGTGAAGACAGCGGCTAGTGTCCGACCGTACTTATCCTGGCGTTCAACGTCGTACTTTAGTTTCACCAAGGACCCCACCGGCAACGTGGATTCGAGGTATTTTGTAGCCTCTGGTCCAAGGCATTCGACAGGCTTGTTCGGATCCTTGGTTTCCGGTGTATCGACGTTCAGGAGACGGACTGTTTTCTCGGAGTCGGCGATCGTGATGACGAGAGTGTCTCCGTCAACGATACGGACAACTTTCCCGTTGTCCGCCTTCTCTGCAGTATCGGCCGTTGAACACGATGTGAGCCCGCCGAAAAGAGCACATGCGGCTAGGAAAGCAACGGTTTTACTGGATGTGAGACCCAAAATTCCCCCCGGAATTTATTAGTAATGGTTGCTTCAGCGCAACTTTCCGATTCTAGGGGAGTAGCGGAAGGCTTGCCGCACGCGCCACGAAACGTCCACGGTATGTCGGGGGCGGGATCATGCTGCAGAAACCGGCACATTGGCTGCTCAGGACCGTCCCAGATAGGTTTGGGAATACAAAAATCGACGAAAAGGACTCCCATGGCGACGCACCACCTTGACCCGACACCCGAGACGGTCGCCCAGTTCTTCTCCCGCGACACGGTTCCCGCCCTGACCGTGGATCCCGGGGACACCGTCGTCGTCCGCTCGCTGGACGCTTCGGGGCACCTGCAGCCGCAGGATTTCCCGGGTGAGATCGTTCCGGAAATGTTTCCCGACCGTAAAGGTCACTGCCTGACCGGGCCGATCGCGGTTCGTGGTGCCAAGCCGGGAGACATGCTTGCGGTCACTTTCACGTCCCTGACACCCGACCCGTGGGGCTTCACGGTTGCCGGCCGCGGCGAGGACGCCTTCAGCCGGCTCCTGGAGATTGAAGGCAACAATCCGCAGTGGCTGCTCTGGACCCTCGACGCCGAGCAGGGAACGGGAACCAACGACTTGGGTCAGACCGTTGGTCTGAACCCGTTCCTGGGCGTGGTTGGCGTTCCGCTGGACGAACCCGGCGAGCATTCCACCGTTCCGCCACGCCCCGGAAGCGGCGGAAACATCGACTGCCGCGAGCTCACCGCCGGGTCCACCCTCTACTTACCCGTGACTGTCCCGGACGCGCTGCTGCTGGCCGGTGATGGTCACGCAGCCCAGGGCGACGGCGAGGTGGGAGGCACGGCGATCGAGTGCGGCATGACCACCGAACTGTTCCTGGACCTGGTGCCCGAGCCGCAGCTGACCAGCATCCACGCCGAGACGCCCACGGCCCGAATCACCTTCGGCTTCAACGCAGACCTCAACCTGGCTACAGCCGAGGCCCTCAAAGCGATGCTGACATGGATGCAACAGCTCTTCGGCATCGACCGCACCCGGGCCCTGGCGTTGGCCAGCACCATCGTTGACCTTCGCGTTACTCAGATTGCCAACCAGACGTGGGGTGTCCACGCGGTCCTGCAGCACGACGCCGTTCAGTAGCGGACCGCTGCATGCCCGCCGGGAGCCCGTTGGACGCCTACCATAAGGACCTGCCCGCGACGCCGTTCCTGGCGGTCGACGTCGACGTGATGGACCGCAACCTCCTGCGCATGGCGACGAGCGCCACGCAGCGGGGTCTGGCCCTTCGTCCGCACGCCAAGACTCACAAGATCCTGAAAATAGCCCAACGCCAGCTGGACTACGGCGCCGTTGGCCTAACGGTGGCCACGATCGGGGAGGCAGAGGTCTTTGTTGCCGGTGGTATTGAAGATCTTTTCATTGCTTATCCCCTCTGGGTGACGGGTGAAAAGGCCAACCGACTTCAAGCCCTGGCCGAGCGGGTGAGGCTGCGCGTCGGCGTTGATTCCGCTGAGGGCGCCACTATGATAGGCCGCCACTTGGCCGGTTCCGCGCTTGAGGTGATGGTTGAAGTGGACAGCGGCCACCATCGCAGCGGCACTCAGCCGGACGACGCCGGAAAGGTGGCCAGGACGGCGGCCCGGGCTGGGCTCGCCGTCGGTGGGGTGTTCACCTTTCCCGGGCACGGCTACGGACCGGGTAGGGCGGGAGCCGCTGCTGCAGACGAAGCCCAGGCCCTATCGGCCGCAGCCGCCGCCATGACCGGTGCGGGACACCCGCCGGCGGTGGTCAGCGGTGGTTCGACCCCCACCGCGGCGCTGACGGATAGGACGGCGGTGAATGAGGTCCGCCCCGGCGTGTACGTCTTCAACGACGCCCAGCAGGCGGAACTGGGCAGCTGCTCCTGGCAGGACGTCGCCTTGACCGCCGTCGCAACGGTCGTCAGCCGCTCGGGCAGGAACGTCATTCTCGACGCCGGGAGCAAGGTCCTTGGCGCCGACCAGGCCGCATGGGCAACGGGCGGGGGACGGTTGCCGGAGTACCAGGACGCCCGGGTAGTGGCGCTCTCGGAGCACCACGCCACGGTGGCCTTTCCGGAAGGGCATCCTTTACCCGATCTGGGCGAGATGCTTCGCATTGCTCCTAACCACGTATGCGCAGCGGTGAACCTTGCAGACGAAGTGGTCGTCCTGAAGGGCGGTGCCGTGGTTGACACGTGGCCCGTTGATGCCCGGGGGAGAAATAGCTAACACCCGGCTCAGTAGGCCCCACGGCCGGGCTAATAGGCGGTGAGGTTACGTTGACCAGCTACTTCGCGTATTTGGACGTGCAGCTGGGTTCTGAGCTCCATGAGTTGGAATTGGTAATTGTCCGGATCATTTGTGGTCTTCCAGGTATCTGTTGCAGGCCCTGATCATCTTTGACAGATGGTCCTGGGTTGTCTTGTTTGGACGTACGTGGTCGCGCACCTGACGAACTTGATTGCGTACATCTAAAACGCTTCGGCTCACCCGTTCGTAGTCCCTTGATGATGCAGCGTCTGTGACGTGGCGTGCCGTGATGCTGGCGAAGGCTCGCCGATGGTGAATTTCATCAACTAACCCCCGGAGTGCCTCCCTTTCAAGCCTGAGCTGTCGGAACCAGAAGGAAAATATTGCGATCACCACGGTAATAAATGCACCAATGAGCGCCACCAATACGTCCGGACCGAAGGTTTCCCACATGCTGCAATTATTGTGGCAGCGGTAGTACTGGGGCGCGCTCGCATACGGATCCTTGGAATCCGGCAGAAATGTAAAGCACCGGGAAGGGGTCGCCTGGTGCCCCCAGTCGGCAAGTGACGCCTTCTTCGTCACTCTCAACAAGGATGACAGGACGCATTCGGCGACCACCATGTACAAGGATTACGC
>JAODMR010000132.1 GCA_025465475.1 Micrococcaceae bacterium
CCGGGTTTGGTGAACGGATTGCTTTCGGTGGTGCTCTCTGTTGACTGGCTCATGGTGAACCTCCCGTTTTTGTTGGTGCTGGTTTAGACGAAGGCGCGGACGATGCCGGCGGCGCCGGTGATGATGATGCAGCCCATCAGGACCCAGCCGAGCTTGCCGATGGCTTGGGCTCCCTCTCCGCGCTGGAGCTGGATGACCATGCCGATGCCGACGATGATGACGCCCAGGACGCCGAGGACCAGGCCGATGCCGGATGCCCAGTTCAGGATCGTGAGCAGGCCACCTGCCTGTGCCGGGACAACCGGGGTGGGGTTGGGGATGACGCTTGCTGCAACTGCGGAGATGGAGATCATGGTGAGGCCTTTCAGTGGGCGGTGCCGGGTGTGGTGTCGCTAGCCAGGGCGGCTAGGTCAGTGATGAAGCGTTGGTACTCGCGGGCCGCCGGCGGGGTTTTGGAGTCTCCGTGCCGCCAGGCCTCGACCCAGGGCAGGGTCCAGAAGCGGGGGGCTCCCCCGCCGACGATGGCGGCGAAGTCGCGCAAGGGTTTGGGAGTCTTCCCCGGTGCGTCCGCCAGAACGGCGAGGCCGAGCAAATCAAGCTCCGGCGCCGCGCCTGATGCCCACTGCGTGAGAGCGCTCCGGGCCGCTGTCAGGCCGCGCATATCTGCACGGCAGACCAGCAGCACCCGCGGCTTGCTGCCGTCCTGGAGGACGGGCCAGCAGTGACCGGTGGCCCGTGCCTCGCCGATCAGATCCGCGATGCGGCTTTCACCGGAACCCCCGTGGGCGCCGGTGACCCACAGGGCTGCAGAACCGGAGACGGTGCGGCGGGCCAGCCGGTCTGCGGCGTCCGGTTCAACCATTCCCCTCAGTGGCGCACTGATCACGGCCGCCGGCGGCACGTGAGCCTCCGGGGTTGCCGTGTCAGCGCCGTCGGCCGGGACCGGGCGGGTGATCCAGGGGTTCAGGGACTGCTGCATGGTTCCTCCTTTCGGAGTTCGGTGGTGGGTGGTTTAGAAGCCGGCTGCGACGGCGGCCGCGGCCGCGAGCCATGCCCGCTGGGTGGCCGGCTGTAGGGCTTCGTAGCGGATGGGGCCGTTGACCAGGGCAGGGTCGTAAGGAATCCGGACGACGGCGCGGACGAACGGGGCGAAGCCGTCAGCGATCCGCTGGGCCTCGTCCCTGGCCCGCTTCAGCGCGTCCCCGCTCATGCTGCGCTTGGCGTCGGTGGATTCGGAGACGATCACGACGGCGTTGCGGGCCAGTTCCGCGTCGTGCCCGCCACGGGATTCCAGCGTCTGCAGCGTCAGCCGTGCAGCTTCGGCGCGGTCCTCGATGGCGGTCACGGGCACGACGAGCTGGTTGGTGTGCTCGATCATCCGGCGCCAGTTCGCGGCCCGGGCGGTGTTGCCCGAGTCCATGACCACGAGCCGGTAGTAGCGGGTGAGGACCTGGTGGGCGATGTCGACTTCCGCGGCGGTGACTTCGTGGTCGCCTTCCTCGTTTTCATCCGAGCGCAGGACATCGAACTTGTCGGCGGTCTGGTGGTGGACGAACTTGGCGATTTCGGCGGCGTTCGTTGAAGGGGAGAGCAGTTCGGTGGAGGCGTCGATCAGGTCCAGGACGCTGCGGTCGTGGGCGCCCTTTTCGGTCCGCCACCCGAGGGTGCCTTGGGACTCGTTGTTGTCCCACGCGACCGTGGCCGCGCCGCTGTAGCGGGCGAGGATGGCCGAGAGCATGACCACGGTGGGGGTCTTGTTCGCCCCGCCCTTGCGGTTGACCACGGCGATGGTCCGGGGGCCGGGCCAGTGCTGGCTGACCGTGCGGATGTCCTCGCGTTCGGTGAGTTCTTCCTCGGAGGGGTCCATCCGGAGTCCCAGGCGCGTGAGTGTTCCGCGCCAGCCCTGGGTGGCAGGTTCGAGCACCGGGGCGCTGACCAGGAATGAAGTTTCTTTCAGGCTGCGCCGCGTGGGCGCGGCTTCCTCAACAACGGCAGCTGTCTGCGGTTCCGGGGTGGCCACTGGCGCTGCAGGGGCAGGAGCTGGCGCCGACTCTGCAGGAGCGGCCGCGGGCTCCGGTGCGGGTGCGGGGACGGTATCAATGACGGCCGGCGCTACAGTCGTGGGCGTGGTTTCGGGGGCTTCTGCCCGGCGGCGGGCCGGAGTTGGCTCGTAGGAGACGGATTCGATCTTGTTGTCCGGGTGGACGATGAGTTCGCCGTGACCTTCGGGGTCTTCGATCTGGACCGGGACGGGGCGCTGCAGTGTCTGTGCTTCGACCACGACAAGGGCCAGAGCGTTGTTGCGGAGTTCCTGCACGGAGTCTCCGGCAGGGACGACGCGGGAGTTGCCCGCGACGACGACCTCGGCGGTGCCATTGTCGCGGACGATGGCCCGGATGTTGGGAAAGGCCATGACCTCGGTTGGTGTAGTACCCATGAGCTTCTTCCTTACGTGTGTGAGATGGAGGGGTGCGGCGTTTAGGACGAGGGCGGGGTGAGTCGGTTGACCTTCCACGGGGCGTCCTTGCCGGTGCGGAGCAGCTGGACCGTGTAGGTCCCTGCATTGGTGGGGTCCGCCGCCATGACGCCGAAGCCGTTGGCGTCATCGACGCTCAGGGTGGCCGGGCCGGTGACGCGGCTGACCGGGATGTTGGCCGGGTCCACCGCCGAGTAGTCGGCGGTGGCCTGCGGGGTCAGCCACCGGGCCAGGTCATTGGCCCACTGCTTTTCCTCCACGGCGGGGCGGGCAAAGTCCGCCATGGCCTTCTGTGCCACGTCCACGGCCCTGCCCTTGCTGGCTTCGT
>JAODMR010000016.1 GCA_025465475.1 Micrococcaceae bacterium
GAGGCTGTGGGACCTGGACCGCGAATCCCCGGCCCTCATTCGAGCCGGCGACACGGTCCGCTTCCGGCCTGTCCGCGACGTGGCAGTCCGGGCGGTTGCACCAGGTTCGACGACGACGGACGGCCCGACGACGACGACGGCGCCGGAGGGCGCGCCGACGCCCGAAGCGGTCGGTGCAGGGACGGCGGCCGCAGCGACCGCCCCGGAGAAAACGGCGCAGGCGAAGACACCAACACCGGGGTTGCTCGTTCTCGACGCCGGGCTACAGGCCACGGTTCAGGATCTGGGCCGTCCGGGCTTCGCGGACCTTGGGGTTACTGCTTCCGGTGCCCTGGACCAGCGGGCGCTGCGGCGGGCCAACCGCCTGGCGGGAAATCCTCCGGAAGCGGCGGGCCTGGAACTGCTGGCCGGGGGATTCCGCATTCAGGCACTGCAGGACCAAGTCCTCGCCGTGACCGGCGCCGTCGTCCCCCTTCAGATCACCGCGCCAGCACCAACGGCCGCCAGCGCCACCCGCACGGGCGCCCGTACGGCCGCCAGCGCCGCCCGTTCCGCGGCCCGCCCACGAAAGGCGCCCCTGAACGCGCCCTTCGCGCTCCTGGCCGGGGAAACGCTCACCTGGGGAGCGCCAACCGCCGGCCTGCGCAGCTACCTTGCCGTCCGTGGGGGACTGGACGTGGCACCCGTGCTGGGCAGCCGGGCCACGGACACGCTGTCAGGAATTGGCCCGCCGCCCCTCCAGCGAGATACCACCCTGGCGGTGCTCGCGGCGAGGGCCGGCAGCGTGGTTGGACGGCCCGAACCTGCCGCCGAGCCGCCAACCGGAGTCCAGGTGCTCCGACTGGTCCCCGGCCCACGGGCCGACTGGTTCAGCCCCGAGGCCGTGGAACAGTTCTGCTCCCAGGAGTGGACCGTCAGCCAACAGTCAAACCGGATCGGGCTGCGCCTGAGCGGAACCCCCGTGGAACGGAGCCGGACCGGCGAACTCGCCAGCGAAGGCACCGTACAGGGCGCCGTGCAGATACCCTCCGGGGGACAGCCCGTCCTGTTCCTTGCCGACCACCCAGTAACCGGTGGCTACCCCGTGATCGGCGTAGTGGCCGCAGCCGACCTCGACCTCGCCGCCCAACTCGCCCCGGGGACTCTTGTCCGCTTCCAGGTTGTCGCGGACCGCCCAGACCTGTCCCAACGATCCAGCATGCCGGACCCCGGACGGGCACCATCCCCGCACCGCCCGGAACCCTCCCCAAAGCAAGGAAACACTCATGCGTAAGGTACTGATTGCCAACCGCGGCGAGATAGCCGTCCGCATCCTTCGCGGCTGCGATGACGCCAACCTGGAAACGGTGGCCGTTTACGCCGACCAGGACGCCGACGCCCTGCATGTGGAGCGGGCTTCGGAAGCCTATGCCCTGAACGGTTCCAGCCCGGAGGACACTTATCTGAACGCCAGGAAAATCCTGGACATCGCCGCGCGCTCCGGTGCTGACGCCGTCCACCCCGGCTACGGTTTCCTGTCAGAGAACGCCGACTTCGCCCAGGCGGTCCTGGACGCCGGCCTCACCTGGATCGGTCCTCCACCGGAGGCCATCCGATTGCTGGGGGACAAGGTCAGCGCACGCGAGTTGGCCCGTCAGGTCGGTGCGCCGCTTGCAGCGGGAAGCGACGGACCCGTTCACAGTGCCGCTGAGGTGCGGGACTTCGCTGACGTGCACGGACTGCCCGTGGCCATCAAGGCGGCCTTTGGCGGTGGTGGGCGCGGCCTGAAGGTCGCCCGCTCCCTGGCCGAGATCGATGAAGCCTACGAATCTGCCGTCCGCGAGTCCGTTGCAGCCTTCGGTCGGGGCGAATGCTTCGTGGAGAAATTCCTGGACCGGCCCCGCCACGTGGAGGCACAGGTCCTTGCAGACAACGCCGGCAACGTCCTCGTCGTCGGCACCCGCGACTGCTCCCTGCAGCGACGGCACCAGAAACTGGTTGAGGAAGCGCCCGCGCCGTTCCTCACCACGGACCAGCAGGACAGCATCTACACCTCCGCTAAGGCCATCTGCCGTGCTGCGGGCTACGTCGGAGCGGGAACGGTGGAGTACCTCGTGGCGGCCGACGGATCTGTCAGCTTCCTGGAGGTCAACACCAGGTTGCAGGTGGAACACCCCATCACCGAAGAGACGTCAGGCGTTGACCTGGTGGCCGCGCAGCTCAGCATCGCCGCCGGAGCAGGACTGCCCATCGCCAGCGACCCCCTGCCGTCCGGGCACTCCTTCGAGTTCCGCATCAACGCGGAGGACCCGGGCCGCGGGTTCCTGCCCTCACCCGGAGTCGTCACGGAGTTCACCGTTCCCACCGGCCCCGGCATTCGGGTCGACGCGGGAGTCCGCTCCGGTTCCGTCATTCCCGGGCAGTTCGACTCGCTGCTGGCGAAACTCGTCGTCACCGGCGCGGACCGGCAACAGGCCCTCCGCCGCGCACGCCGGGCCCTGCGCGAGTTTTCCATCTCGGGGGTCGCAACGGTCCTGCCCTTCCACCGGGCAGTCGTGGAGGACCCAGCGTTCACCGCGGAATCCGGGCTGAACGTCTTCACCACCTGGATCGAAACGGAATTCGCTGGAGACCTGGCACCGGACGACAGCTTCAGCCCGGCCGCACCGGAGCAGCGGCGAACCACCATCGGCATCGAGGTCGACGGCAAACGGGTGGCCCTTGGACTGCCCGCCCAGCTGCTGGCCGGGTTGAGGGGAGCGGCCGGCGACGGCGGCGAGGACTCCGACGGTTCCGGGCGTGCCGACGGCGGCCCGGCACCAGTTGCGGGAAACCCGGCCGAGCTGCGGGCAGCAATGTCAGGTTCCGTCGTCAAGTGGCTTACGCAGCCCGGCGCACACGTCCAGGCCGGCGACCCGGTCCTGGTGTTGGAGGCCATGAAGATGGAAACCACCGTAACCGCCCACCGGGCCGGAGCCCTCGGCGCGCAGTTGGTTGGTCCGGGAGAGGCCGTGGCGGCACAGGCGGTGCTGACGACTATCGGTTAGGAACGGTCCACGTATCGTGGTGCCATGACCTTCGACGACGTCCTTAACGAGCTGCGCAGCCAGGCGCGGGGGACCACTCACGCCGAAACCAGCCTCTGGGTGTCCGGCCAGCTCCGGAAGCGCATCGCCGCAGGGGATCTGGCCCCCGGGTCCAAGCTCGCCGAGGAAGCCCTCCGTGAAGCCTTGGGTGTCTCCCGCAATACACTGCGGGAGGCCTTCGCTGCCCTGCACGCGGAGCACGTGGTCACCCGGATCCCCAATCGCGGTGTTTTCGTGGCTCATCCCAGCGCCGATGACATCCGGGAAATCTACCGCGTACGCCGTTTCGTGGAGCCAGCTGCGCTGTTGTGGTCACCACGTGCGGCCACGACCGAACTTGCGGCGATCGTCACGGAAGCGCGGGAAGCAGCAAGCAGGGGCAATATTTCCGGCATGGCCACTGCAAACCAGAAGTTCCACCGCAGCCTGGTGGCCCGCGCGGGCAGTGAGCGATTGAACACCCTGATGGACCAGGTGCTGGCCGAGATGCGCCTGGTGTTCTACGCCATGGCCGCCGACCCCGTCTTCCACGAGCCCTACGTGGAAGACAACGCGGCCATCGTTGCGATGCTCGACGCCGGTTCTCTCACCCAGGCCTCCGACTTCCTCACGGCCTATCTGGACCGCGCCGAGGCCCAGCTGCTCGCCGCCGTTTCCGGCGGAGCGAGAGCCTCCTGACCGCCATTTCCGGCGGAGCGACAGCCCAATGACCGGCATTTCCGGCTGAACCACCAATCTGATCCGAACCGCCTGAAACTCCTCCTACAGAAACCAGTCGGAAATCCGCCACTCCAGCTCTTGCGGGATTGTTCAACAATATTTATGCTGGAGATCACACGGACGACTGCGGCCAACTGCCGCGCACTCCTGACCCGGGCGCCCTGCCCACGGCCACTTCCGCCATTCCCGGCGCAGAATTGGCCACACTTTTCCGCACCCGGCCCCGCCGGGTCCGTGCGAACGGATGCTCATGCTCGTACTCCTCGGCGTGTTACTGGTGATTCTCGGATTCGCCTTTCGCCTGAACCCCCTCGTTGTTGTCACCGTCGCGGGAATCGTCACCGCCCTGCTGGGTGGCTTGGACCCCCTGGAAATCCTCAACGCCTTCGGTACCGGATTTGCCAGCAGCCGGTCGGTCACGATCTTCGTCGCCGTGCTGCCGCTGGTGGGCATCATTGAATACTTCGGCCTGCAGGAGCAGGCGAAGGTCCTGATCGCGAAGTTGGCCCGGTTGACCGTCGGCCGTGTCCTGCTGGGCTACCTGGTGGTACGCCAAGTGACTGCCGCTGTGGGCCTCAACAGCGTCGGCGGGCACGCACAGACCGTACGCCCGTTGGTCTTCCCCATGGCTGAGGGCGCTGCCCTGCGCAAGTACGGGCACGTGCCGGAGCACCTGCAGGAGAAGATCAAGGGCCACTCGGCCGCCGCGGACAACGTCGGCGTCTTCTTCGGCGAGGACGTGTTCGTCGCCGTAGGTTCGATCCTGCTGATCACCACCTTTGTCGACACCACCTACGGCCTGCACCTGGAGCCGTTGGAGCTCGCCCTGTGGGCCATTCCCACCGCACTGGCCGCGCTGCTGATCCATGGTTTCCGGCTGCTGCGCCTGGACCGGGCCCTGGACCGTGAGTACCAGCAGATCGCCGCCGCCGGCGCCACCGCTACTGAGGGAGCCGGAAAATGATCAACGTCGAGGCCGTCTACTGGCTCATTGGAATCCTTTTTTTGACCTGGTCATTCCTGATCGCCAAAGACCGGAGCCACCCGCGGCGCTGGGGCAGTTCCGCGTTCTGGGGGTTGTTGGGCCTTTGCTTTTTCTACGGCACCTGGGTCCAGGCCGGAACCGCACCCGGTTGGGTCCTTGGCCTGGCCGTCCTGGTCCTGGTGGCCCTGGCGTCCACGGGGCTGCTGGGCCGCGGACCGGCCCGCACCTCGACCCCTGTTGAGAGAGAGAATTTCGCTGCCCGCTTCGGCAACAAGCTGTTCCTGCCGGCGTTGGCCCTCCCCGTGGTCACAGTGGTCCTGGTCCTAGTTGCTCCTGCCCTGGTCATCGGTGGCCAACCGTTGCTCGACCCAAAGAACACAACTCTGGTGGCCCTGGCCATTGGCGCCGTCGTCTCCGTTCTCCTGGCCTTGCTGCTACTCAAGCCCAAGCACCCCCTGACGCCCGTCTTTGAGAGCCGCCGCATCCTGGAATCGATCGGCTGGGCGGCGCTGTTGCCGCAGATGCTGTCCACCCTCGGCATCCTGTTCACCAAGGCTGGGGTGGGCACCGCCGTCGGAACCCTGGCCTCCGGCCTCCTGCCCAAGGGCTCGCTGATTGCCGGTGTGCTGGTTTACTGCCTGGGCATGTTCCTCTTCACGGTCCTGATGGGGAACGCCTTCGCGGCGTTCCCCATCATGACCGCCGCCATCGGCTGGCCGGTGCTGGTGCAGACCTTCCACGGCACCCCAGCGGTCGTTTTCGCCATCGGTATGCTGGCCGGATTCTGCGGAACCCTGTGCACTCCCATGGCCGCGAACTTCAACCTGGTTCCCTCGGCGCTGCTGGAGATGAAGAACAAATACGGCGTGATCGGAGCCCAGTTGGGCACGGCTTTCCCCCTGCTGGCCGTGAACGTTGTCCTCATGTATTTCCTGGCGTTCTGAAAGGACCACCATGACCGACTTTTCCCTCGCAGACGTTGCTCCATCCTTCGCCGACGTGGTGCTGGACAACCTCCAACAGCGCTACCCGCACTCCGCCCACCACACGCAGCTCAGCCCGGACGACAACCCGCGACCGGAGGACATCCACCCCGCCTTCTACACATCGTTTGACTGGCACTCATGCGTGCACATGCATTGGCTCGGTGTCAGCCTGCTGCTGGCCAATAACGCAGGCACCGGAGGCATACCGTCCGCGGCGTTGCGCTCGGCCCTCGGGGAGAACCTGACCGCCGAAAAGTTGGCGGCCGAAGGCGCCTACCTGATGGCGAACCCCAGTTGGGAGCGGCCATACGGCTGGGCGTGGCTTCTTCGACTCGCCGCCACCTGCGCAGGAACGGACGACGACGACGTCCGGCGGTGGGGGAAGGCGCTGGAACCGTTGGTGGACCAGGTTGCCGAGCTGACCGTCGGATGGCTGGACCGGGTCGATTATCCCGTCCGCCACGGGCTCCACACGAACGCCGCCTTTGGTGTCGGCTACCTCCTGGACGCATTCCGTGCCCTTGGACGATCGGAAGCCGCGGCCGCCTGTGAGGCAGCAGCCAGGCGGTGGTTCCTGGCAGACCGGAACTGGGCTGGCCAGTGGGAGCTCAGCGGCCAGGACTTCCTCTCCGCTGGACTGTGCGAGGCGGACCTGATGCGCAGGGTGCTGGATCCCGCCGCGTTCGCCGAATGGTTCGGAAACTTCCTGCCGGATCTCACCCCCACGTCACGGATACTCTCGGTGGTCGGAGTGACGGATGAGACCGACGGATACATGGTGCACCTGCACGGGCTCAACCTGACCCGGGCTGGGCAGCTCGCGCGCATCGTCATGGCGCTGCGGGCCGCCGGACCGCAGGCCTCAGCGGCGGGCGTTGAATCCATACTCGCCGCCGCCGTCGAACCGCTGCTGGAGGCCGGCAGGAACGGGCTTGAGAGCGGGGACTTCATGTCCTCCCACTGGCTCGCCAGTTTCGCCTGGGACACCCTGCACTCCGTCGCTGAACTGGCCTGACCTTCTCAAACCACGGTTCCCGAGGAGGCCGGCCGGCGCGAAATCTTACCCGTCGCGCTGCTGGCCCCGAGTCAAGCTAACTACGCTTAGTAAAAGGAGGATGCGAAGGAGGACGACATGTCCAAGTGGTTGAAAAACCATGGCCTGCTGCTGACGAACGCTGCACTGTTCCTGATATTTTTTGTCGGCATGGTGTTGACCGGCGTCAACGCCTATAACCACGACGAGCTGGAGCACGGTGGCGACACCGTTAACCTGGCCGGGTACCTCCTGACCGGTGATTTCCTTGAAGCGACGTTTGAGAATTGGGAATCAGAGTTCCTGCAGATGGGCATGTATGTGGTGTTGACCGCGTATTTGTTCCAGAAAGGGTCCTCCGAGTCCAAAAATCCCGGCCAACATGAGCCGGTGGATGACGACCCCAGGAAATCGGCATCCAAGGCGGACGCGCCGTGGCCCGTCCGTCGGGGTGGGTGGGTCCTGAGGCTATATGAACACTCTTTGTCCGGGCTGTTCTTCCTGCTCTTTTTTGCCTCCGTCGCGCTGCACGCCGTTGGCGGTGCGAGGGCCTACAGCGCGGAACAACTGGACCACGGGCAGGCCGCTGTGTCCACCGTGGAGTACCTGGGCACCTCGCAGTTCTGGTTCGAGTCGTTCCAGAACTGGCAGAGCGAATTCATGGTCATCGCCGTCATGATCGGTGCATCAGTTTTCCTGCGCGAACGAGGCTCTGTGGAGTCCAAGCCCGTCGCCATGCCACATGACCGCACCGACGCGTAGGGTGCAGGGTCAATTGGGGTGCCGTCGTCGTAGTGTTGTCGTGTGAGAAATCCCGACGACGTTGGTCCTGCCGGCGCACTCTTCGCAACCGTCCCCCCGGGTCGCTGGCCCACGGTCCTGCTTGCCGCCTTCCAGGGCTGGAACGACGCCGCCGAAAGCGCCAGCGACGCCCTGGTACACCTGCACCGGCTCTGGAAGGCCGCCCCGGTCACAGCGCTGCCCGCCGATGACTATTACGACTTCCAGTCCACCCGGCCCTCAGTGCATTTCACCAATGACGGCCGGCACGAAATTCAGTGGCCCACCACCCGCATCGCCAAGGCCACCCTTCCGGAGATCGGCCTGAACGTGGTGTTCGTGCACGGCGTGGAGCCGTCCTATCGGTGGAAGGGTTTCAGCGCGGAGGTGATCGCCCAGGCCCGTGCCCTGGAGGTGGACTGCGTGATCATGGTGGCAGCCCTCCTCGCGGACGTCCCCCACACCCGGCCCATTCCTATCGCCACCACCAGCGACGACCCCGAACTCCAGCGACAGCTCGACCTTGAGGAGTCCGACTATGAGGGGCCCACGGGAATAGTCGGTGTCTTGGCCGACTCCTTCGCCCGGGCTGGGTTGCCCACGCTGTCGATTTGGGCAGCGGCACCGCACTACGCCTCCGAAGCCCCTTCGCCCAAGGTCAAGCTGGCCCTGGTCCAAAAGATCGCCGATCTGCTGCAGGTGCCGGTGGACACCGGTGACCTGGTGGAGGACGCGGCTGAGTGGCAGGCGGGCGCCGATGAGGCCGTTGGCCAGGATCCGCAGGTGGCCGAGTATGTGCAGCACCTTGAAGAAGCCCGCGACGCCGCGGATGCGCCGGAGTCGTCAGGGGAGTCCTTGGCCGAGGAATTTGAGCGCTACCTCAAGGGCCAGGACGGAAACTAGGCCCGTCCCCAGCTGCAGACGGTCAGGCGGGAGCTTCCCCGAGCGGGTGCTCCTCCAGGAATTCTCCGCCGAGCAGGTGGTCCTCGGTGATGCCGTTCGTGGCGAGTGATTCCTCGAACGAGGCGCCGGGTTCGTTGGAGTTATCCAGGGCCTCAAAGCCGATGGCGCGACCTGCCTCCGGCCGGAGCCACCTGCTGGCGTTCGCGGAAACCGCCCAGACCACATGGTGGCCAGGGTCGGGGAGCGCGAGCGTCACCTCGACCAGTCGGGCTAAATCGGCCGGCGAGAGCCACAGTTGCCGGTCCCGGCCGGTTCCGGGTTCAGGATGGAAATGGCAGATCCGCGCCGAAACGATGGACATGCCGCACCTGGTTGCGTATACGCTTCCCAGGGCCTCCATCGTGGCCTTGCTGACGCCGTAGAGCGAGTCGGGCCGGGGGTTTGGCTCCGTGAACCCGGCGACGTCTTTCAGGGAGGCTGCGCCGACAGCGTGGATGGAACTTGCCAGGAAGACGTGGGACACGCCGCACCTGCGGGCCGCTTCGAGGGCCACATAGGTTCCGTCAATGTTTGTACCCAGGATATCCGACCAGGTCCGTTCGGAGGGAAATCCCGCCAGATGCACCAGCCCCGTCACTCCGGTCAACGCCTGCCGCATTGAGTCGTCGTCCTCAACGTCGATGGCGGCGAATTCCTCCTGGTCCACCTCCAGCCCCTCCGGCTCAGTGACGTCAATCAGGCGAAGGATTCTGCCCGGCCGTGCAAGCAGCCGTCGAAGTTCCGTCCCAATACGGCCGGTTGCACCGGTTACGGCAACAATTTCCATCACAAATGCTCCTCGGAAGTCATGGATGCTCTGTGCAATAAATTACCGTCCGGAAACCGGGCGGCAACATGTCGGATGCACACTTATTGCGTGAAGCTGATAACCGCCATCATCCGGCCCGACAAACTCGACGACGTCCGGGCGGCCGTGCAGAGCCTCGGAGTGCGGGGCCTGACCGTCAGTACCGCCTCCGGCTACGGCCGCGCACGGGGCCACACGGAGTTTTATCGGGGTAACGGACACGCCGTGGACCTGTTGCCCCGGTTACGGGTGGAAATCCTCGCAACCGATCAGGAAGCGAACAGTGTGCTGGAGGGTGTGACGGGCAGCTACTCCACGGCACCGGAGGGGACCGAGCCACGGCCGGGGGATGGCAGGGTCTGGATGACTGAGGTGTACGAGGTCGTCCGCATCCGCACCCGCAAGCGCGGCCCCTCGGCCATCTAGTTGACGCCGGGGCAGCGTGTCTAGGCAACGCCTGCCGTGATAACAACGTTGCCCGCTGAGTGCTGAAGTACGGCGTGGGCCGTCGAGCCGAGCGATGCCGCCGGCTTGGCCGCATCGGCCCGCGCTCCCTGCCTCCCTAGCACCAGGAGCCCGCTCTGTCGGCCCGCCTCGACAAGGGTTCCGGCGATCGAGCGACCGTGCAGGATCAGGGTTTCGGGCTGCAGCTCGGGAAAGCCCTCCGCCACCCGAGCGACCGCGCCGGCCAGCACGTCCTCGGGTGCGGCTGCCCCCCGCGGTGCCCGAAGCCGTATGCCTGGCAGCGGCGCCTCCTTCACCACATGCACCACCCTCAGTGGTGCCGCCATCAACCTCGCGGCCCGGCACGCAAAGTCGAGGGCGGCGAGGCTGTGCCGGGAATGATCCACCGCCACGATGATGGGCATGCCAACAGGAACGTCCTGCCGGATGACAGCCGTTGGAGACACACACTGGCCGGCGAGGTGCAGGCTTACCGAGCCCACCAACAGACCCAGGAACCCTCCCAGCCCACGGCTGCCCGCCACGACCAGGGAGAACTTGCCGGACAGCCGGACAATAATCTCCGCCGGATATCCCACCTCCATGGCGGTGATGACCTGCAGGTTCGGGTGGCGGCCCGAGGCGATTCGACGGCCTTCCGCCAACGTTGCTTCCGCAGCGTGCCGAAGTCCGCTGCCGGGAATGCCGGGGACCGGACCGAGGTCGCTGGTCAGCAGCGGCCAGATCCAACAGTGCACCACGGTCAGGGGTACGGTTGCCGACGCGGCAAAGTCGGCAGCCCAACGGACGGCAGTGCCCGCCTCCTCTGAGCCGTCAAAGCCGACCAGAACGGGACCAACGGCCGCCGTCATGCTTCCGGCGTTCCCTTGCCGGATCCGCGACCCACCTCAGGCTTCCTGGTTTCCGTGTTGCTGGTGCTTTTCGTCAGACTCATTATCCGGCGGCGCACTGCGGGGGCTCCACCTGGCACGCAACTCCGCCAGCGCAACCCGTGAGGTAACCTGCCATGAGCCGACAAGCATCAGCAGGAATCCAGCGACGCCGGTGGCCACGCTGTGCGTACCCACACCGAGCAGCAGGATGCCGGCCCCAGCCAGAAAAGTTGCCAGGCCCACCACAAACCGGCGGACGGCGAAGGAGCGAAAACGGTGTGGGGCCATCGTGTCGGCCAAGTGTGGATCTTCAGCTGCAAGCTGTTGTTCCAAACGCTCCAGCTGCCTGCGTTCGTGCTCAGAGAGCGGCATGCTGACCTCACTTCCGGCCGGCCCGGCC
>JAODMR010000021.1 GCA_025465475.1 Micrococcaceae bacterium
GGCCCGGCCCAACCTTGCAGGGAAGCGGCGATCTTCCAGGCCAGGTTGGCGGCGTCCCCGATGCAGGTGTTGAAGCCATGTCCGCCCCACGGTGGGTTGAGGTGCGCGGCGTCGCCCACCAGGAACATTCCCCCGCGGCGGTACTGCGGGGCGAGCAGCATGCGGGCCGTCCAGGGGTCCGTGGCCAGAACCTCGATGTCCGGCTCGGGGCCCACCAGCGCGCGGACCATCGCCGCGGCGTCCTGGTGGCTCACCGTGTCCTGCGGGTTCACGCCCTGAATGATGGCCCACCAGGTGTCGGCCAGGTCCATCCGGCCGACCATTCCCGAGGTGTCGGCACCGACCACCCAGTACTGCACCGCCGGGTCCAGTACGTTCGCCGACGCCAGTGCCGTGGACCGGAACAGGATGCTGACGTTGGACAGGGCCGCCGAGCCACCCTCCAGGCGGATACCCAGGCTGCGGCGTACCGCCGATGTTGCTCCGTCGGCGCCGATGACGTAGTCGCAGTCGATGCTGCGTTGAGTGCCAAAGGCGTCGGACGCCAGCACCGTGTACCGCATTGCGGGGACTGGGGACGGGTTGCCTCCTGATTCCGCTGGTGGTTCCAGGGTCAGGTCTGCGGGAGTTGCGTCCACCCGCTCGACGCTCCAGCCCGTCACCAGCCTGACCAGGGGTGACTGCGCGGCGGCGGCGCGGAGGACTTCCTCGAGCACGGGCTGGGGAACCTGCTGGCCGGACTCCGGCTGCGGACCGTAGCGGCCGGGCACCAACTGGAAGGCGTTGTGGAACCTGCGCAGTTCGTGGGCCGTCGGACCGGTGAGGCCGGTGCAAAAGAGAACGTCCTGGGCGTAGTCCAGCGGCAAGGGGGCCGCAGCCCTCAATGCATCAGCCAGGCCAAGTCGGCGCAGATGGGTCATGGTGCGGGCGTTGGTGGTCTTGGCGCGGGGGCGGGCGTGGTCGAGGACATCCCGAGGCTCCAGCACCAGGGTCGGCACGCCGCGGGAGGCCAGATCCAGGGCCAGGAAGAGTCCGCTGGGCCCACCGCCGGAAATCAGGATCTGCGTTTGCGTCGGTAGTTCAGCCGACGAGGCGGTAGGTCGGACGGTCATCAGGCACCGCTCCGGAGGGACAGCTCGCCGACCGGCGTGGTCAGGGTACCGAGCCGTTCCACCTCCACCTCGACGATGTCACCCGGGTGCAGGAGCCATTGGGGGGTGCGGGCATAGCCAACTCCCTCCGGCGTGCCCGTGGCAATGACGTCACCAGGATGCAGGGTCATGGTCTGGCTGATCAGGGAGATGACGGCCGGGACGGGAAAAATCATGTCCCGGGTGTTGCCGTTCTGGACTTCCGTGCCGTTCACCCGGGTCCGGACCTGCAGCCCGTCCGAGAGGTCCCCCGCTTCGTCCCGGCTGACCAGGGGTCCGAGCGGGCCCGTGAAGTCGCCGTTCTTGCCCAGTGTCCACTGTGTGGTGAGCTTCTGGGCGCGGCGGGCCGTGAGGTCGTTGAACGTCGAGTAACCGAAAACAGATTCGGCGGCGGTCGCTTCGTCTGCTGATTCCACCCGCTGGCCGATGTACGCGGCGACCTCCCCTTCCCAGTCCAGCCCGTCCTCTCCCGCTGGCACGGGGACTGGGACGTTGCCCACGGAAAGGGACGCCGTCCAGCGGCCGAACAGTGTGGGGAACTCGGGCAGGTCCTGGTCCTTGTAGCTGCCTTCTGCTGCATGTGCCTTGTAATTGAGTCCGACGCAGATGACGCGGGCTGAGGCGGGAACCAGGGGCACTTCCGGAACGATACCCCGCTCCAACCAAAGGCCTGCGTCGGCCTCGGAGAGGGAACCGGCAACGGCGTCCGATGCTGCTCCGGACAGGAAACCAGCGTCGGACACCAGTGCCTGCGCCTTGTCCTGCCACCCGGCGGGACTGGCCCAGAATTCGGCGACCGGGGTGAGCGGAAGCAGGCGGGATTCCACCAGCGCCGCGACCCAGGACTGGCCACGGTGAGAGATACCAACGAACTGCATGAGGGGCCTTTCGAATCGAGCCCGGGCACCCAAGCGGCCCGCGCGCGTCTTAAGTCAGTGTTTTTGTGCCTGGCGGCGGAAAAATTCAATGGTCGCATCGGCGGCTTCCAGCGCTGCGGCAGGGTTGCGATCCGGGAGTTGCCACATATGGTCGGCGCCCTCCACCAGCAGCAGTTCGACGTCGGCACCCGCAGCTTCCAGCGCGGCGGCGAACGTCACCGACTGGGCCGTCGGAACGAACCGGTCGGCGGTGCCGTGTGCCAGGAAGAACGGTGGGGCATGGTCGCCCACATAGGTCACCGGACTGGCGGCCGCTGCCTTGTCCGGCGCTTCGGAAGGCTGGGCTCCCAGTAACAGCGACTCCCGGGAGCCGGGGGCATCGGCGTTGGCGACCGCATCCGGAAGCCCTTGTTCACCCATGTGGAGCAGGTCCGTAGGTGGATACCAGGCTGCCACGGCGGCCACACTGTCCTCCATGCCGCCAGTCAGGCCGACCAGGCTGGCCAAATGCCCGCCTGCTGAGTCCCCCCACGCGTAGATCCGGCTCGGATCCACGTTGTAATCCGCCGCATGCGCTCGCAGCCAGCGAACAGCCGCTTTTGCGTCCAGCAGTTGCGCCGGAAAGGTGGCCACCGAGCTCAGCCGGTAATCGGCGGAGACCACCACGAAGCCCGCAGCCACAAGTCGTTTGATGGGGCTCAGGTCCAGGCGGTCCACGGCAGGACCCAGTGAGGATCGGGCACCTACGCGCCAGCCTCCACCGTGGAAGTGGACCACTGCCGGCCACTTTCCAACGTGCTGCGGGTCGGGAGGCAGATAGAGGTCCAGCAGCAGTTCCTCCGCTGCGCCCTCAGGATGCGCGAAACGAATCCCCTTGAGGATTTGTCCCGCCATCGTCGTCGACTTCATTCCGGTACCGCATTCCTGTTCCGCGCGGTCCAGGCTGTGGCCCGCGTCATACTCAACTCTCGCTGATGCGGGCGCCGGTCGGCGCCGCCAATTTCATCCAATGGAAGCTCTTCACGGTGCTCCGGCCGAGGCGAGTTCACCAGCGAAATACCGGAGGATCAATTGCGCCTCCGGGCTGCTTGGCGCGTGATTAAGGTGGCCGTGGTAGGCGCCACGGGCCAGGAAGTAGGACACCGGGACACCGGCCCGGTCCAGGTGGGCGGCAAAGAGCTCGGAGGAACCGCGGACGTCGTCGTACTCGCAGGCGGCGATGGCCGTGGGCGGAAGCCCTGAGGGGTCGGCGTAGCCAGGCATCGCATACGAGGACGCCATGCTGACCGGGCCCCCGATGTAGTTTTCCGCGCTGCGCACGCAGTCTTCCGTAGTGAAGCGGAGGTGCCGGGGCAGCCTCGCCATGACGTCCTGGTCCAGTCCCTCGGAGGGCGGCGGGAGTTCCGCGTGCAGAAAGGGGTAGGCGAGCAGGAGTTTCGCGGGAAGCGACTTCCCGGCATCGGTGAGATAGAGAGCCGCACCCACCGCCAGGTTGCCGCCGGCACCTGCTCCGCCCATGCACAGGAGTTCGGGCGCCAACCCCAGCTCCACCGCATTCCTGCGTGCCCAGAACCAGCCGGACAGAGCATCCTCGTGGGGCACTGCGAAGTGCACTCCGTCGCGGGCCAGCCGGTACTCGACTGACAAAACGGGTGTCCCGGTGGACGCCAGTATCCTGCCCAGGTAGTCGGACTCGGGCATGTCGAGTCCCCCGCTGACAAAGCCTCCCCCATGCAGCCACACCAACGCCGGTCCGGGAGTGCCTGTGGATTCGCCGTAGATGCGGATCCTCACCGGACCGTGCCGTCCGTCAGCGATGACGGTTCGGATGGCCACGTCCGGCCCCACCGGTCCTGCCCGTTCCGGGGTGGGAGCTTCGGGTCCTTCCGGGGTCGCCAGGTACTGGGCAAAGCCTCCGTCGTCGGCTGCCAGCATGCCGTCGTCGGCTGCCAGCGTCCCGTCGTCCGGTGCCAGCGTCCCGTCGTCAGCGGTAGCGGAGGGCTGGTTTTGCCGGGCCGTCACGGCCGGCCCAGGGTTCGCACGAAGAAATCGACGGCGGTGGCAAGGATGGTGTCCATCTGGTCCTCGGCGCCAAAGAAGCAATGATCGCCACCTGAAATGGTCACCACCTGGTGCTCCCCGCCAGCTTGGGCAAGGGCCTCCGCCAGCAGGTCTGTTTGGGAATGCGGCACCAGGCCGTCGCAATCCCCGTGCACCAGCAGGAACGGGGGTGCCCCGGCGGTCGCATAGCTGACCGGACTTGCTGCCGCCAACAGCGCCGGGTCATCCGATCCGCCCACCAGCATGTACTCCGGTTGCAGTGGCATCCCCGCGGGGACGGCAGCAAGCAGCGCGGGTGGAAACAGCCCGGTGGGGGTGTTCAGGAGCGGAATGTCGGCCAGTGAGGAGACGCCGTAAAAATCGACCACGGCCTGGATGGAACTGGGTTGGTCCTGCGCGCCGAGGCCACCCGAAAGGTCCACCCGATTGCCGGTCAGGCCCAGGAGGGCCGCCAGGTGGCCGCCGGCGGACTCGCCCCAGGCTCCGATGCGGCCGGGGTCCAGGCCCAGCACGCCGGCGAAGGTGCGCAGGTAGCGGACCGCTGCCTTGAGATCGTGGAGCTGGGCCGGGAATGGGGCTTCCAGGGCCAGGCGGTAATCGACGGTGGCGCACGCGATTCCTGCTTCGTTGAGCAGCCGGAAGACGGAGTCCGGTTCGAAGGTTGGCGGCAGCTCGCGGCGGTCGCCCAACTGGAACGCGCCGCCGTGGACCCACACCACCACGGGCACCGGTCCAGTAGCATGGCGCGGAAGCCAGATATCCATCTGGAGCGGCCGGAAGCCGATGGCGCGCACATAGTTGATTTCGCGGTACACGGCGGAGACGTCTGAAACCATTTCGGGAACTCCCGGGGCGTCGTAGGCCGGGAACGGTGGAACGTCCACACCGCCCGGGCGGTCCGTTTCGTAGGCTGCGGTGGTTTCCGACAGGGTCATGATGTGCTCCTTACAAGCTGAGGCTCAAGTGCTGTTCCAACGGTGGCGGCGACAGAAAAAGTATGGATTCCGGGCCCGACGGCGATGACGGGTTCGCCGGGAAGGTGGACCTCGGCGGTGGTGCCGGGAGGGATGCTGGCGCGGAGCTGGTGGTGGCCGTTACGGATAGTCCAATGCACGTCGATCCGCCCCTGCGGTCCCAGATGAGTGGTGGCGGCCGAGGTCAAGGCGGCGCCTGGGCGAGGCTCGATAATGAGCCGCCGGTAGCCCGCGCTGCCGGGGGCCTGCCGCAGACCTGCCGTGTACCGGTGGAGGAAGGACACCACGGCTCCCTTGCTGTAGTGGTTCAGGGACTGATGGGCGGTACCGTCGGCATCCAGCCCGTTCCACAGCTCCCACATGGTGGTGGCGCCGCGGTCCACCATGACCAGCCAGGAGGGTTCCGAGCCCTGCATCAGGAGTTCGTAAGCCAGGTCCAGTTCGCCGTTGTCGGCCAGGACGGGCAGCAGGTAAGGCGTGGCGAGGAAGCCGGTGCCCACGTGCGTGCCGGCTTGCCGAATCAGGGAGACAAGCTGGTCGGTCACGCGGCGACATCGTTCAGGACCGACCAGGTCAAAGGCCAGGGCGCGGACGCAGTTGGCCTGGCTGGCAGGAGCCACCAGCCCGGTCGGATCCAGGTACTCCTTTTCCCAGGCCTGGCGGACGTGCTCGGAGAGCTCGGCCAAGGCAGCACTTTCCTCGGCATGGCCAAGGACCTCCGCAATGTTCGCCATCAGCGTGGCGGTGTTCCGGTAATAGGCGGTGGCCACGATGCCGTGGTCGGCGTTGCGTGCAGCGAACAGGTCCGGTTCCGGGCCGTCCGGTTCCATCCACTCACCCCAGTGGAACCCGGTATCCCACAGATACTTCTCGTGCGGCGCCGGGATGGAAGCGGCGCCGGCCCGGTCCGGATGTCGCTGGGATTCGGCCGTGGTGCGGATAAACGTCAGCCACCGGTTCATCGCTTCCCAGTTTTCCGCCAGGATGGCGGTGTCGCCTGTCGCAAGGTAGAGCTCCCACGGAACCATGGCAATGGCATCGCCCCAGCCTGCAGAACCGTTGACAAAAGCCATGAAGTCAGCCGAGGTGATGTCCGGGCCCGGAGAGGGTGAAATGTTCGCGACGACGCCGTTGTTCCACTGATCGGCCCGGACGTCGTTGAGCCACTTGCGGGAAAAGCCCGCCACGTCGAAGAGGTAGGCCGCGGTCGGCGCGAACAGTTGCCAATCGCCCGTCCAGCCGGCTTTCTCCCGCTGCGGACAATCGGTGGGCACTTCGCAGGCATTGCCCCGAAAGCTCCACTGCACAATCCTGTGCAGCTTGTTTAACCGTTCGTCGCTGCACTCGAACGTGCCCAGCGGCTCCAGATCGGTCTGGATCAGGCAAGCGGTGATGTCTTCCGGCCGCAGATCCGCATCCAAGCCCCGTACCGACACAAACCTGAAGCCGTGCGTGGTGTGTCGCGGTTCAAACACTTCTCCCGCGGCACCTGACGCCGTCACGGAATCGACCTGCCCGGCTGGCAGGAACGCTCCGGGGCGACGGAAGTCGTGCGGGCGCAGGTGGTCCTGCGTCACCTCGCCGTCGGCGTCCAGCGCCTCGCCATGGACCAGGGTGACGGTTTTCCCCCATGCGGCCAGCCGCGTGAGGCGCACCCAGCCATGGATGTTCTGGCCAAAGTCCACCACCTGGTGGCCGTTGGCCAGGCGGGTTACTGCTACGGGGGCGAGTTCCTCCACGATCCGGGTCGGTGGGGCCACAGGACCAGTCAGCCTTTCGTAGCTGTACGTGCGGACGACGGCGGCAGTTCCGTCGACGCCGGTGCCGCCTTGGCCTGCCGGGCCCTTGGGTTGCGCCGTCGCGGTTCTGCGGAAGTCCACGTGTTGCCCGGCCATCAGGTCCGCGCTGAGGATCTCCGTGGGCGACACCTGCCAGGAGCCATCCGTGCCGATCACTGCCGCGCGATCTTCGGACAGCAGTTCCAGTTGGGCAAGCAGCGAGGTCTGCGTGCCGTACATGTCGGCGTCGCGCGTGTAACCGAACGTTCCCCGGTACCACCCGTCGGTCAGGATGGCGCAGACGGTGTTGGTGCCGGGCCGCAGCAGCGCGGTCACGTCATAGGTCTGCACCTGGAGGGTGGTGGCATAGCTGGTGGAGCCGGGCGTGAGCTGCTGGTCGCCCACCCGGATACCGTTCAGGAAGAGCTCGTAGATGCCGTGCGCGGTGGCGTAAGCCCGTCCCTGCTCCGGAACACGGTCCAGGGTAAAGGTTTTGTGCAGCGCGTAGCCGGGCCGTTCGCCCGGGGCCGGAACGATGGGTTCTTCGGGCCCGATCCACTGGGCCGTCCAATCGGTGCAGTGCAGGAGCCCCAGCTCCACGGACATCGGCTCGGACCAGGCGCTTGCTGTTTCGACGCCGTCGGCGTTTTTGGTCCAGGTTCGGACCCGCCATTTGAACCTGCTGCGCGATTGCAGGGCCGGGCCGGAATACGGAACCAGTGCGTGCTGCCCCGACTCCACCCGGCCGGTGTTCCATCCGTTGCTCCCGGTCAGTTGGTACGCCGCTTGAGTCACGGTGGGTGTATCCAGTGCCCCTGCCGGTGGGGCCCAGCTGAGCCGTGGCCTGATGTTGGTGATGCCCATGGCCTCCCGAAGGTGCTCCACGCGTAACCGGGTGGGGGCAGTTCGGCCATGGAGCGCTTCTTCGACGTCAGCGTCGAAACTCGGAGAGGTCATGCGGGAGGCTCCTGAACGTGGTTCGTCTATGGTGTCCAGCTTCGTTTCCCGCGGACAGGACGCCACAGGTCTCTTTCATTGGTT
>JAODMR010000029.1 GCA_025465475.1 Micrococcaceae bacterium
AACAGTTGGGCCGGGGTGGCCGCGAAGTCCCGGGTGATGCGGATGATCGGGACCGTTGAATCTGCCTCGATCGATGCTTGCTTCATGGTGTCGTTCATGTCCTCTCCTCTCGCGGCGGCCGGTACCCGGCCTCCTCGTCGTCATTCATTTCCGCCAATACGGCGTCCAGCCGCTGGTATCTGGCCTCCGCCCGTCGCCGGTAACGCTCGATCCACTTCGTCATCAGGTCGAAAACCTCCGCCTCCAGGTGCACCGGGCTTCGGTGCCCTTTTGTGTCCCGGCTAACCAGTCCGGCGTGCTCAAGCACCTTCAGGTGCTTTGAAATGGCCTGCACGCTTACCTGGTACGGCGCCGCCAACTGTCCCACCGTGGCGTCGCCGCCGGTGAGTCGAGCCACCAGGTCGCGCCGAGTGGGATCGGCCAAGGCCGCGAACGCCTCTGATAGTGGGTCACTCATCCAGCCCCTCCTCAACTGTTTGGTTGAGGAAAAACTACGCCTGCGTACAGTCATTGTCAACCAATCGGTTGAGGACTGGTTCAAGGCTGCTGGTGCAGGTAGAGGGCACCGTAGTTCGAGGGGATACGGACCGGGACAACATCGCCGTCGGCATTGACTTCCAGGGCAGGCTGCGGACTATCGGCCTTGTTGATCTGCTCCTCCCAGCGGCCGGCCTCCGGCCACGAGACCCGGGCATCGACGTCGTTGTCAGAGAAGTTAAGAACCACGACGAGTCGCTCGGCCGGCATCCCGTTCGAGGTCGCGGCCTCGCGGCGGAAGGCGATAATTCCGTTCTGCCGATGCGTTGGATCGTCGTAGTAGTAGAAGAACCCCCGACTGCGCAGCGCCCGATGTTGGGACCGCAGCTGAGCCATGATGCGGTAGAGCCGGATGAGCGATTTGCCCGGTGCATCGTAAAAGTACTCCCAGTGGAGCGGGCGGCTGTACAGGACCCGCCCCAGGCCCTGTCCCGGCACGCTCCAGTTCTCGGCGAACTCCTGCCCATGCCAGAGCATGGGCACACCCTTGGCGGTGTACAGCGCGATGACGTAGGGCTGCGTCTTGTAGAAGCGGTCGCGGTTTCCGTAGGGTTCACCGAGCAGGTCAGTTGTCCCTTGCAGGCCGAAGGAGTTGATGAAGCGGCTATGGTCGTGTGATTCAAGGTATTGAAAGGGCGCGACGGGTATCCTGTCGCCGGTTGCCGGGTTGAGGTACTCACTGGGGTAGCCGATCAGCTCGGGGTCAAGCTGGTGCGCAAACGCTGCCTGGACCGGCTGGTCAGCCTGCCGGCGCGCTTCGTCGAGCAGCCCGTTCTGCCATGCCGTGTTGGAGTACGTGGTGCGCAGGATGCCGCGGGCGTCCGGGAGATGCTCGGCGCACTGAATGATCCGGCTATAGGAGTTGTTGGGTTGGAACCGTGGGTGGGCTCCGGGTTGTCGGGTGAAGAGGTAGGTGCGGTAGACCAGGTCCGCGTACCCGCTACCGGTGGGGCCGTCGAAGATCCCGGGCACGTAGTCGTAACGAAATCCATCAACGTGGTACTCATCCAGCCAATACTTACTGGCAGTGAGGAAGTAGTCGCGGGTGAACCCGCGGGTGAAGTCCGTACCAGGGCGGTCGAAAAACTCGTCAGCAAACCGGCCCATCATGGGGTTGGCCCGGCCGGAGGTTTCATACACCAGGTTGTAGGCAAACTCCGGATGTGCGTGGGCATAGACGGAGTCCACAATGACGGCGACTCCCTTGCCGTGGCAGGCGTCCACCAGCCGTTTCATGCCCTCCGGGCCGCCGTAACGTTCATCCGGCGCAAAGTAGGACAGGGGCGTGTACCCCCATTCAACGTCTTCCTTGACGTTGGTTACGGGCATCAGCTCAATCGCGTTGATGCCCAGGCCCTTGAGGTAATCCAGCTGAAGGGCAAGCCCGTCGAAGGTGTCATTGAATTCGCCCACGTGCACCTCGTAAACCACCAGTTCATCCACCTCCGGCACGACGAACCCGGCGTCGTGCCAGGGAAATCCGGCCGCGGCGCTGTCCACAGTGAAGGCTGACAAATTGCCTTTGCCGGTCGCCCGGGCGAAGGGGTCCGAGAACCAGACCGTTACCACATGGTCATGGTTCAGCAGCTGGAAGCGGTAGAGGTAGGTGCCCTCGTGGCCGAAGTTGCCGCTGCTGTGCGCCGACAAGTCCACCGTGACGTCCCATAGGCCTACATCGGAATCGTCATGCCAGAACAGATCGAAGACCTGTGGTTCGATGCCCCGGACAAATTGGTCCTGCGCGTTGATCACCCGCACCTGCACCCGGTATCCGTCCCAGAAGGTGATCCCTGGCAGATAGATGCCAATGTGCACTTGCCAGTGACCCGACGCATCCCTGTCCACGCGGGCCCCGACTTCAACTAGGTTGATCGCCATGTTCATCATTCCTTTCTGACCCCTTCTCAGGGGCCGTTCCGCCGACGAACGCCTGACTAATGCGACCGATGCGGAGGCCGTTTAGCGTCCGTGGTTAGTGCTGGTCGCCGCGCTCCCATGGGATGAACCTTCGGGCAGGTATCGTTTCCATCCCCGCTCGTTGGGCGTGGCCAGGAAGGCAAATTCCCGCCCAATCCGAATACTGTTCTTGTCAACTTTCTCCCACTCCACGGTCTGTTGTGGCGGCATCAGGGAAGAGGAACGGATGGTCCGGGCGGCCAGAATCCACACCTCATAGACCAGGGCCGGCGCGAACGCCAGCAGGATGCAGGACCAGGCCGTTTCGAGCGAATAACTGCGGTCACCAGGGACGCCGGTGGACCTCACCGCAGCCGTAACCCCCGCCGTCACGGGCAGCAAAAAGAGCGCCGACAGCAGCAGCCAGTAGCGCCACCGATGCCGCCCTCGCCGATTAGCCGCAAGGGCACCCGAGTCTGCCGCCTCCATCCGGCGCACGGCCAACTGGCAGATCCAGAGGTAGGCCAGAACCAAGATCTCCGCGGAGGCGAATGACACCCCCACGGCCGATGCCCTGGAACTTCCCCCGCTGTCGATCCAGATTCTCAGACCGTCCAGCAACGATGTCGGCTCGGATGGCACCTGGCTGAGTTGCCGGACCTGCCCGGCCAACCATTGCGGCCATCCGGCGCCGAAAAGCACGAGCGCCAGCGCCGCCCCACCGGGAAGGGAAAGTGCCGCCAATACGGAGGAACAGCGGGAACGCCAAAACCTTCGTTTCAGCGCCCGCACCAGCAGGCGGTCGTCGGATTCGTCCACCACGTCCTGTCCGCTGCGGGCCCGGTCCAGGGTTACCCGGTAAAACGCGGTTTGGAATTGTTCGGCGTTGTCGGGATAGCAGCCATGTGAGGTGGTGACGGACCGGCAGTTATCGATTTTGAAGTTATAAGGAAAGTGGCCTTTTTCGTTCTTGCCGCCCTTGATGTAGCCGGAAACGAAATCCACCGGGTCATAGAGGTTGAGCCACAGAAGATCCTGGTGGTTTCCATGCAAGTCCTCGGCGAACCTGCGCGTGTGCCGCTTGATGAGCCTAATGGCGCTGCCGAATGTCACCAGCGCAGCATTGTCCAGGTTCGGGGTCCGGGCGATCGGACCGGCAACCAGCAACGACCCTAGCGAGTGTGCGCCGATGACAACGCTGTCAGCGCTGACGCTCGAAGTGTCCGTGGGACCAAGCCAGGGTTCGTCCCGCAACCAGCGCAGGTCCTGCGTGATCTTTTCCTGGACCGAGTGCGTTTCGATCGGGCGTTGTTCGTAGACCAGGACGTCGCCTACCCACTGCAGCAGGAAATCCAGCACGGCGCTGGCGTACTTTTGAACGAACGGTATCCAGGACAGCGCCAGCAGCAGCGGGGGCATGATGAAAATGACCGCGGCCGCGGCCAAACCGGCGACGACGGCCGGGATGAACGCTTCGCCGCGAAGGCTGGCAGCAATAGCCAGGTTTGCAGCCCCAACCACGGCGAAGATGAACACGGCGATCCATACCAGCGCACGCCACGTCACGCTCCACACCAGAGAGGGCATCCACGGTGCCAGCTGGGAGGCCGAAGGCGTCGGAAATTTGTCGGACCACCAGGATTCAGCTACGACGACCTCTATGGCGGGTTCACCCGCAGGGCTCCACAACGCGTGCTGATGCCGTGGCATTTGCGCGGTTTCCCGGCAGGTGCACCCATGGAGTTCGGCGCTTCCTCCATGGCCCCTCAGCCACGCCCCAGTCCATGTCAGGAGCGGATCGCCGAAGTCCCGCAGGGTGTCACCCCTCTTCTGCACCCCCATGCCATGCACAAAAAGCACGCCGATCCGCCGGGGTTCTGTACCCGGTGCTGTTGAGGCGTCGCCCGGTGTCGTTGCGTCACCCGGTGCTGTTGCGGCGTCGCCCGGTGTCGTTGCGTCACCCGGTGCTGTTGCGGTGTCACCTGGTGTCGGCGGGTGAGCGGCGTCTTCCGGCATCGGCGGTCGGGCCCCCGCGCCAGCGACAGCGTAAACAGTTCTCCTGGCTTTTTCGCGGCCCATACCTACCTCCACCGCCACGGTCAGCTGCGAGCAGCTGGCTCACGTGTCATCGCCATTGTGGGAAACCCGCGTTACTGCCGCGTTATCGGAAATAACCCATCAGAGCGCGTTCCGGCCGGTGTTGCGGTCATTTGAAGCGGGGTGGCCGATGGCGACCGCATAGACGGGAACTTCGGTTTCGACGTCGGCATACAGCAACCCGGCGAGTTCATCGTCAAAGAACCCTCCACCGCAGCAGGTTCCCAAGCCAAGAGCGGTCGCAGCGAGGACGAGGTTCTGGGCCGCATGTCCTGCTTCCAGGAGCAGGTAGCGGTACCCGCGGTCGCCGTATTTTCGGGCGGTGCGGCGGGGAACAGCGGTGAGGACGGCGACGGCTGCCGCGTCAGCGAACCATTGCTGGCCCATGAACAGGTATTGGATGTACTGCTTCGGCAGTGCCACGTCCCGGAGTTGTTCAAGCACGTGAGTGTAGGGGTGGTAGTGCGAGACGCCTGGGGGGCAGGGTCCGCCTTGACGGGTGAGGAAGTACAGCTCCAGCGGGTAGAGTGCCCCACCCGAGGGAACCGGACGTTCCGGCAGGAGCACGGCGCCCAGGTCAGCGTGTCCGGTGGTTCCGTAGGTGGCCGACGCGAGGCACGAAACTTCGCCGAGGCTCAGCGGATCCGCCGTGAAGTGTCGGCAGGAGGCCCGCTGGACGGTGAGGGTGGTGAAGTCACCCGCGGGGTGGTCCGGTGGGGGCAGGGCGATGCTGGGGACGTCCGGAAATTCGCGGGGGGTTTCGGGTCTGTCGTCGCTGGTGTGGCTGGCGTTGTAGGGCCAACGGCAGGTGGCACGGTGGTAGGACCAGGCGTTGCCGGCGATATCCCGGAAGCCCCGCCGGTCCGGGCCGAATGAACGTTCCGGCGCCCCGGTCTGGTTGGGGATGGAGGCGGGCGGCTCAGGCATGTTCATGAGATGGGGTGGGGCAGCAGGTTTAGTTCGGATTGGACCGTTCTCGCTCCGTCCCCGCACGTAAACAGACGGTCGCCGCCGAGCCGTGCCTCGTTCGCGCCAAAGTGGATCGGCTGAAAATCCGGGATGGTGGCCCGCATGACATGGACTCCGAGCTGTCCCAGTTCCGGCGGGGTTAGGTTGCAGCCGATGAGCCGGTGCCCGTTGTCCGTAAGGCTGCGAAGAAGGCGTTCGTACCGGGTGCCTGGGCTGGCAGGATGGGGCTCGGTCCATGGCGTGGGCGGTTGTTGGCGCCAAAAGTCGAGCCACGGCAACGCCTCGGGATGGCCGTACAGCAGGTCGTGGTCTTCCAGGTGTTCCACCCGGGACGGGTCGTCCACGAGTTCCTGTTGCCGGACGAGGGTGGCCGGGTCCCGCATGCGGGCCTTGAGCGCAGGACGGACCTGGGCTATCTCGAGCACGGCCTTGGCGGCCGCATCCCGGTCCTCAAGGTCTGCCCCAAGTCCGACGACGGCGGTCGGGCCGTGCCCGACCGCCCGGTCACTGTGTTGAACCGCGAGGGCGGCGTAAACGCTGACGGCGGTGACGTCGGTGGGGAGGCGGTAAAGTTCCAGGCTGATCATCCGCCGCTGGT
>JAODMR010000045.1 GCA_025465475.1 Micrococcaceae bacterium
AAGGATTCACCATCCGGTAACGGAACCACCTGGCGGAAAGGGAGGAGTGCAAGCTCCTGTGCGGTACCTTCGGACCGCTGCCACGCGGCGTCCCACACCCACACCCGGTCCCCCACCCGGAGCCCTGTGACACCGTCGCCCAGGGCCGCAACAATGCCTGCACCGTCCTGGTTGGGCACCTGCGGTTTTGGCAGCCGTCCGGATCCCGCTCCGGCGCGCGACTTCCAGTCGGTGGGGTTGACGCCGGATACCGCGATGCGGACCAGCACTTCGCCCGGCCCGGGTTGAGGATCCGGCCTGTCCACCAGGTGCAGCACCGAGGATGAACCGTGTTCGTCATAGGCAATGGCCCGCATTTTTCTCCCTGTCCTTGGCTGACAATTTCGCCCGACGGCAGCTGTTCTCACGCGTAGCTCCGCCGGGAGTGGGACTACTTCCCGGCCGGGAATACGCAGGAGGCTGCAGTGGTTATGTGGGCATCATGGCAACAGATTACGACGCACCACGGGTGCGTGAAGACGAAAATACCACCGCCGAATCTATTGAAGGTTTGCAGGCGTCCCGCGCTGCGGCGCAGACAGCAGTCCTGGACCTCGAGGACATTGACACGGCCGAAGGCATTGACCTGCCGGGTGCCGACCTGTCAGGAGAAGAACTGAGTGTTCTGGTCGTACCGGAAATGGCCGACGAGTTCACCTGCATGTCCTGTTTCCTGGTGCGCCACCGCAGCCAGGTGGCACGGGAGTCCAATGGCAACAAATACTGCCGGGACTGCGAAAGCTAAGTCCTGATCCAAGAAAAGGTGCGGCGCCGTTGGCGCCGCACCTTTTCCAGTTAAATCAGCACCTTCAGTCCTTTTTCCGTGCCCGGCTCGGTTGCACGCGGGGTGGCTCGCCGGGCATTTTCGGATAGTCGGGCGGAAAGGGCAGCTCGCCCAACCCGTTGCCGAGGTCGCGCTGCCACCAGTCCAGCAGCACGTCGATGCTTCCGGGGTTGGCGTTCATCCCTGCCCAAGGGTCCCCAACTGTCTTCAGCCGCTCCGGAACGGTGAGGACCGTGAACGCTTTCGGGTCGGCGGATTCCAGCTCCGACCACTGCAGCGGCGTGGACACGGGAGCGTGTGCCAGGGCCCGTGGACTGTAGGCTCCCGCGATGGTCCGGTCGCGGTTGGCCTGGTTGTAGTCCACGAAGACTTTGGTTCCGCGCTCTTCCTTCCACCAGGCCGTCGTCACCTGCCGGGGCATCCTGCGCTCGAGCTCCCTGGCAGCGGCTATGACGGCGTGCCGGACGTCGAGGAATTCACGGACCGGCCGGATAGGGGCAAAAACATGCAAACCGCGGTTTCCCGACGTCTTGATGAAGGCCTCAAGGCCGGCTTCGGCCAGCACTGACCGCAGTTCCAGGGCCGCCGGTATCGTGTCGCCAAAATCCGTTCCGGGTTGCGGGTCCAGGTCGATTCGTAGCTGGTCCGGATTGTCTGAATTTCCCGCCCGGGACGGCCAGGGATGGAAGACAACGGTGTTCATCTGCACCGCCCAGACAGCCGCTGCCGGCTCGTCGATCACGAGTTGCGGGTGCGACCGGGCGCTGGGGTAGACGACCATCACCGATCGGATGTAATCGGGAGCCCCTTTGGGCGGGTTCTTGGAAAAGAACTGCTCCCCGTCAATACCGTTGCCGAACCGCTGCAGCGAAAGGGGCCGGTCACCGTTGGCGGCAAGGAAGGCATCCCCGACGTCGGCGATGTAGCGGGCCAGGTCCAGCTTGGTGAGGCCGAGGTCCGGCCACAGCACCCTGCTTGGGCTGGAGATGCGGACTTCACGGGATCCGGAGGGTCCGTCGACGGTGAGGGTTGTCGCTTCACTGGCCATGCCCTCAACCTACCCCAGCCGAATGCCCGCATTGGGGGTCAAACTGCTTGTGGCGCCGTCCGGGCTGGCCTAATGTTGCCAGTGTCGGTGGAGCCTCGGCTCCTGCCGACGGGTGGGGTTCAAGCAAGGAACCGTTGATTCGCGCCGGCGCACCTGTTCCGGCCGCTCGGGGGATCGGGGAACACCATGGCCGTTGAATATACGAGCAGCCAGGCGGGGACGTTCATCGCCCCCCGGGTCGTGCCTGCCACCAGAGGCAGGATTGTCGTCAACTGGCTGACAACCACCGATCATAAGACCATCGGATATTTGTACATCATCACGTCCTTCGTGATGTTCTGCCTGGGCGGCGTGATGGCGCTGGTCATTCGGTCGGAACTCTTCGAACCCGGCATGCAGGTGCTACAGACCAAGGAACAGTACAACCAGCTGTTCACCATGCACGGCACCATCATGCTGCTCATGTTCGCTACCCCGCTGTTCGCCGGGTTCGCCAACGTCATCATGCCGCTGCAGATCGGCGCCCCGGATGTGGCGTTTCCCCGGCTGAACGCCCTGGCCTTTTGGTTCTTCCTGTTCGGCAGCATCATCGTGGTGTCCAGCCTGCTTACCCCCCAAGGCGCAGCGGAATTCGGTTGGACTGCCTACGCCCCCCTGTCCAACACCACTTACACGCCTGGTCTGGGTGGGGACCTGTGGGTCTTCGGCCTGGCACTGACCGGTTTCGGCACCATTCTTGGTGCGGTCAATTTCATCACCACCATCATCTGCATGCGCGCCCCCGGCATGACCATGTGGCGGATGCCGATCTTCACGTGGAACACCCTGATCACTTCGATCCTGGTGATCATGTCCTTCCCGCTGCTCGCTTCGGCGCTTTTCGCTTTGGGTGCAGACCGCCGCTTTGGTGCCCACATTTACGACCCGGCCAACGGCGGTTCCATTCTCTGGCAGCACCTGTTCTGGTTCTTCGGCCACCCCGAGGTGTACATCATCGCGCTGCCGTTCTTCGGGATTGTCTCGGAGATTTTCCCGGTCTTCAGCCGCAAGCCCATCTTCGGCTACAAGGGCATCGTGTTCGCCACCATCGCCATCGCCGTCTATTCGATGACAGTGTGGGCGCACCACATGTACGTCACCGGTGCCGTCATGCTGCCGTTCTTTTCGCTGATGACCATGTTCATCGCGGTCCCGACCGGGGTGAAGTTCTTCAACTGGATCGGCACCATGTGGCGCGGATCGCTGACCTTTGAGACCCCGATGCTGTGGAGCCTGGGCTTCCTCATCACGTTCCTCTTCGGCGGGCTGA
>JAODMR010000075.1 GCA_025465475.1 Micrococcaceae bacterium
TCGCGCGGGTAGGCCTCCCGCAGCACCTGCCCGATTCCTTCCGCCCAGGAGCGGGCTGCCATGACCAGACGGCGTTCCAGGTCCGCCGTGCTGACTTCCGCCAGCTGGACGCCCTTGGGCAGCCGGATCCGGAAGAAGAGGCGGGCCAGTGCCGACTCGCTCATCCGGGCTTCAAAGTCGATGGATTCGGCATTGAACGCTTCGGTGAGCTCCTTCTCGATGCGCAGCCGGACCGCCGTCGTGTACCTGTCGCGTGGAATGAAGACCAGTGCCGACATGAAGCGCCCGTAGATATCCGGTCGCAGGAAAAGGCGGGTACGACGACGTTCCTGCAGCCGCAGGATGGCCTGCGCGGTGGTAATGAGATCCTCCACCTCGATTTGGAACAGCTCATCACGCGGATAGGTCTCCAGTACGGCAAAAAGGTCCTTGCCCGAGTGGGAATCCGGTGGAAAGCCGAAGTGCCGCAGCACGGCGTCCACTTTCTCCCGCACCACGGGGATGTTGCGCACCGATCCGGTGTAGACGCCGGAGGCGAAGAGCCCGATGAAGCGTTGTTCTCCGCTGACGTTTCCAGCCTCGTCGAATGATTTGACCCCGATGTAGTCCAGATAGGCGGCGCGGTGCACGGTGGAGCGGGAGTTTGCCTTGGTGATCACCAGCGCACGCTTCTCCCGGGCCTTTTGCCGCCCGGTGCTGGTGAGGTGCTGGATCTGGCGGTGGTCCTTGCCGTCCCGCAGCAGGCCCAGCCCGCTGCCCTCGCGGGTGGCAAGGACATCCTCGCCGTCCTCGCGGATCAGGTCGTACTCCCGATAGCCCAGGAAGGTGAAGTTTCCGGCATCCATCCAGTGCAGCAGATCTTCTGCTTCACGCAGGTCGACGATGCCGTCCTTGGCGGGCATCGTCGACAGGAGTTCAGCACGGCTGATGGCTTTTTCCCGCATTAGCTGCCAGTCCTCAACTGCTGCGCGCACGTCGCCCAGGACACGGCCCAGACCGTCGATCAACGCGTCGCGGGCCTCGGGGCTGATGCGCCCGATTTCCACCGCAATCCAGGATTCCAGGTAGGAGGCCGAGTCCCCTTCGGAATGGAGGGCCGCAAGGGACGGCATGGCCGCCGTGTCTCCGGAGGCGACGCCGACATGGGCGGGCACCTTCGCGACGTCGATCAGGTCGTGGCTTTGCCGGTCCCGGGTGACCACCAGCATGGGGTGTATCACCAGCTGAATGGCGGCCTGTTGATGGACCAGTTCTGCGGTCACGGAATCGACCAGAAACGGCATATCGTCGGTGACGATATAAACGACGCTGTGTTCCGACTCGGTGGCGACCTCGATGTTGGCGGTTCCGGGCGTCCGGTGGGCCGCCAGCTCCAGGTGCAGTTGGACCCGGTCCCGAAGTCGCTCCTGCTCGTAGCTCTGCGCGTCTTCAGCTGCGAGCTGTTCGTAGTAGTCGGCGATGAAGGGATCCCCGGTCGAAAGAGTCCGCACGGTTCCGGCCATTTTGAAACCAGACGACATCAGGAAGCTCCTCAGAAATAAGTGAGGACCGCCTCATTGCGGTCCTGGCTCCTACACTAGCGCTGAAACAAGGCCGTGACTCTGGTTGTTTTGACAGCCCTTCGCGGACCCCGCTGGGCAGGTGCACAAACCAGTCCGGCGATGGCGTGGCGGAGCGGCGAGCCGGGGGCAGCTTCACGCAGGAGTTGTCCTGTCAGCAGTGCCCTGTCGGCCGAATCTGGATCCCACGGCAGGAACGCCGTGATGGGGTTATCCGGGCCGAATCGTTCCCACGCCTGCCGAAGTTCACGTTCGGGGTTCCTGCCGGCCGCCCCTGGCCGGACCCTGTTGAGCAGCACGGTGACTTTCGCCCGGCCAGTCACCGCCTGGAGCAGGGGTAAGGCCCGGACCAGGCGCGGAACGCCGACGGCGTCAGCGGCACCCACGGCCAACACCGTGTCCGCGGCGGCGAGTGCACACAGCGTCGCGGCGTTGCGCTGCGGAGCGCGGGTGTCATAACTCAGCTCCTCGTCCGATTCCAGGGAGAAGCCGCAGTCGATGACGATGAGGTCTGCACTGTTCCGGCATTGCTGCAAAACGAGGTTCATTGCCGCCGCCCGGAGCTCGGGCCACCGATCAGGACGGGTCAGCCCGGTGAGTACGCGCAGGCGCCCACCCGCGAAGTTGACGCTGGTGGAAACCCTCTCCACGCCTTCAGGCGTGAGGAGGCCTTGATCAGCGAGACGGCACGCCTGGGCCAGTCCAGCGGACTCGTCAAGGAGTCCCAGGTGGACAGCGATGCTCGCACCGTAGGTGTCGGCATCAATCAGGAGAACGTGCCGTCCTTCCGCAGCCGCCTCTGCCGCTACGTTTACGGCGACGGTGGTCCTGCCGGGTGCGCCCGCGGGGCCCCACACGGCCAACAGTTGCCCTGGCAGTCCGTTGGTGGCACCGGACCGCTTCTCTTGACCGTCCGACCCGCCATGGAGGTGCCCAGGAGCGCGGGGTATCGAGGGGACTTTTCCGGAGTCTGACAGGGAAACGGCAGCCGCTACAGGACCTGAAGCTGATGCCCCTGCATCCGGGCCCGGCCCGCTCCCCGCCGGCGCGTGTTCCGGCCCGGCAGCCGGGGCGGGTGGTTGTTCGCTTCCGACCAGCGCGGGTCCCGGAGTTGTGGGTCTTTGCGTTGCGGGTCCCGGCGTTGCGGGTCCCGGCACTGACTGCATGGAAGCTGACGCCCCGGACAAGGGGGCCGCAAAGGCGGCAACGACCGCCGAAATCCAGTCCGCCAAGGCATCGGCGGAGGTGTTGGCGGAGGCGACGGCGGCTCCAATGGCCTGCATCCGCCCCGCTTCACGGACGTCGTCGGTTAGCACCAGTACCGCCACACCCACTGCCGTGACACGGTCGACCAAGGTGGCGGTGAGCTCCTCGCTTCCTGCGGTGATGACGGCAGCACGCGCCAGGCCGCTTTGGCATGCTGCCAGCAGTTCAGAGAGCTCCGAGCAGCAACGAACCACAGTCACCGGCCCATGCAACTGCTTCAAGCGCGCCGCCAGGGGAACCCCCGCCGGGCCGACGGTGACGACCGGTATGCTCACTCCCGCCCTCCGGCGGGGTTCCAGACCACGGCGACCTTTGCCTCATTGGCCAACGCTCCGAGCAGTTCGGGCATTTGGGCGTCAGTCACCAAAACGTGCACCAAGGTTTCCCGTGTTCCGCCCAGGGCTGTCGACGATGGAGTCAGCTCCGCGATCTCGGCCCCTGGCAGGAGCAGGCGGGGCGGGTTGTAGCCATTGGTACCGTTGCGAGAAGCCACCCAAACATCAACCCGGGAACCGACCCCCGCTTCCTTCGGCAAGGGTTCGGAAATCGCCAGCGCCGCCGGTTTCCGGTCCAGTGCATCAGCAGCAGCCAGGCTGCTCCGCGGAACGAGTTCGCCCTTGGGAATGAGCCGAACCGCGACTTTTCCGGTCGGCAGCGGCTCGGTGACCGGCCAGTAGGATCCCTCGCTCTCGCCGAGCCGAACCCGCACCACGCTGAGGGCATCCCGGTCCAAGCGCTGGCCCACCACAATGTTCTCCCGTGCCGTGTACATCTCCGTGGATTGGTCAGCAGCTCCCAGCAGGGCCGTCACCCCAGCCACAGATGCCAGCACGAGCAGAATTCCAATCAGGAGTCGCGGATCACGCCACGAGGGTCGCTTCAAGCGTGCTGCTGCCGCAGGCGGAGCGGTGGTCATGTGTACCCCCTAACGGTCCATCCCGGCTTCGGTCGTAGTCCCCAGTTCTAGCCTGTCAGCGACAGCATGGAAAGACTCGGAAATCACGCTGTGGACGAAGCTAGCGGACGGACCACCTGTGGACAACAAATGGTGAGTGCTGTGACATGCGACAATGTCGCTATGCCACGCTTCCTGACTTTGGCGGACGTCGCCGAGCAGCTCCAGATTTCCTCTGCAGCCGCCTACGCGTTGGTCCGCAGTGGGGAACTGCCCGCCATACAGGTGGGCGGCCGGGGGCAGTGGCGGGTGGAAGAGGCAAAGTTCGAGGAGTTCATCCAGCAGCGGTACGCCGCGACCGAAGCCCTCATCAATCAGGCCCGAATTTCTGACACCCGGTAAGAACGGCGCCTGGGGCTCCCTTCCCCGAACGACAGATCACTGCCAGCTTTCTGAGCGGGATGTCACAGTGTCCAGGGCGGCAAAGGGCAGCACACAGCTGCCGCCTGTGGTGCCGCCACCCAGGTCGCCATCTGCCCGCAGCGCCAACTCCACGTAGTCCGAGCCGACGCGGTCAAACACGCCCTCCAACAACGGGGCTAGGGAACCGGTGCCGTGTGCCAGATGTACGGCTACCAGAGCCCGGTCGCGCGCCAGCATGCGCAACACCGAGGCAAGGGGACGCCCCACAGGACTCGGCCGCCGAACCGACGTAGCTGACAACCCTGACATCCGCTGGACCGAAGCGACCGGAATCAGGACGGACCGGGTGCCGCTCGTGAGGAGAAACCAGTCGTCACCCACGTGGGACACGACGCCTTGATACAGCTCGCCGTTGCAAGTCCAGCACCTGATGGAGGCTCCGGCGGTACCGCGGATCCGGTCGATGAGGCCCAGCGACACCAACTCCACCCGTGCGCGCTCTGTGACCTCATGTTCAAGGCCTTCCCTTCCGGCAGCGTTGAATTGACCCTCCAGGTCCGCAAACAACTCATCCCAGCGCATCCGGTCAGCGTAGGAAGGAGCATCGAGGCGGTCAAGAGGACGGTTTATCCACAGCAGTAGCCCTCCATCGACGCTCGGCCAAATAGGGTGCAAACTTGCGTTCACACACCAAAGGGCATCAAAAAGCACCAAAGCAACGCTAATGCTGCTCGACAGTGCAGCGTCGACACCAGCGCGGTCCCAACGGGGTCGACGGTCACCAGGACTTGCCCTGGAAAGGAAGCGAGCGTGAACTCCGACGGACAAGGACACACCTCGTTGCTGACGGATGCCCTCCTCGCAGGAGTGATCCTGCTCCTGGGAGGAGCCCTGGCCCTGGCCGGCAGCGGATCCGCGGCCCGCGTCGTATTCGGTCCTGCTCCGACTGCCCTGCGGCTGGAGGACGGTCTAGGGCTGCTGGCGGCGACCGCCGGCACCGTCATGGTCCTCTGGTGGGCGCTGGCGTCCGTGGCTGCGCTCCTGGCGGCAGCACTGCTGCGGGCACGGAAGGAAGGGCCGGCAATCCGAATCGGCCGCTGGGTCCCGGACTTCATGCAGCGCCTTGCCGTGGGTGCTTTGGGCGTCCAACTCGCGGCGTTGTCACTGCCTCTGGCCCCGGAGATGCAACCAACTCCCTCCCCGGCTGCAGCGAGCAGCAGCAGTTCCCCGGCGGCAGACATTCGAACTGCTGACGGGCCCCTCCCTTCGGAGGAATTGACGCCGTGCGATTCACCCCACGATTCATGGGGAACCAATCTTCAGGGGCCCCTGACGCCGATGTGGCAGCCGCTGCCACCGGTATCGGACCCTGGGCCGCTCACCGCCCGACCTCTGCGCCCGCCCGGCGTCGAGACCCCGACGGGACCAGCAGTACCGGGAAATGAGCCAAGGGGTGAAAGCCCCGCCCGCTGGAGCGGAACGGTCGTGGTTCAGAGGGGCGACAGTTTGTGGACCCTCACCGCCCGACGACTAGGACCGACCGCCACAGACGTTGAGGTTGCCGAAGCCTGGCCTATCTGGTTCGCGATCAATCGGGGAACCATCGGTGACGATCCCAATCGGATCCTGCCTGGCCAAATCCTTCGGATACCCGTCGAAACATCCTCTGGCTAGATGCGGCCTGATCGGCCGCCCAAGCCATCCGACAAACGAGAGGACAGGCGATGACCCTGCGGCAGGCCCAACAGGCCGTATCGGACGAACAAACGCCGTTCCACAGTCGACCGGTCCCCGTGCCGTACGAGCAGGAGGAGACACCGCTTTTGGCAATGCCTGCGCGGTCAGCTCTCCGGGGCCCGGCACCAGCGGGGAAGCTCCATGCCGCCGAACCTTCGGGCGGGCTCGGCGTTGGCTTGGTCGAAGCTGCACCCATGGAGCCGGGGCGCATCGGACCAGCAGACAACGGCCCCGACAGCGTTGTCGTGGTTCCCGGCCAACACGAGCGGGCGGGGCAGGTGCCTCCCGCTGCACGGGGGCCGGTCGGGAACGGACCAGGTCGAGGTTTTCCCGCGCCATCTGACGTCCGAGGTGAGGCCCAACTGGTGGGCGCCATGGCGGGGAAAATCGGGCTGGCAGCTGTCGAGGTACTGGCCGGGAGCCGACCTGTCCATCAGCTGGCACGGTGGTTGGCCCCAGCAAGTTATGAAGCGTTGCAGTTGCGCGCGTCGTTGACGCAGGAGGCCCAACGAGCCTCCGGCCCAGGGGTGAACAACGTACGCCGACTCCACCGGAACCCCCTGGTCCACTCCGTGCATTGCAGCGCGGTACGGGCGGGAGTCTATGAGGCCTCCCTGGTCATCACCGAAAAACACCGGATCCGAGCCGTCGCGATGCGCCTTGAGCAGACGCGTGGAGCCTGGAAGGTCACTGCCCTGGAAATTGGCTGAGCAGCCTGCGCCGCAGCGGTTTCACGCGACGGCGACCGATCCTCAGCAGGAACGGCCGCCACACGGTTGGCCCTAGCGCCGCTTCTTCTTTTTGCTGTTGTTCCGAGCGGCCTTGTTCGGAGTGCTGCCTGCGCTGCGGGGAGTTGATTGGCCGGAAGTTGTCCGTGCCCGCTCCACGTGCGTTTCGGCTTCACCGTTCACGTCGGGAGCGGTGAACTGCAACTGCGCGGGCCGCTCAGGGGCCTCAAGGCCGGGCGCGGTGAAGCGGGGAGCTGCACTGCCTTCCGTTCCGGCTGTGGACTGACCAACCGGGACGGCAACCGCTTCCACTTCCGTCTCCGGTTCCACGCCGTCGGCCGGAACCTGTCCGTCCGCTGTCCCTGCCTCCGGTGACTGCACCGAGGCGGCAGCGACGCGCTGGGTGAGCGCAGTCGGTTGCGCAGCGACCAACCCGACCTGCGCTGCGGGAGATTGCTCCACCTGAACTTCCAGGTTGAACAGGAACCCAACGCTCTCCTCCCGGATGGCGCTCATCATGGCCTGGAACATGGTGAACCCTTCGCGCTGGTACTCGACCAAGGGATCGCGCTGGGCCATGGCGCGCAGGCCGATGCCCTCCTTCAGGTAGTCCATTTCGTACAGGTGCTCCTGCCACTTCCGGCCCACCACGGAGAGCACCACGCGGCGTTCCAGTTCACGCATCGTCTCCGAGCCCAGCTGTTCCTCGCGTGCCTGGTAGGCGAGCCTGGCATCGGAGAGCAACTCCCGCTTCAACAGCTCAGGCGTCACCCTGCCCCGGCCACCGGCTTCCTCCGCGATGTCGTCGATCGTCAGCGACACCGGGTACAGCGTGCGCAGGCTGGTCCACAGGGTCTCGTAATCCCAATCCTCGCCGTGCCCCTCGGCGGTTGCCGCGTCGATCAGCTCACTAATGGTGTCTTCCAGGAAAAACTGCACCTTTTCGTGCAGGTCGTCGCCCTCAAGAATCCGGCGCCGGTCACCGTAGATCGCCTCGCGCTGGCGGTTCAGCACGTCGTCGTACTTCAACACGTTTTTGCGCTGTTCAGCGTTGCGTCCTTCCACTTGGCCCTGAGCGGAGGCGATGGCTTTGGACACCAGCTTCGACTCGAGCGCAACGTCGTCGGGCATCACGGAACGGGACATCAGCCGCTCGGCGGCACCGGAGTTGAACAAGCGCATCAGGTCATCGGTGAGGGAAAGGTAGAACCGCGACTCTCCGGGATCACCTTGGCGGCCGGACCGGCCTCGAAGCTGGTTGTCGATGCGCCGTGATTCATGGCGTTCGGTGCCCAGCACGTAGAGACCACCGAGTTCCACGACCTCGTCGTGCTCGGCCGCGACGGCGCCCTTGGCGTCTTCGAAGGCCTGTGACCATGCGGCGTCGTACTCGGCAGGTGTGTCCACGGGGTCCAATCCCCGTGCAGCCAGTGCAGCCACAGCGTTGAACTCAGCGTTGCCACCGAGCATGATGTCGGTACCACGGCCGGCCATATTCGTTGCGACCGTTACCGCACCCTTACGGCCCGCCTGCGCGACGATCGCCGCCTCGCGGGCGTGGTTCTTGGCATTGAGGACCTCATGTCGGATGCCGCGCTTGGCCAACTGCTGCGAAAGGTATTCACTTTTCTCGACGCTGGTCGTGCCGACCAGGACGGGCTGTCCCGTTTCGTGGCGCTCGGCGATATCTTCGACGACGGCCTCGAACTTGACCACTTCGTTCTTGTAGACCAGGTCTGACTGATCGATCCGGGCCATCGGCTTGTTCGTGGGGATCGGAACCACGCCAAGGTTGTAGGTTCCCATGAACTCCGCGGCCTCAGTCTCGGCCGTTCCGGTCATGCCGGAGAGCTTGCCGTAAAGCCGGAAGTAGTTCTGCAGCGTCACGGTGGCCAGCGTCTGGTTTTCGGCCTTGATCTCGACGCCTTCCTTGGCCTCGATGGCCTGGTGCATGCCTTCGTTGTAACGGCGGCCAGCCAGGATGCGTCCTGTGTGTTCATCCACGATCAGGACTTCCCCGTTGAGGATGACGTAGTCCTTGTCTCGCTTGAACAATTCCTTGGCCTTGATGGCGTTGTTCAGGAATCCAATCAGCGGAGTGTTTGCGGATTCGTACAGGTTGCTGATGCCAAGGTAGTCCTCAACCTTTTCAATGCCTGTCTCCAGCACACCGACGGTGCGCTTTTTCTCATCCACCTCGTAGTCGGTTTCAGGGTCCAGACGCAGCACGACCTTGGCGAATTCCCCGTACCACCGGTTCGCGTCTCCGGAGGCCGGTCCGGAGATGATGAGCGGAGTCCTGGCCTCGTCGATCAGGATGGAGTCCACTTCATCGACGATGGCAAAGTGGTGGCCCCGCTGGACCAGCTCATCCTTGCTCCAGGCCATGTTGTCGCGCAGGTAGTCGAAGCCGAATTCGTTGTTCGTGCCGTAAGTGATGTCGGCTTCATACTGCTGGCGCCGGACGGCGGGTTCCTGGTTCGACAGGATCACTCCGCTGGTGAGGCCCAGGAAGCGGTATACCCGTCCCATGAGGTCGGACTGGTATTCCGCCAGGTAGTCATTGACGGTCACCACGTGCACACCCTTGCCGGTCAGGGCGTTGAGATAGGCCGGAGCAGTTGCCACCAGGGTCTTGCCTTCACCGGTCTTCATTTCGGCGATGTTGCCCAGATGCAGGGCCGCGCCGCCGAGCAGCTGGACCCGGAAGTGGCGCATGCCGAGGGTGCGGGCCGAGGCCTCCCGAACGGCGGCGAAGGCTTCGGGCAGCAGGGCTTCCAGGGACTCGCCGTCGCCGTGGCGGGCCTTGAGCTTGTCCGTTTCTTCACGAAGTTCAGCGTCGGTGAACGTCTTGAAGGAATCCTCAAGCGCCTCGATGGCATCGGCGTAAACGTTCAACCGCTGCAACGTCTTGCGGTCACCGGTACGGAGAATGCGCTCGAGTAGTGATGGCACGAAACTTGCTCCCAATCTTTGGCTGCCTAAAACTGGCGTGTTTAGTCTACGGGACGTGAACCTCGCCGCCAGGCTACGCCCAGGACGCCGGTTCCTCCCCTTGTCGGAAACGATTCAGGGCTGCGGTTGGTGCCCGTAAGGGAGGCGGTCAGGTTCGAAAGGAGCAGCGCACCGCCCCGGCGAGCGCCGTCGCCAGGTCCCCGACCGGTTCCACCAGGACCTGGTCCAGACCCAGCCAGTCCGCCATAAGCCGAAGCTCGTCAGCCAGCTCTGCCGCGGTCGAGGGCGGCGCCCCGGGTTCGGCGTGGGCTGCACGGACCACCAGCACGCCGCGCTGCCGATCCGCCTTGAGATCCACGCGCGCGACCAACACTTCGCCCAGGAGGAATGGAAGCACATAGTATCCGTATCGCCGGCGAGCCGCGGGAGTATAGATTTCGATGCGGTAGTGGAAACCGAACAACTGTTCAAGCCTCCGACGCTCGAAAACGAGGCTGTCAAACGGGCTGAGCAGGGCCCTGCCCATGACCTTGCGCGGTTTTGCCGCTTCCCGATGGAGGTACACCGAACCCTGCCAGCCCTTCACTTCCACTGGTTCGAGCACCCCCTCATCCACGAGAGCCGACACGGCCAGGGCAGCCGGTCGCATAGGGAGCCGAAAGTAGTCAGCGAAACACCGCAGCGTCCCTATCCCGTGGGCAGCCGCGGCGGCGGCCAGCAGACGGCGCATGGCCTGCTCCGGATCGGGGTCCGTGACAGCCTCGTTGACAGGAATGACCCGATCGATCAGGGCGTAGCGGCGTTCAAACTGTTCGGTCCGTCCGGCCGCCCCGATAGTGCCCTGCTCGAACATGTCCTCCAGGACCCGTTTGGCGGCATTCCAATTCCAACCCCAATCGACGCTGGTCCGGGTTTCCTGATGGTCGATCGCTTCGGTGACCTGTCGGGCTGTCAGGGGCCGGCCGGGCGCGAGGGCCTGGAGGATCCGCTCTTCGAGGGACCCCTTCAGTTTCGGGTCCATGGAACCTGCGCCCACCCAACTGCGACGCTGCCACAGGCGTAGGTCGGCAAAGTGGATGGGCCGGATAAAGCTGGCTTCATGGGCCCAGTACTCAACCATCCGGCGCGGCGGAGTGGAGGAAAAGCGCCGCAGCACGTCCCGGTCATATACTCCCAGGCGGGAGAAAAAGGGCATGAAATGGCTTCGCGTCAGCACATTGACGGAGTCGATTTGCACCAACTACAACCGGTCAAAAGTCCGGCCCACCGCCCGCGTATCCGCGGGTCCGGTGGGCCGGAACTTTGACAGTCCCTGGGCGGCCAACGCGATCCGCCGTGCCTGCGGCAAGGTTAGCGCGGCCGCCATGGACTGCCTTCCAAACTAAGCCGTGGCCGGCTGGTCCTCGGACCGGTAGGCAACGATCTCGTCGGCGGGGGCGGAATCAATGTCCGGACAATCCGCGTCGAGGGTGATGACGCCATAGGTCCACCCGCGGCGGCGGTAGCAGACCGATGGCGCCCCGGTGGCCTTGTCGATGAAGAGGTAGAAGTCGTGTCCGACCAGCTCCATGTTGTCCACTGCATCATCGAGGGTGATCGGGGTGCCCGGGAATACCTTGCGTCGGATCAGGACGGGCGAATCGCCCGCTGGAATGTCATTGTCGATGTCGTAGGGAGACCGCGCCTCGGCAGGCAGTGTTTCGGCCGTGCCCGCGGAGGCGGCGTACAGGGGCTGTGAGCTGCTGGCTGGCTCAAGAGTTGCTGTGGCCAGGCTGACGGGGGTAGGGGTGTGCCGCCCGTGATGAACTTTCTTCCGGTCCTTGGCCCGCCGAAGTCGTTCCAGCAGCTTGTTGTAGGCGATATCAAACGCCGCGAACTTGTCGCCGGCTGCCGCTTCCGCCCGAATGACAGGGCCCTTGGCCTGAACCGTGAGTTCAACCGTCAGCTGCGTGCCCTCCTTGGAGACCTTGGCATCGACGCGCTGGATTCTGTCGCTGAACTGTTCGATCTTTGCGATTTTCTCGCCGGCGTACTCGCGGAAACGGTCAGAAACAACGAGGTCCCGGCCGCTGATGTTAAATTCCATGGTGCCCTCCAAAGATCTTCGGTGACACGACGGCCGTCCTGGCGTCCAGCCCACTTCGGCCGTCGACGGGCGGTTAGCCTCACTGAGGTGCCCGTTTCTTCACGTTAGTTCAATGCATCGGCTTATTCATCTTTTGACCGCTTAATTCGACTCCCGACTCCCCTGCCTGGTCCGGTGCTGCCGTGGCGGCCAGCACGACGGCGCCGCGGACCCGGGCGCCTGCTTGGCGCAAAGCCCTCGCCGCCTCCGCCAACGTTGCCCCCGTGGTCAGGACGTCGTCGACAATGATGACGTGCCTGCCTGAGACGGTGCCGCGTACCAGCATGCTGTTCCGGACGTTCGCCCTTCGTCCGGCCCGACCGAGCCCCTTTTGATTCCGGACGCGCCACGGCCGACGCCACCGCAAACGCAGCACGCCATGCTCTGCCGTCCCCCGCGGCAGTGCCCGTCGACGCCGCAGTATCCCCAAAAGCAGCCGCACCGGCACGAATCCCCTACGGCGAAAGCTGCGGCCACTGGCAGGCACGGGAACAAGGAGCAGCTCGGACCCGGCGCAGGACCGGACCCAGCTTTCCCCTGCCGCCATTCTTCTTAACCCTGCCCATACCGAAGGTAGCGACGAAGCCGAAGGTACTGACAAAGCCGAAGGTACCGCCGAAGCCGAAGGTGCCTCCAACGCCGGTGGCGCGGCCACGGCTGCTTCCAGCGCCCCGGCCAGACAACCGGCCAACGGACCGGCCAGGTCGGTTCTGCCGCCATTCTTGAACGCCAACAGGACATGGGCCAGCTCGTGCGCATAGACTCCTGCCGCGACAACCGGCAGGAGGACAGCCCCATCGACGTCGATCAGCGCTGGGGCGGCGGACTCGGCCCGGAACGGCTGACGCGTTGTGAAACGCAGGGCTCGGGCGCAGGACGGACACAGTGCGGCATCAACCTCACCGCACAGGACGCAGCTGGTGGGGAGCAGCAGTCCTGCCCCCTCCAGCAGCACTCGCTGGACAGTGAGCCAGCTTCGGAGCCAGTTCCCCACCGCGGTTCCCCTGTGCCCGCCCGCCGAAGCCGCACTGGGCGGAGCGGCAGCACCAGGCGGAGCGACAGCACCGGACGGAGTCCCGGGTGCGGAATGGGTTGCCATGGTGCCAGCCTGCGCCTCTTCCGGCGGCCCTAGCCGACGAAAGCACCGGTTTATGGGTTCAACTGTCCGGGCGGGACCTGTGCAGGCAAGTTCAGCCAGCGAAGGCAGCCGCCGTGATGTCCTTGTCGGCCAGGACCCAGCCGTTCCCCTGACGGGCGTACAAACCCTGGCCGGTTTGCGCGAAGATCTGCGTGGGTCCGTTGCCGGCGCTCAAGCCCTGAACGTCGTCGAGCGCGGTCAGCTGGACCGGATCGGCCCGCAGGTCGAGGACTTCCACGGGCACCGAGCCGGAACCCGAACGCGCTGCGGCTACGGCGGTTCCGTCCAGCCAGACGGCTACGCTGGGATTCGTCGTGGCGGGAATGACGATTGGATCGGTGAGGCCCTTGGCCACGCCGTCCGTGCGGAGAATACCTGCCACATGCACGGTGCTGGATCCGTTCTGCTCCGACACCACCAGCACCCTGCTGCCGTCACGGGAGACCCGCAGGGACGTGACGGTCCTGCCAATGAGCCACTGCACGCGCAGCACCACGGGGGGCTCAAGTGCCCCCGAAGGGCCGGGGTCGGGTTTGACCACGAGCACATCGCCGCTGCGGTCCCCCGCCGCCGTCCAGATCCAGTCGAAGGGTGAAAATGACGGCGCCGTCAGGTTAGGCGCGGAGGCCGCCAGCTGTTCCGCCCGGCCTGCGGCGACGGTCAGCAGCTGGCTGTGGTCAGCGTTGAGGAACGCATACTCGTTTTTCGTCCAGGACATGGCCGGCGCGGTCGCACCGTACTTCGCCATGGATGGGACACCATCAATGGGCGTGGCTTGCCCGCCTTCAAACCGAACCAGGTCACCACTCCGGATGGCGATCTGGCGATCCGGAACGAGGTTGTTGACCACTGCCGAGGGAGGGCCCTGACTTTGGCCGCCCATGTCGACGGACCGGGTGTCAGCCCGCAGAGTCACGGACGTGACCGTGTTGAGGTTGCGCAAAGTCAGCATCAATTGCGCCTGCATCTGCTGCCGTGCCTGGACCGATGCTCCCAGCAGCAGGTCGGGCGTCAGATCCACCTGCGCCACTCCGCTGTTGACCGGCACCGAGTCCCGGGACAACTGCATGCCGTCCGGGAAGGCACTGGCCACCGCTCCGCGCAGGTAGGGCGCCGGGCCGTGCAGCACGGCCCGGACCAGTGAGGTGGCCGTTGTTGCTGCCTTGCCGCTGAACCAGCGGACGTCCGGCACTGCATAGGTAAAGGCCGGGTCGTAGAAGTACAGCGAATAGGAGCTGTACAAGGCGGCAAAGTTGGCCACCTGAAGCATGATGCCGTCCGGCGCTGAACTGATGCGCCATTCGCCGTCGACCATTATCAAGGCGAAGGACACAGCCTGGGTCGTGTTGGCACCGGTCGGGGTCCGGATTCCGTCGGCGTCAACGGTTGAGGTGACGTCCAACGATACCGTGTACAGGTCACCGTCATCCGATTCGCCGGCTTTGGTGATATCGAGCGCACCGTCATAGACCAGGGTGCGCTGGTCCGCCCGCCAACTGGTTGCCGTTCCCAATGTCAGGTATTGCCTGGCCACCTGAAAATCATCGGCGACACCGGTGCCGGCAGCGATGAACCCCTCAATGATGCTCGTGGGGCTGGCACCCTTGGTTGGGGCGGACTGGCGAAAGTCGATATTCACCGGGCTGCTGTTTCCCGGCACGGATTCGCTCTTGCCGACCGGCCCGTGGGTGGGGATGACGGCGCACCCGGCCAGACTGATGGCCACCATCAGGGCAACGGCCCAGGTCCGGAATGAGCGGGCGACGTTACTCATGGTGCCACCTGCCCTGCCGGAAGGGCACCGGGTACGCCCGTTATTCCGGAGGTCCCGGCGTCGCCGCCAACCCCTGCCACCCGGTCCGGGACCTCGTCGTCGGTCGGAGCCGGAGGGGCGGTGAGGTGCACGAAACCGCCTTCCGCACCGTCAGGTGGAAGAGGCAACGGGGAATGGGTCAGCGTGCTGCCGCTGCGGCGCGGCAGGGTCAACCTGAAGCAGGATCCTCCCTGCGGCATACCCCACGCGTCCAACCAGCCGCCGTGCAGCCGTGCATCCTCAGTAGCAATCGACAATCCCAACCCGCTGCCCCCGGTGGTACGCGCCCGCGCCGGATCCGCGCGCCAGAACCGATCGAACACCCGAGCGACGTCCCCTTCGCCCATGCCGCTGCCGTAGTCCCGCACCGCCACGGCGACACAGTCCGCGTCGCTCGCCACGTAAACCTCCACCGGCTTTCCGTCGCCGTGCTCCAGCGCGTTGATGACCAGATTCCGCAGGATCCGGTCGATCCTGCGGGGATCCATGTCCACCACGCTGCTGTTTCCCTCCACCAGCGACACCACGAGCAAGGCGGACCCATACTGCTCGGCCAACGGCTCTGTGCCCTCGACCAGGTGCTGAATCACCTGGAAAATGTCCTGCGGCTCGGCGTCCAGGACGGCGGCGCCGGCATCGAACCGGCTGATTTCCAGCAGGTCCGCCAGCAGGGCCTGGAACCGCTCCACCTGGTGATAGAGCAGTTCGGCAGATCGCTTGTTGATCGGGTCAAACCCCTGGCGGGCGTCGTACAGGACCTCCGCGGCCATCCGCACCGTCGTCAGGGGTGTCCGCAGTTCATGGGATACGTCGGAGACAAACCGCTGCTGCATTTGCGAGAGGGTCGCCAGCTGGGTGATCTGGTCCTGCAGCGAGGTGGCCATCCGGTTGAACGACGTGGCCAGCCGAGCCACCTCATCCTCGCCCCGGACGGTCATCCGTTCCTCCAGTTGGCCGGCTGCGAGTTTTTCCGACACTGCTGCCGCATGGCTGACCGGTTGAACGACGTTTCGGGTGACGTACCAGGTGATGCCCCCAATGAGCAGGAGCAGGATGGCGCCACCCAGCCACAGAACTGACTGAATGTAGTCCAGCGTTTCCTGGGCCTGGGACAGGTCGTAGAGAAGATAGAGCTCATACCGGGTACCGAGAAGGTCCACCTGGCTGCCGACGGCAACGGCGGGGTGGACGTCCGAGGTTCCGGACGCCAGGGGAATGGACTGCCAGAACTGTCCACTGCCAGCCTGCACCGCCCGGCGCAGCGCATCGGGAATGGTGGCGGTGGTGATGCCGCCGGAGTCGACCGAGCGGACGGCCAGGGAGTTGCCCTGCCCGGGAATCTGTACCATCAGGTAGCGGCGACCCTGGTCGGATGCGCTGTCCTCAAGCAGCGTCAAGGTGTCCCGGACGTAGGTCGATACGCTGGGCAGGTCACTTAGTTGCGCGTTGTCAAAACTTTCCTGGACCTGGCTGATGCCGCGCGACGACTCCTGCTTGGCCTGCTGCAACCGTTCCTGAAACAGGCCGTTGGCAATCTGTTGGGACAGGTAGGCGCCGACTCCCGCGAAGGCCAGGAAGGCCACCAGCACCATGACCATCACGGTGCGGAACTGCAGCGAGATCCGCCACCGTCGGAGCAGGGCATTCCATCCCTTGGCGAGAAGGATCCGGACCGGCCGCAGCCGTTGCCAGCCGGCCCGGACCAGCGGGCTGGCGGCCTGGAAGCGGTCCTTGCCGGGAAGCGGCCGAACGGGCGCCGAAGCGCTGCTTCCGACGGCCCGCGCGGCGAGCACCGCCTTGGCGCGCACCGCTTTGGCGCGCGCTGCCCTGACCCCTGCCGCAGTGACCGCGCCGTGGCGCAGGGATCCGCCCGCCGACAACAGCGAGCCAGTCCTGTGGGCCCTGGCCGTCGCTGGCACCCCCTCCGGAGCAACAACTGCCCGTACCGGAGCCTGCGTAGCCTCGGCCTGCTCCGCGGCCGGCGGGGCCGGGGACTCCGGCTCGTTGGTGGATCCCGCCGGGACGTTTCCGGAGGCCCCAAGCGGTGGCCGGGCCGGAAGAGCCGGCTTATGGTTATGCATGAACTGCCGTTCCTGACTGGCTACTGGCCTGCCTTGTACCCTACGCCGCGGACCGTCAGCACCACTTCCGGCGCTTCCGGGTCGCGCTCAATCTTGGACCGGAGTCGTTGCACGTGCACATTCACCAGCCGGGTGTCCGCCGCGTGACGGTATCCCCAGACCTGCTCAAGCAGCAGCTCGCGCGTGAACACCTGCCACGGTTTGCGTGCCAAAGCGACCAACAGGTCGAATTCCAGCGGCGTCAGCGAGATCTTGGTGCCGCCACGCTGGACCACATGGCCGGCGACGTCGATGGTCACGTCAGCGATGGTGAGGGTCTCCGGTGCCTTTGAGTCACCCGGGCGGAGCCTGGCGCGCACCCGGGCGACGAGTTCGGCCGGCTTGAAGGGCTTGGGCACGTAATCGTCGGCACCGGATTCCAGACCACGAACGACGTCGGAGGTGTCCGACTTGGCGGTCAGCATCACGATCGGCACATCCGACTCGGCCCGGATCAGCCGGCAGACCTCGATACCATCGACGCCAGGAAGCATCAGGTCCAGCAAAACCAGGTCAGGTTTTGATGACCGGAAAGTCGCCAGCGCCTGCGCTCCGTCCGCGCAGAACACGGGATCAAACCCGTCATTGCGCAGCACAATGCCGATCATTTCCGCCAGGGCTTCGTCGTCATCCACTACGAGTATGCGTGCCTTCATAGTTATATATTCTCTTATCCCCCAGCCAAAGTCTTTTCGCGCCCATGGTGAGTCGGCCGTGACGAATGTTGTTGGGCTGGCGCGCCGCTGCCGGGACCAGGCTCGGGAGGTGCACGTGCGGGAGGTTCACATTCAGGTCCGCGACGCTAGGCTGAGGCGAAGCCCGATGGCGGCCCTGTGCCGACCGGGCAGCCCGTCGTGCCGCAGTGGAGGGAAGACCCAGTGACACAGGAACCGCAGCAGCCAGCGGACGCACCGCAGGACCGGCCAACGCCCCGGTGGGGCCAATACGCTCCGGTCCCGCCCGGCAATCAGGACGACGACGTGCGGCCTGCCGGCAGTCCGGGCGGCTGGCCGGCGCCCCCGGTGGACCAGCCGCCGGCATGGCAGCAGCCGGGCGTGGGCCAACAGCAGGGCTGGGGCCAGCAACCTGGGTGGGGCCAACAGCAGGGCTGGGGCCAGCAACCCGGCTGGGGGCAGCAACCCGGCTGGGGGCAGGGTTATGTGGCTCCGCCAAAGCCCGGTGTCATTCCCCTCCGCCCGCTGAATATTGGCGAGGTGCTCGATGGAGCCTTCCAGGCAGCTCGCCGCAACGCCAAAGCGATGTTCGGGTCGGCCCTGTTGGTCCAGGCCTTTTCGGCGGTGCTCACCGCCGTCGTACTGCTGATCGTTCTGGGTTCGGGTGCCAGCGCATTCCTGGCCGCCAATGATGCCCAGGACCTCCAGGGGCTGGGCGGATTGGTCGTAACCATGATGGCCGGGGTGCTGGTCGCGGCAGTGCTGCAGGCGATTGCCACGATGATCCTGCAGGGTGTTTTGGTCGTTCCGGTCGTCCGCTCCGTGCTGAACAGCAAAACCGGGTTCCGTCAGATGTGGCGCCTTGCCCGGCCACGATTGGCCACCCTCACCCTCCTGGCCCTGCTGTACGCGGCTGCCCTGATGGTGGTTTTTGCCCTCCTGGCACTCTGCGCATGGGGACTGATCACGGTCCTGGGCCTGGGCGGGGCCGCCCTGGCGGTTCTGTTGCTCCTTGCAGTGTTCGCCGTTTTCCTCTGGTTGGGCGTCAAGCTGCTGCTGGCACCGGCTGTGGTGATCCTTGAGGATCTCCCCCTTCGTGCCGCGCTGCGCCGTTCCTGGCACCTGACCACCGGCCAATGGTGGCGGACCTTTGGAACCGCTGTACTGGCGCAAATCATCGCAGGAGTCGTGGGCGCCGTCATCGCCGTCCCTGTCAGTTTCGCCGCCAACATCATTGCTGCCTTGGTCAACCCGACCCCCACGGAGCAGGAACAGATCGTTCAGGTGGTTGTGGTGCAGGCGGTCACCCTGATCGTGAACACCCTGATCGGGGGAATCACCCTGGCCTTCCAGTCCGGAGTCCTGGCCCTGATCGCCGTGGACCTAAAAATGCGCAAGGACGGATTCGATGTGGCCCTGATGAAGGAGCAGGAGAACGTGCCGGCGGACGCCGTCGATTACCTTCCTGGTTTGCCAGGCGGACTACGCGGCGGTCGCGCCGAACAAACGGTTCCGTAATGCCCGACCCCGTTGCACCGCTCGTCTGGGCCGCACCGCTGGTTCCGGGGGCTGACGAGGCGCGTCGCTGGGCGGAACAGGAATTGGCCAGGCAGGTGTATCAGGACGCCAAACCGGGCCTGGCCGACCTCATCTGGTCCTGGTTGGCGGAGACTTTCGGCGCCCTGCTGGACGGTGCCGGCCACCTGGACGCCGGTGTGGCCATGGTGCTGCTGGCCCTACTGGTCCTGGCCGCCGCCCTGCTGGTCTTCCGCCGGTTCCGGTTCCGAGCCCCCACAGAGCCGGCCAGTGCTGACGTGTTCGATGCCGGCGGCATTCTGACAGCGGCCGAGCACCGCCAAAGGGCAGCCGGCGACGCAGCCCGCGGGGATTTCCGCACCGCCTGCCGCGAAGTCTTCCGTGCGCTGGTTCGCTCCGGCGAAGAACGGGCCGTGCTTGACCTTCGTCCCGGCCGCACAGCCGACGAAGCGGCTGAAGAATTAGTTCGGGCCTTTCCGGATTTCAGTTCCGGGCTACGGCAGGCCGCCGGACTCTTCGACGCGGTTACCTACGGAGGGGAACCGGCAACTCAGCGCTCCTATGGGCAACTGCTGAAGCTGGATTCCGTCATCCGACAAAGCCTGCCCCGGCAGCATGGCGTCGGAGGATCCCACCTCGATCCGTCGGTCGCCAACCGCCCGTCCCCGGCGGGCCAGGCGTCGACATACACCGCGACATACACCGGGACATACACCGCGACCAAGGCGCCTTCCGACTTCCCGAACCAGCCAGGGCAACGATGAGTCCGCCTGCCGGTGATACCGGTTTTCGGCCACTACTGGCCGGGCGAGCGGGCGATCAGGCGGCGGCTCCACGGCACTCACCTCCCGACCATCGCGACGCTTCCGGCTTTGAACGGATTGGGTTCGGTGACGACGGACCTGGCTGGCGGCAGCGCGTCAGGGGTGGTCTCAGGGACAGGCGGTTTTGGTTGCTGGTGGGCGCAGCGCTGATTGCCGCACTTCTGGTGGTGGCCTCATTGCGCGGATCGGAAAGCGGCAGCCGCGAACGCCTGGCCCTGGATAATCCGGCACCGGAGGGAGCAATGGCGGTGGGTGCCGTTCTGCGCTCCGCCGGCATTGACGTTCAACCTTCGTCCTCCCTGCAGGACACCCTGAACGCCGTAACGTCTTCCCCGGACGCCACCGTTTTGCTGTTCGACGACCGCGGCCTCCTGGACGACGAGCAGGTCCGCGCGCTGGCAGCAGCGACGCCCCGCCTGGTGCTGATGACCCCCTCGCAGCGGGTCCTCGACGCCGCCGGAGGCGAGCTCACCGGCGGGAGTTCATCGGGGACGCCGGTTTCCGCCGTCGACGCAGGCTGCATCGCCGAGGGTCCGCTGGCAGCAGGAACGATTGATGCCGGTGGTCAGACAACCCTGCTCTACGACGGGGCAACGGTGTGCTTCCGGCCCGACGGCAACGTCAACGGAGGCCTGTACGCCGCCAGCAAAAACAGCGAAACCATTGTGCTGGGCAGCAGTGCCCTGCTGGACAACGACGGCCTCGCCGCCCGAGGCAACGCAGCCCTGGCCATGCACACCCTGGGCGGCTCCCCCGTGCTGATCTGGTACCGGCCGAGCCCCTCAGACCTTCCGGTCAGCGGCGGACCGGGCGACCTTTCCTCCCTGCGACCCGCCTGGCTGGTCCCACTGGGCGCATGGCTGATGGTTGTCGCACTGCTGGCCATGATGTGGAAGGGCAAGAGGGACGGACCGCTGGTACCGGAACCACTACCCGTTGCCGTCCGGGCCACCGAAACAGTTTACGGACGGGCGCGGCTCTACCAGGATTCCAACGCCGTCGACAGCGCGGCAGAGGCCCTCCGCTCCGGAACCCTGGTCCGGTTGTCACGGCGCCTGAATCTGGGCGCGGGCGCTACGGCCACCGACGTGGTGGCCGCGTTGGCGCTCCACAGTGATCTGTCACCCGCCGAGCTTGCCGATCTGCTGATAGTTTTCGAACCATCGACTACGAAGGAACTGGTTCATTGGGCCCGGCAACTGCAGGACCTGGAGAAGGGAACACGCACCTCATGAGCGAAGACCAGAGGCAGGGCCTTTACGGTCTTCCGGTTGCGCCAGCCCCGGAGCAATTTGCGCCCTCCCTGGGAGCTCCCGGTTATGCCGCGGTGCGCGGCCCGCAGGACCAGCAAGGCACGCAGGGCCCGCGGGGCGACGGCGCCGTCGGCCCTGCCGCCGTCGATCCTGCCGCCGTCGATCCTGCCGTTCCGGATCCCGTTCGCGCGTCCCTGTTGGCGGTGCGCGCGGAGGTCTCCAAGGCCGTGGTGGGCCAGGAAGGAACGGTTACTGGCTTGCTGATCGCCCTGCTGGCCAGGGGTCATGTGCTGCTGGAAGGCGTGCCGGGCGTGGCCAAGACCCTCCTGGTGCGGACGCTCTGCGCCGCTCTGGACCTGGACACCAAGCGGGTGCAGTTCACGCCGGACCTGATGCCCGGGGACGTGACAGGTTCCCTGGTATTCGACGCCCGGACATCCGATTTCACGTTCCGGCAAGGGCCGGTTTTCACCAACATCCTGCTCGCCGACGAAATCAACCGGACCCCTCCCAAGACGCAGGCGGCCCTGCTGGAAGCCATGGAGGAACATCAGGTGTCCGTCGACGGCATCTCGCGCCCGTTGCCGGTACCGTTCCTGGTGGCCGCAACCCAAAACCCCGTCGAATATGAGGGGACCTATCCCCTGCCGGAAGCGCAACTGGACCGGTTCCTGCTCAAGTTGACCCTGCAGCTGCCTGACCGGGACGCGGAAATTGAGGTGGTACGCCGGCACAGTATGGGCTTTGACCCCCATGATCTTGCCGGTGCCGGCATTCGGGCTGTCGCCGGGCCGCGGGACCTCCAGCAGGCAAGGGAAGCGGTGCAGCGGGTGGCCATTGCCCCGGAAGTGCTTGCCTACATTGTGGACATCGTGCGCGCCACCCGCGCTGCTCCCTCCTTCGCGCTGGGCGTGTCACCCCGCGGGGCCACCGCCCTGCTGAACACCGGCAGGGCCTGGGCCTGGCTCTCCGGCCGCAGCTATGTCACACCTGACGACGTCAAGGCCCTCACCTTGCCCGCCCTGCGCCACCGGGTCAGCCTGCGTCCGGAAGCGGATATGGACGGGGTTCAGGTGGACGATGTCCTCCGCAGCATCCTGGCCACCGTTCCGGTGCCGCGCTAGGCCGGCGCCGGCATGGCCATCACCGGGCGCTTCGTCCTGTTGGCGCTCGTCGGCGTCGTCCCGCTGCTCCTGTTTCCCCGGCCGGCCGTGCTGATCCTGCTTGCCGGATTGCTGGCGGCACTGTTGACCCTGGATCTGCTGCTGGCTGGTTCACCCCGGCAGGCAATCCTGGCCCGCAACATTCCGGCCACCGTCCGGCTGGGGGAAACGGTGACGGTTGGCCTGACGCTGACGAACACGTCATCCCGCACCCTGCGTGTTCTGGTCCGGGAAGCCTGGCAGCCCTCCGCCGGCGCGCTGCAGCCCCGCGTACGGATGCGGGTCGGTGGCGGGCAACGGGGCAGGGCTGTACTGCTGTTGCAGCCGCTCAGGCGGGGTGATTTGCATATCGCCTCCTCCACGCTGCGCTCTTTTGGGCCGCTGGGACTTGCGGCGCGGCAGTACACCCTGCCATCGCCCGGGCTGCTGCGGGTATTGCCGCCCTTTCATGCCCGCAAGCACCTGGCATCCAAGCTCCGCCAGCTGCGCGAACTGGATGGCAGGGCCGCTGTGCAGCTGCGCGGCGAGGGGACCGAGTTCGATTCCCTGCGGGACTATGTCCGGGGCGATGACGTGCGGTCCATTGATTGGCGGGCCACAGCACGGCGGCAGGCGGTGGTGGTGCGAACCTGGCGGCCGGAGCGGGACCGCCGTGTGCTCTTGGTGCTGGACACCTCCCGTACCTCCGCCGCCCGGGTCGCCGATGAACCCCGCCTGGATACCGGGATGGAGGCGGCGCTGCTGCTTGCGGCCCTGGCCGAGCGGGGCGGGGACCGGGTCGACTTCCTGGCCTTCGACCGGCGCGTGCGCGCCCTGGCCGGGTCGGCCGCACGGGGAAACCTGCTGCGTGCCCTGGTCGAGGCCATGGCACCCCTGGAGCCCGAGCTCATCGAGTTCGACTGGGCCCAGCTGCCTGCGCAGGTCAGGTCCGTGACTCCACACCGTGCCCTGGTGGTGCTGCTGACAAGCCTCGATACCGGCGCCCCTGAAGAAGGCCTGCTGCCGATGGTCGCTCAGCTCTCACGCAAGCACCTGGTCCTGGTCGCGGCCGTTCGGGACCCGCTGTTGGCGCAGCTGCGGCCGCAGCGGGAAACGACCGGGGACGTGTACCGGGCGGCGGCAGCGGAACGGGCCCTGCTGGAACGGGAAAGCCTAATCGGCCAGCTGCGCAGGTTGGGGGCGGAGGTCGTCGACGCCGAACCCGACCTGCTGCCCCCTCGACTGGCTGACTGCTACATCCGGCTGAAGGCTGCAGGCCGGCTCTAGGAGGCGGGGGCGCCCGGTAGGGTGGGCAGCCGGGTGCCCGGTAGGGTGGGCGCATGGCGGGCATCTACCAGCAGGTCCTTGGGTCGGAGTTTGACCGGTTGCAGGAGCCGGTGCAGGAATACTTCTCGTTGGAGGCAGGGTCCGGCTATTACGGCGTCGGCACCGGAACCTTCGACGTCGCCGGCTGTCCGCAGGCCTGGCTGCGCCCGTTGCTGGGGCTGGCGTCGGCCGAGGAGGCGTTCTTCCCGGAGTATGGCGAGCGTATTCCTTTTCGGATCGAGAACCACGCGCACCTTGATCCCTTCGGCCGTCCCAGCCTTACTGCCCGCCGGGAGATCCGGTTCCCACAACGCACCAGGATTTTCCAGGACACGACGTCGCTGCAAACTGCAGTTTCCGCGGTTGCAGGCACGCCGGGTCGGCTGCTGGATTACGTGGGCCGCGACCACCGGCTGGTGACGGACCTGGACCTGCAGGTGACACCAACCGGGGTGCTGCGGGGCATCTCCCAACGTTCACGGCTGCTGGCCGGGCCGCTCAGGATCCCGCTGCCGGCCGTCCTGGACGCCAAAGCCTATGCCCAGCAGGACTGGGATGAGGCCGCCGGCAGGCACCGCATCCAGGTCAAGGTACTGCAGCCCCAACTGGGCACTGTGCTGGTCTACGCGGGCAGTTTCGACTACCGGCTGGAAAGGTACGACGGCGGACCCGCTGCTGCGGGTCTGCCCGGGGCTCTACCCGCCGCGGCACATCCCCGCCGCTGGCAATTCCGCGACTGAAGGCAGCGCCGCCTACCCGGCCATGACGTCATTGAGCGCGCGGGCCGTGTCTGTGAGCACGGTCAGGGCGGCACGCGCGGACGACGGGGACAAAACGTCCAGCCCAGCAGCGGGCGTCAGCCGCACCGCTGCCAGGGCCCGTTCCGGTAGGCCGATGCCGCGCCATGGCCGCAGGACAGTTTCCACCAGCCTGCTGACCGCCGGCGGGGTCGAACCGTCCCGAACGGGAAGCACTCCGGCCCACAGCGCGCGGCCGGCTTCAAGTGCTCCGGCGAGCTGCTCCCAGTCGCCGGTGCCGAGCTGGGCCAGCGGCACCGCCACGCCGTCTGCACCGGCGTCGAACACGGCCTGCAAGGGCGGTGCCGTGCCGGGAACTGACAGGATGACCTCCCCAACTCCGGCGTTCCGGGCCGCTCCAATAATCCGCTCCCAGCCCTGCAGCACTTCGGCGGGCGGCACTGCCCGCAGCGTGCGGTAGCCGCTGGCCGTTGGAATGGTGCCGGACAGCACCCGAACCACCTCCGGCTCGTGGAGCTGCAGCACCAGACGCGCACCTGGTGCCGCCTCCCGCACCTTGGTCACGTGCAGCGCCAAGCCTGCCGCCAGCGAGTCCACCACGTCGCGGCGGGCGCCGTAATCGAGCAGCGCCCGCTCCCCCTGATGCAGGAACAGGGACGCGGCCAGGGTGAGGGGGCCCGTGAGCTGGAGCTTCAGGGCCGGGCCCTGTTGCTCCTCAGCTCCGGCCACGTCGGCCAGCACGTTGATGTCCGAGTTGAGCAGCGACACCGCGCGTCGGTGTTCGGCACCGGGCCGGTCCACCAACCGCCAGCCGTAGGGCTGGACGTCGACCGGCAGCTCCACCAGGATGGCAGCGGTGCGTCCAACGGCGTCGGCGCCGACGCCGCGGTCGGGCAGCTCGGGCAGGTAGGGCAGGTGTGGATGACCCAGTTCACCCCGGGTGATGCGCATGGCTTCGGGCATGTCCGACCCCGGCCAACTTCCCAAGCCCGTCGCGATGACCTCCCGCGGCTGTTCCTGGTGCTCCGGTGTTCCCTGCTCCAGGCGCTCCGGCTGGGACGGCGATGACGGCGACCCGGGAACGGGCGTCACGAAACGTTCCCGGCTTCGTTCCCCTGGAGGGCTGCTGCCTGGGCGGCGGACGCTTCGGAATGGTTGCGTGAAATGTCCTCGTGGTGGCGGATCACTTCGCGGATGATGAAATTCAGGAACTTCTCCGCGAACGCGGGATCAAGGTGGGCGGACTCGGCCAGGGCCCGGAGCCGGGCGATCTGGGCGGACTCGCGATCCGGGTCCCCGGCGGGCAGGCGGTGGGTGGCCTTGAGCACTCCAACCCGCTGCGTGGCTTTGAACCGTTCGGCCAGCAGGTACACCAGGGTCGCGTCAATGTTGTCAATGCTCGAGCGCATGGACAACAGCTCGGCCATCACCTCCGGGGCAATCTGCCCGGACAGGGAACTGGCCGTGGGGTCGAAATCGGGTACATCCTTATGAGTGCTGGTCATGGACCCAGTTTAGGCGCCAGCACCAGCAGGCTTCCGCCAGCCCGCCCCACGGATGGCCGGATTCATAGAGCCCTGCACCCTGCAGGCCGGACCCCAGAGCCCGGCGGCCCGGACCCGGCGAAGTGGGGTCCGGGCTCCCGGGCTGCGGGGAAAGGGTCAGCTCCGGAGCAGCTCGCGGCGGGCCGTCCGTCGTCGTGCCTGCTCTGCCGGATCGGGAACGGGCAGGGAGGCGATCAGCCGCTGGGTGTAGGGGTCCTTGGGACCTCCCATCACCTGGTTGCCGATGCCCTCCTCCACCAACCGGCCCTTGTAGAGCACGCCGACCCAGTGCGAGAGGATATCCACCACCGCCAGGTCATGGCTGATGAACAGGGCGGCGAAACCGAATTCGGCCTGGATCTCCCGGAACAGCTCCAGCACCTTGGCCTGCACGGAGACGTCCAGTGCCGAGGTGGGTTCGTCGGCGATCAGGAGCCGGGGATTCAATGCCAGCGCCCGGGCCAACGACGCCCGCTGGCGCTGTCCGCCGGAGAGCTCGTGCGGATAGCGGTCGGCGTACGCCGCCGGCAGCTGAACAGCTTCCAGCAACTCGGCCACCCGGCGTGATACGTCCGGGCCCTTGCGGTCACCGGTGATGAGGATGGGTTCCGCGACGCATTCACCGATCGTCAGCTGCGGGTTGAAGGAGGACGCCGGATCCTGGAAGACGAATCCGATGTCCCGCCGCACGGGACGGAAGGACCGCTCCCGAACGTTCAGCATCTCGTGGCCCAGGACCTTCAGGGATCCCCCGGTCACCTTGTTCAGCCCGGCGATGGCCCGCCCAATGGTGGTCTTGCCCGACCCTGACTCTCCCACCAGGCCAAACACCTCGCCGGCGGAGATGGTGAAGCTGACATCGTTCACGGCCCGGAAGCCCGGGCTGCCCAGGCGGCCGGGATATTCGATGACCAGGTTCCTGGCCTCGACCAGTACCTCGCCGCCCTGATGTGCCCGCTCCGTCAGGCCGGCGGAGGCGGAGTTTCGGCCCAGGTGGGGAACTGCTGCCAACAGCTTGCGGGTGTACTCCTGCTTGGGCTCAGCGAACAGCGTCGCAACGTCCGCTTCTTCGACCACATCGCCCTGGTACATGACCACCACACGGTCAGCCAGGTCCGCCACGACGCCCATGTTGTGCGTGATCAGCACAATGGACGTGCCGAACACGTCCCGGAGGTCACGCAGCAGGTCAAGGATTTCGGCCTGCACTGTCACATCGAGGGCTGTGGTCGGCTCATCAGCCACGATAAGGCCGGGGTTCAGTGCCAGCGCGGCGGCGATGACCACCCGCTGCTTCTGCCCGCCGGAAAATTGGTGCGGATAGTAGTCCACCCGTTTTTCCGGCTCCGGGATGCCCACCTTTCCCAGGGCCTCAATCGCCCGTGCCCGGGCCTCCTTGCGGCTGACGTTGCCATGCGAGCGCAGCCCCTCGGCGATTTGCCAGCCTACGGTGAACACCGGATTCAGGGCGGTGGATGGTTCCTGGAAGACCATGGCTACCTCCTGGCCGCGGATCTGCCGCAGCTTGGCAGGGCTGACCGAGATGACGTCGCTGCCGGAAATCAGCACGGCACCGGAGCTGACGGCCGTTTCCGGCAGCAGTCCCAGAATCGTTTTCGCTGTCACGGTCTTGCCGGATCCTGATTCGCCGACGATGGCCAGCACCTCGCCGGGGGCGACGGAGAGGGAGACGTCGTCGACGGCGTGGACATCGCCACCATCGGTGGCGAACGTGACCTTCAGGTGGTCGATCCGCAGCACCGGTTCCGTTGCGGGTCCCTCATTGTGTGGCGTGCCGGAATGTTGCGTGCTGGTGCTCATGCTCCTGCCGTCCCTTCCAGCGGCCCTGGGGCCGCACTCTCGGTTGCGCCGCGCGGCGACGACGCCGCCGAGGACGCCGTCGTGGTGTCGGTCGTCGTTCCGGCCACCGTTCCAGTGGTGGTTCCAGCGGTGGTTCCGGTGGTTGTTCCGGTCGTGGCACCGGCGCGGCGCCGGCCGCGCAGCCGCGAATCACTCAGGTCATTCATGCTCTCCCCCACCAGCGTCAGCCCCAGGACGGCCAGCACAATGGCGATGCCGGGGAACACCCCGGTCCACCAGATTCCGGCGGTGGTGTCCGAGAGTGCCTTGTTCAGGTCGAAGCCCCATTCCGCCGCCGACGTCGGTTCGATGCCGAATCCCAGGAAACCCAGGGCGGCCATGGTGAGGACCGCCTCGGAGGAGTTCAGGGTGAAAATCAGTGGCAGCGTCCGCGTCGCGTTGCGGTAGACGTGCCGGAAGATGATGCGCGGCGTTGACGCACCCATGACCTTGGCGGCCTCCACGAACGGTTCCGCCTTGAGCCGGATGGTCTCGGCCCGGATCACCCGAAAGTACTGCGGGATGAAGACGACGGTGATGGAGATGGCGGCCGACAGGATGCCGCCCCAGAGGCTCGACTGACCGCCACTGATGGTGATCGACATGACGATGGCCAGCAGCAGGGTGGGAAAGGCGTAGACGGCGTCGGCCACCACCACCAGCACCCGGTCCAGCCAGCCGCCCAGGTAACCGGACACCAGGCCAAGGGCCACGCCGGCGAAGAGTGACAGCACGACGGCGATCACGATGACCAGCACTGCCGTCTGGGCGCCCCAAATCACCCGGGACAGCACATCGTAACCGCCCACTGTGGTGCCCCAGAGGTGGGCCGCCGAGGGCGGTTGCTGCGAATCGAAGCGCTGGGCGAAGCCGAAGGGTGCCAGCACCGGAGCCAAAAGCGCGGTGAGCAGGAAGATTCCGGTGAGCACCAGCCCGGCAATCAGCATGCCGCGCTGCAGTCCGACGCTGCGGCGCAGATGCGACAGCACGGGCAGCCGGAACAGCAGGGGTTCCTTGGTTGTGGCCATGGTCAGTACCTCACTCGGGGGTCGATGAGCGCGGCCAGGATGTCCACGATGAAGTTGGTGAGGGCCACGATGACTGCCAGCAGCACCACGATGCCCTGCACGGCGATGAAGTCGCGGGCGGTGACGTAGTGCGCCAGCTGGAAGCCCAGGCCCTTCCATTCGAAGGTGGATTCCGTCAGGACAGCCCCGCCCAGGAGGACCGCTATCTGCAGGCCCATGACCGTGATGATCGGAATCAGCGCCGGCTTGTAGGCGTGCCGGGTCACCAGGCGGAGTTCGCTCACCCCGCGGGACCGGCCAGCCTCGACGTAGTCGCGGCCCAGCGTACCGATCAGGTTGGTCCGCACCAGGCGCAGGAAGACACCGGCGGTCAGCAGCCCCAACGCGACGGCCGGCAGCACGGCGTGCGCTGCCACATCACCCAGGGCCGTCATGTTGCCGCTGCGCAGGGCGTCCAGCCAGTAGATCCCGGTGGGGGCCTGCAGTGAGGTCAAAGCCACCTCATTGGCGGACTTGGCGCGGCCGGCCACTGGCAGCCAGCCCAGGCCGACGGCGAAAACCAGCTTCAGGAGCAGCCCGGCGAAGAAGACGGGCGTGGCATAGCAAAGGATGGCGAAGACGCGCAGCACGGCGTCGGGGGCCTTGTCCCTGCGGGCCGCTGCCACCATGCCGAGGGGAATACCCACCAGCAGGGCGATGATGAGGGAGTTGATGGCCAGTTCCAGGGTCGCCGTGCCGTAGGTGGCCAGCATGCCTCCCACGGGCAGGTTGTCGCTGATGGTGCGTCCGAAGTTGCCGGTCGCAATCTGGCCGAGGTATTCGAAGTACTGGACAATGACGGGCCGGTCATAACCGGCCTCATGGATGCGTTGCTGGAGCTGGTCCGGCGGCAGCCGGTCTCCCAGCGCCGCGGTGATGGGGTCTCCGGTGATGCGCATCAGGAAGAAAACCATCGTGACGAGGATCAGGATGGTGGGAAAGATCAGCAGGAAACGGATCAGGAGGTATTTTCCCAATCCGCCTCCCGAGGAGGACTTCTTCTGTGGAAGGAGTCCGTCCGCCTCTTCGGGAGGGGCTTCAATCAAGGTGGTCATGTGCTACCTGGTTTCGTAGGTGCTGCGGGATGCTCGACGCAGGAGGAGGCGAGGCGCCTGCACGGCACCCCGCCTCCCCCTCTGGACCGGTTCCGGATGGCGGAACCTTCCAGTTGCGGCTGGAATTACTTGGAAAGCACGCCAAGCCGGAACTTGAAGGACGCGTCCAGCGTGTCCTTCACACCTGACACGTCCTTGCCGGACACGGCCACCTGTGCACCCTGCAGCAATGGAAGGGTGGAGATGTCCTTGGCCACCTCGGTCTGAATGTCCTCGATGAGCTTGGTGCGGGCGGTCCTGTCAACGGTGGTCAGCTGCTCGGCGATCTTCGCCTGAACATCAGTGTTGCTGTAGTGGTTCTTCAGGAAGTTGTTCTCCGTAAAGAACGGCGACAGGTAATTGTCGGCGTCGGAGTAGTCGGGGAACCAGCCCATCTGGTACACCGGGTAAGCATCAGCCACGCGATCCTTGGAGTAGGTCACCCACTCGGTGGATTGCAGGTTGACCTTGAAGAGACCCGTCTGCTCCAGCTGGTCCTTGACGGCGGCGTACTCATCGCCGGAGGACTTGCCGTAGTGGTCCGGGTTGTACTGCAGGTTCAGCGTTACGGGCGTGCTGACGCCGGCGTCGGCCAGGGCTTTCTTGGCCTTGTCGACGCTGGGCTTGCCGCTGCCGTCGCCGTACATGCTCTTGAACGGTTCCGCGGCGGCCGTGAAGCCCTGCGGCACGAACGAGTACACGGGCAGGTAGGTGCCCTTGTACACCTGGTCTGCGATGGCCTGCCGGTCCACGGAGTCTGCCATGGCCTGCCGGATGGCCAGCGCCTTGGCCGGATCGGCCTCGGGCGTTTTGGCTCCGAAGGGCATGGTGTCGAAGTTGAAGACGATGTAGCGCAGCTCGCCACCGGGTCCCACATCAACCTTCACTTTGGAGTCACCCTTGAGGCTGTCGATGTCAGTCGCTGTCAGGCTGCGGGTGGCGACGTCGATGTTGCCCTGCTGGATGTCCAGCTTGAGGTTGTTGGAGTCGGCGTAGTACTTGAGCGTGACGTTGGAGGTCTTCGGCGCGCCGAGGAGGCCCTTGTAGTCTGGGTTGGCCTTGAAGCTGATGAGCTCGTTCTTCTTGTACGACTCGATCGTGTAGGGACCGGCGAAGGATTTCGCCTTGATGATGTCCTCATCGTTCATCACGCTATCGGCCGGGAAGACCTTGTCATCGACGACGACGCCGGCCGAGCTGCCCAGGATCTGCGGGAAGGTCTGGTCGTTGCCAGCCTTGAGGTTGAACACCACCGTGTTGGCGTCAGGCGCGTCGACGCTGGCCAGGTTCGCCAGCAGGGTGGCCGGTCCGTTGGCGTCGTTGATTTTCAGCTGGCGGTCGAAGCTGAACTTCACGTCGGCGGAGTCCAGCGTGTCCCCGTTGGCCCACTTCAGTCCGGACTTGAGCTTGACCGTGTACTGAGTCGGAGTAGTGAACGACGCCGATTCCGCCATGTCAGGCTGCGGGTCAGCGCTGCCCGGCTTGGAGTTGATGACGAAGGGGTAGATCTGGTTCATCACCATGAACGAGCCGTTGTCGTACGAACCGGCAGGGTCCAGGAAGGTGACCTTGTCGGTCGTTCCGACGGTGATGGGAGCGCCGGCCGCACTGCTGCTGCTGCCGCCGTCGCTGGTGCTGCCGCCACTGGGGCCGGTGCAGGCAGTCAAGGCCAGGACTGAGACACCGGCGATTGCGACGGTGGCACGCAGGCCCATGTGATTGTTTGCCATCTGGGATCTTTCTTTGGAAGGTGCGACGCGTGCTCCGTTCGGACCTGACCCGGAGCACCGTCGTGATGCCTTGTTTCTACCAGAAGAAGCAGCAGTTCCCCATGAGGCAACGGATGTTGCAATCAGATGTTTACCAGCGGCTCACGTTGCCGGACCGGGAGGGTGGCCGACGACGGGCCCGGCATCGGTACTATTTGCCGGCTCGGCGTCGGTGAAATCGGCGTCCGGGTCGGTGTCCCGGGGCAGCCGCAGCCCCGGCCGTCCGGCGTCGGCTGCAGCCTTGGCCAGGTTGCGGCCCAGTTCCTTCGTTCCCCGCACCAACGGCGTGTCGGGTTGGTGAGCCAGGGCGGGAGGCATGATCAGGATGGGGCAGACGGCCTGGTAGACCAGGCGGTGGGCCAGCAACGGGGACTGCGAGAAGTCGCTGCGCTGCGGGGCGTCCAGAACCAACAGGCCTGCCTGCCGGGACACTTTCTGCAGCACCTTTAGCGCCGATCCCCGGATCAGGCGGCACGTCACCGGCTGGTCGCCCAGAACCTCTGCGACATGGCGCTGCAGCTCATTCTCGGCGTCCGCGAAAGCGTCGTCCGGGTCAAGGGTAACCAGTGGCGGCCGTGATCCCGCGGTCAGTGGCGCCCGGGGTCCCCGCCAGGCGCTGACGGCAAACAGCTCGACGGAGCGGCGGGCTGCCTCGTCTGCTCCCCAGAGCAGTGCAGCGACCGAGCCGCTGGTGGGGCTGACCCCCACCACCACCGGCTTGTCCTGCGCTTCGTTCCCGGTGTTCATGCCGAGACCGCCTTGGACAGCGGATCGGCGATGTCCTCGAGGGACTTCTGTTCGGCGTCGAAGGCGAAGAACAGGGCCACGAGTCCGCCGAACAACATGATGGCGGCACCGAGGTAGTAGCCGATGGTCAGCGGTCCACGGTCCGTGCCGTCGCCGATGAGTGCACCGAAGATGGCCGGCGCGATGGCACCGGCGATTTGGCCGATGGCGAAGAAGTAGGAGATGGCCTGGCCGCGGAGTTCCAGCGGGAAGGTCTCGCTCACGGTCAGGTAGGCCGAGGAAGCCCCGGCTGAGGCAAAGAAGAACGACACGCACCAGAGGATGGTTTGCGTGGTGGCGTTCAGTGAGCCGGCGCTGAAGAGGGCGGCCGAGATGGCAAGGGTGACTGCGGCGAGGCCGTAGGTGGCAAAGATCATCTTGCGTCGGCCGATGGTGTCGAAGAGGTGTCCGAGCAGCAGCGGGCCAAGCAGGTTCCCAATCGCGAAGGGGAAGAAGTAGTACTGGGTGGAGCTGGGGCTGGTGCCGTAGAAGTTTTGCAGCACCAGGGCGTAGGTGAAGAAGATGGCGTTGTAGAGGAATGACTGGGTCACCATCATGACGAAGCTGACGAACGTCCGCCGGGGGTATTTGCGGACAAAGACTCCGACGATCTGGCGGAACGGTATGCTGCTGGTCGCCACGACCGATATGGCCTTGCCCTCGGGCACGTCCGGGAGGTCGTGGCCTTCCGCCCGCACTTCCGCCTCGATCCGGTCCACGTTGCGTTCGGCCTCTTCGGCGTGGCCGTGGGTGAGTTGCCAGCGCGGGCTCTCGGGAATGTGACGCCGCAGGTAGATGATGACCAGGCCCAGGACCGGGCCGATAAAGAAGCCGATGCGCCATCCCCAGTCGACGGGCACCACGTTGGGGTTCAGCAGGAAGATGTTTCCAAACGCCCCCAACGCTGCGCCACCCCAATACGTCCCATTGATGGCAATGTCGACCCTGCCCCGATATTTGGAGGGGATGATCTCGTCGATGGCGGAGTTGATGGCCGTGTACTCACCGCCGATGCCCATGCCGGCCATGAAGCGGAACAGGTACAGGAACCATACGGAGAAGGCCAGGCCGGCCACGCCGCTACCGATCAGGTAGATAGCCAGGGTGATGATGAAGAAGTTCCGCCGTCCCAGCCGGTCGGAGAGCCGGCCAAAGACCAGGGCACCGAAGACCTGGCCCACCAGGTAGACGGTGCCGGCAAACGCAACTTCCTGCGCGCTCATGTGCAGGGTCTGTTGGAACCCGGCGGAGGCGACCAGTTCGATTTCCAGGCCGTCCAGAATCCAGGACACGCCCAGGCCCAGCACCACGGTCCAGTGAAACTTGGACCAGGGTAACCGGTCCATGCGGGCGGGGATGAGGCTGGTGACCGGTGAGGGTGCTGCTTTTTCCACCAGGTTCGACATTGAACCCTCCTTGACCTTCCAGACGGGCCGCGCCGGGATTCATCCGGCGCAGCGTGGTACGGAGCGGAGTCGCAGAGCCCGGTATGCCATCCTGCAGACCCTTCGAAGCCTCACCCTGGCTGGGTGACCCGATCATTCTAAAAACGGGAAAGTTCCTCAGGCAACCAAAATGGCACCACCGGCACAGTCGGTTTTCCTGCGGTTCGGGACGGGCGGGGTGCGACCGGAAATGTCTGGACCGGCGCCTGACCGGCAGTGTCCGGACCGGCGCCGCGCCGGCAGTGTCTGGACTGCCTGCCGCGTCGCCTAGTGACCCGCTGCGCGGGCCGCCGCATGCGCGGCGAAGTCGCCGAAGGCGTGCAGGGCGGCCCGCCGTCGTTCCGGCTGCTCCCGCCGGAACTGTTCGAGCAGTTCGGCAGCTGTGGTCCCGTCCAGGTCCCCTGCCATGCCACCCTCGTCCAGCCACTCACCCAGCAGGCGCTCATCCAGCTCCAGATGGAACTGGAAGCCAGTGGCGCTGCCGTAGCGGAAGGCCTGGTTGGGGCAGCCCGCGGTGGAGGCAAGCAGGGTGGCTCCCGGGGGCAAGTCGGCGTTGTCGGTATGCCAGTGGATGACCGAGGTGCCGCCCAGTTTTGCCAGGGGCCCGCCGTCGGCGAGGTCCGGTCGGGAAACAATGACCGGCGCCAGCCCGATCTCGTGGGTCGCGCCGGCGTGCAGCCGGGCTCCCAGGGCGAGCGCGATCAGTTGGTGCCCAAGGCAGATGCCCAGGACGGGTACCCCGGCGCCCACGGCGTCCCGAATCAGCTGCAGTTCGGCGGCCAGGCCGGGGTGCCGCTCCACATCGTCAGCCTTCATTGGCCCGCCCATCACGACGATGCCGGCGAGGTTCGCCGCGGGCGGCAGCCCGTCAACGTCGTTATCTGGGGCGTCGTTAGCTGGGGCGTCGTTCCCGTCGACGTCCTCCAGGGCGGCGTTTCCGGTAAGGATGCGTGTCTGGAGGGTCAGGCCAACCTCGGCCAGGGCGTCGGCAATGAGTCCGGGGCCCTCCCAGGGCACATGCTGGATCACCAATACGTTGCGGGGCATGGGATCAGCCTAGGGCAGGACGGAATCCCTCAGAGCACGGGCCGGGCCAGCGAGCGTGCCACGTCGATGGTGGCCTGTCCCAGCACGCGGGTGCCCTGGTAGAGCACGACGGTCTGGCCGGGCGCAACGCCGCGGAGCGGTTCCCGCAGCGTCAGGAGCAATTCCTCCTGCACGCCTCCGGAACCGTCCGTACGAAGTTCCAGCCGGGCGGTTGCCGGCACCGGATCACCGTGGGCACGGACCTGGGCCATGCAGTCGAAGGTCTGCGAGCGCAGCAGCACGGCCGGTTCACCGGTCAAATCGGCCACGTCTTCGGCAAACGCCGCCTCCTGGATCGGCAGGCCGGCCCAGGAGATGCGGATGCCGCGGATCTCGTCGACGGCCAGCAGTGCTTCAGGCCCCACGACCACCCGGTTTTCCTTGGGCCTGATTTCGAGGACGAAACGCGGCTTGCCGTCGGCGGCGGGGGTGCCGAGCTTCAGCCCGCGGCGCTGGCCCACAGTGAAGGCGTTGGCTCCGGGATGTTCACCCACCTTGGCGCCGGTTTCATCCACGATGTCGCCGGTGGACATGTCAATCTTCTCGGCCAGCCAGCCCCGGGTGTCACCGTCCGAGATGAAGCAGATGTCGTGGCTGTCGGGCTTCTTGGCCACTGACAGGCCCCGCCGTTCGGCCTCGGCCCGGACCTCGGCCTTGGAGGGGGTGTCGGCCAGCGGGAACATGGAGTGCTTGAGCTGCTCGTGGGTGAGAACGCCGAGCACGTAGCTTTGGTCCTTGGCCCAGTCAGCGGCCCGGTGCAGTTCCTTGTTGCCGTTACCGTCGTCAATCACCTTGGCGTAGTGGCCTGTGCAGACCGCGTCGAAGCCCAGGGCGAGGGCCTTTTCCAGCAATGCGGCGAACTTGATCCGCTCGTTGCAGCGCATGCAGGGATTCGGTGTGCGCCCGGCAGCGTATTCGTCGATGAAGTCCTGGACCACATCTTCCTTGAACCGTTCGGAGAAGTCCCAGACGTAGTAGGGAATGCCGAGTTTGTCACAGGCGCGCCAGGCGTCGTTGGAGTCCTCGATGGTGCAGCAGCCACGACTGCCGGTGCGCAGGGTGCCCGGCATCCGGGAAAGGGCCAGGTGAACACCGACGACGTCGTGCCCGGCTTCCACGGCGCGTGCAGCTGCCACGGCGGAATCGACGCCGCCGCTCATTGCGGCCAAAACTCGCATTACGTTCCTGCTCCAGTCCGGACGGTGTGCGCAGCGGTTCCTTCGCTGCCCGTCCCTGTTGTGTCTGTTCGTGTTGTGTCTGTTGGTCTTGTGTCTGTTCGTGTCGTCGCTGTTGGTGCGGATGCTGCCGCCCGGTCCGCCGGCTGCGCCGGGGCGGCGTTGCGGTGCCGTGTCCCTGCGGTCTCGATCCGGGAGGCATGTCCGGCCATGCCGGCCAGGCGGGCGCGCTCATGGACCGATCCCAGCACGGCTTCCAGCTTCTCAACGTCCTGCTGCGTGGATGTATGCCCCAGGCTGAACCGCTGCGCTCCCCGAGCCTGTTCTTCGGTCAGGCCCATAGCCAGCAGCACGTGGGAGGGGCGCGGCACGCCGGCCGTGCAGGCCGACCCGGTGGAGGACTCAACACCGGCCATGTCCAGCAGGAACAGCAGGGAATCCCCCTCGCAGCCCGGAAAGGTGAAGTGCGCGTTTCCTGGCAATCGTGCGGTCGGATCCGTTGCCGGGTCCGGGCCTCGCAGCACGGCGTCGGGAACGGTTCTGCGTACTGCCTCGATCACCTGGTCGCGGAGCCAGGAAAGGCGTGGACCTTCTTGGTCCAGGTGCGCCACTGCATCCTGGGCGGCAGCGGCGAACGCAGCGATCGAGGCGGTGTCAAGGGTGCCGGAGCGCACGCTGCGCTCCTGGCCTCCGCCGTGCTGCACGGGAACCAGTGCCACGGAACGGCCCAGCAGCAGTGCGCCGACGCCAACGGGACCACCAATCTTGTGGCCACTCACGGACATGGCGGCCAGGCCCGACCCGGCGAAGTCCACGGGTACCGAAGCGAACGCCTGTACGGCGTCCGAGTGGACCGGCACCCCGAACCGGGACGCCAGTGCCGTGATCGCCGGGATGGGCTGCAGGGAGCCTACTTCGTTGTTGGCCCACATGACGCTGATTAGGGCGACGGTCTCGGGCGCTGCTTCAAGTTCCGCCTCGAGCACATCCAGGCGCAGCAGGCCCCGTTCGTCGACGGGCAACCAGACAGCCTCGGCTCCCTCATGCTGTTCCAGCCATTCAACGGTGTCCTGCACGGCCGCGTGCTCGATGGAGCTGACCAGAATCCGGTTCCGTCGGGGGTCGGCTGCACGCCTGGACCAATACAGTCCCTTGACGGCCAGGTTGTCAGCCTCGGTGCCGCCGGAGGTGAAGATGACCTCAGAGGGGGAGGCGCCGGCCGCGGCAGCCAGGGTTTCCCGTGACTGTTCCACCACGGCGCGGGCACGACGGCCGGAGCCGTGCAGGGAGGACGGATTTCCGCTGCGGCTGAGTTCGGAGGTGAGTGCGGCGAGGGCCGGGGCCGACAAGGGCGTGGTCGCCGCGTGGTCAAGATACACGGGCACTTGGCCATTCTACCCGGCGTGAAGGACACGACACACCCGGACTTGTTGCTGCGCGGTGGCCGGGAAGGGGCTTTGATGTGAGGGATGAGTACAAATTCTCCGCCGCCCGGAGTGGCTCCGTTCGTGCTGCCGCCGCTGCAGCATCCCATCCGGACCTTCGGCACCCGCAGTTTCGACTTCAGCCGCAGCGTGGCCCTGATGGCCATCATCAACCGGACACCGGATTCTTTTTACGACGACGGCCGGACCTTTGCCCTTGACGCCGCGGTGTCCGCGGCCCTACGTGCGGTGGCGGACGGCGCGGATTGGGTCGACATCGGCGGAGTACCGTTCGCGCCGGGACCCGAGGTCGGGATTGACGAGGAGGTGGATCGGGTTGTTCCCGTCGTTGCGGCCGTGGCAGCCCGCAGCGACGTCGTGATTTCCGTTGACACGTTCCGCCCCGAAGTGGCCCGGCTCAGTATCGCCGCCGGGGCGAAAGTCATCAACGACACCACCGGGCTGAGCAACCCTGAGCTGGCCTCCGTGGTGGCGGAGGGTGGCGCCCATCTGGTCCTGACACACAGCCTGGCTGCCCCACGGACCGTCTATCCGCGCCCGCACTACGACGACGTCGTCGTCGACGTGGTGCGCTTCCTGGCGGCCCGGACCGACCTCGCCCTGCGGCACGGGATGCCCGCCGAACGCCTGCTGATCGACCCGGGCCACGACCTGAACAAGAACACCCTGCACTCGCTGGAGCTGACACGCCGATTCGCGGAGGTCGCGGCACTGGGGCTGCCGGCCCTGGCGGCCGTCTCAAACAAGGACTTCATCGGTGAAACCCTGCACCAGGAGAAAAAGGATCGGCTGGAGGGGTCCCTGGCCGCCGCAGTGGTCTGCATCCTGGGTGGGGCGCGGGTAGTGCGGATGCACAATGTGGCTGCGGCGCACGCCGCAGTCCGGTTCACCGAGGCGGTGATGGGGTGGCGCGAGCCGGCCTACCTGCGGCACAACATGGGTGACGAGAACGCCCCGGCAGCCCGATGACGACGGGACGGGCTGCCATCGACCGCCTCTTTCCGGGAGCGTTTGCCGAGGCCTCCGATGCGGACCTGAGCGCGTGGTACGAACCTCCGGCAGGTCTGCGGCCATGGGTCAGTTTCAACTTTGTCGCCAGCCTCGACGGCGCAGCTGCCGTGGACGGGCATTCCGGCGGGCTGGGCAATTCCGCTGACCAGCGCATCCTGCACCTGTTGCGCGCGCAGGCCGACGTCCTCCTGGTCGGTGCGCAAACCATCCGCGCCGAGGGTTACGCCGGCCACCTTATTGGTGCTGCGGCGCAGGCAGGCCGGGTACGGGCCGGCCTTGCTCCCCATCCCGCATTGGCGATCGTTTCCGGTTCACTGAATCTTGACCCGGAAGCTCCGGTGTTTACCGAGGCTCCCGTGCGGCCATTGATCTACACAGCCGAAGACGCACCGGCCGATGCACGAGGCCGCCTGTCCGAGGTTGCCGACGTGGTTTCGGCCGGACGGACAGGAGTAGATCCGCGCCTGGTGGTTGCGGACCTTGCCGTGCGGGGACTCACCGCCATCCATTCCGAGGGTGGCCCCAGCCTGTTTGGCGCTTTCCAGGACGCGGGCCTGGTTGATGAGCTGTGCCTGTCCCTCTCACCGATGCTCGCCTCAGGCAGGGCCGGGCGTATCGCGGTCGGCGGGCTGTTTCCGCCCGGCGGTGGCGTAGCTGGGAGGTCGGCCAGCGGCGGGGCTCCCGCTGGCGCTCAGGGGGGTCCCATTGGCGGGCCGGCAAGCGCTGGCCGGGTCGGCTTCGGAACGGAACCCGTTGATATGGCACTGGTGCACGTACTCCGGTCCGGCGACATGTTGTTCCTCCGCTACCGCCGGAACAGCGTCGACTGATCCGGCGGACCTGATTCTTCAGGGAAGAAATACGCCACATTCGGGCCGCCCGGGCGTCCGCACGCGATACGGTAATCATGTAGGATCGTCGGCCCACAGAGGACTCCGAACGCTCCCCTTCCCCAGCTGCCCTGCTGACCCTCCCCCTTAGATGGACCAGAATGACAACGAAATCCCCGCGCCAGGCAGGGGACCGCCTGCCCTTGCCCCTGCTGCTGGTGCTCTCCGCCGTCGGTTTCACGGCGATCACCACCGAGCTGCTGCCTTCCGGCCTGCTGCCCCTCATTAGCCGGGGCTTGTCCGTCTCGGAATCCCGGGCCGGGCTGCTGACGGCCGCCTATGCCGCCGTCATCGTCATTTCCGTGGTGCCGGTGACCATCCTGGCGGCCAAGGTGCCGCGGAAGGTCCTGCTGGTCGGCGTGATCGTCATTTTTGCGTTGAGCAACAGCCTGACGGCAGTCAGCCCGGTTTTCGCCGTCGCGCTGATTTCCCGACTGCTCGGCGGCATGGCGCACGGGCTGCTGTGGTCAACCATGGCCCCGTTCGTGGCCCGCGTCGTTCCTGCGCACAGCATGGGCCGGGCGATGGCGATTGTGTTTGCCGGGAACAGCCTGGGTCTGGCCGTTGGTGCGCCTGCCGGGACCCTGCTCGGGGCCGCCCTGGGCTGGCGGGTCTCCTTCCTGCTCCTGGCCGCCGTGCTGGCACTGCTGGCAGTTGTTGCGTTCGCCCTGATTCCCAAGGTCGCCACCCCGAAGGACGCGCCCCGGGCATCCTTCCGTCGGGGCGCCGCCCAGCCGGGAGTAAAAGCCATCGCCGTGGCCTGGCCGATGCTGCTGCTGGCCCACTTTGCCCTGTTCACGTACGTCGCCCCCTTCCTGCGCTCAGTAGGCCTGCCCGAGGAACACATTGGCTTGGCCTTGTCCGTTGTCGGGGCAGCAGGCTTGGTCGGCATCTGGATCGCCGGCCTGAACGTCGACACGCATCCGCGCCGGGCGCTGCTGACCACCGTCGCGGTGCTTGTGGCCAGCCTGGCGCTCCTGCCATTTATTGGCCAGACGGCAATCGGCTGCTGGATCCTCCTGGGTCTGTGGGGGGCGGCCCTCGGTGCGATCGGCATCTACAACCAGGCGGCAATCCTCAGGGCCGGCGGAAAGCACCGGGACGCGGCGAATGGGTTGACAGTGCTCACCATCCAAATCGGCATCACGCTCGGATCCCTGTACGGCGCCTTCGCCCTGGTCACCCTCGGCGCCACCCTGGTTCCCTTGGCCGCGGCAGTCGCCGCCGCTGTGGCCCTGGCCATCGTGGCAGTCGGCAGGAAGTCCGCCTACCCCGCAGGTCCCCGCGAACAACGACGGCGGCGTGGCACGACGCCCGCATCGTCGGCAGAGCCCGCAACCCAACCGTCGGCCTCCCAACTGCCGCAGGCCGGCACGACGGATACCGGGGCAACGGACACCAAGGCTACGGACACCGGGTCATCCGCTGCAGGAATCGACTCGGACGTCGCCGGCGATGAGGACATACTGGAACGCCAGAGCCAGTCAAAGCGTTGAGTTGGCGTGTAGGTGCGTCTGTCCTATCCGACAGAGGTTCCGCCCCTGATCTCCATCACGCAGCACCATCCGGCACCGATTTCCCGGTTCCGTTCTTCCTTCGTTCTTCAAGAAAAGGCCCGCTTCGTGAGTGACCGCGCTATGACGCACTACCAGGTGCTCGGCGTGCCCACCACCGCGACTGAGCGGGAAATCAAGGCCGCCTACCGTCGTGCCGCCCGCACGTCCCACCCCGACCACGGCGGGGATCCGGCTGCCTTCCGCCGGGTAACCGCCGCCTATGAAGTCCTCAGCAACAGCCGCCGTCGTGCTGAATACGACAGGTCGTATGCCACGGCTGGCAACCCGCGCAGCGCCGCGGGCCCGGGTACCAACCCCGCCGCGGGTTTCGGCAGCGGATCCACCGGCCGTACCGGCTTCCACACCACCACAGGCCCGCGGAGTCCCGGTGTCTCCGCCGGTGACCCGCCCGTGTATGTGCCGTCATTTGACGGGATGGCCCCTGGGGAGCAACCGCTCCTGTCCCCCGCCCTGGCCAGCCAACAAGTGCATGGAGCACCCCGCAAGCGCGGGCTCTTCGGTGCGCAAGCGCGGTTGCAGCGCGAGGCACTCACCATCCGGCTCCTGATGCAGCAACTGCTGCCGCACATCCCCTCTGCCCGATTGGTCAACGGTCTGGTGTCTCCGGTGGACAACGGCTACATCGATCACGCGGTGCTGGCCGGATACCGGCTGGTCCTCATTGGATCGATGCTGCTGCCCGACGGCGCCTACCGCTGGAACGGCAGCACCCTGGTGCACGGCTCCAAGGTACTTCAGCCGCCCGCCATGCAACCTGCAGTCCGCCGGATGCAGGAACTCTTTCCGGAGTGCAACGTCACCGGCTGGATCGCCGTCCACTCCGCCGACGGCAACTCCTTCCGCCCCGTCATCGACTACGACCGCAGCAGCGAACCGGACGGGTCCGACCTGCTGCACGTGGCCAACGGAGCTCGGCTGGTCCGCGAGGTCAAGCATTTCCTCTCTGCCGGGCCCGCACCCAATGTGGTGGATTTGCCCGTCCTCAGCCGACTCCTCGGCGGCATGTACTAGCCCCACCCCCCCCTTCCGCCGAGTGTCGACATCTGCACCCCTGGCATTCCATGACTAGGGGTGCTTACGTCGACACTCGGCAGACCGGACCCCGCCCAAGGGGTGCTTATCTCGACACTCGGCAGATGGGCAGCGGTGGGTGGGCGCGGGAGCGCCTAAGCTGGACTGGTGTTCCGCATCCTCTTCCACACGCCGGAAATTCCCGGCAATACGGGCAACGCCATTCGCCTGGCAGCCATCACCGGCGCAGAACTGCACCTGGTCGAACCGTTGGGATTCGAGCTGGAGGACTCCAAGCTCCGCCGTGCCGGCCTCGACTACCACGACCTCGCAGTCCTGCATGTGCATCGAAACCTTGAGGACGCCTGGCGGGCGCTGAGCCCCGAGCGGGTATACGCCTTCACCTCGGACGGCGAACGGTCCTACACGGACATTTCCTACCAGCCCTCCGACGTGCTGCTTTTTGGACCTGAATCCGTTGGCCTGCCCGCGGAGGTCAAGCAGGACCCGCACGTCACAGCCAGGGTCCGGCTTCCGATGCTGCCGGGCCTGCGCTCCCTGAACCTAGCCAACTCAGCCTCGATCGCCCTGTACGAAGCCTGGCGCCAAAACGGATTCGCCGGCGCCAAGCTCTGACCTGCCGGACCGAACCCACTCACGGATTCGTATCCCGGCCCCGCGTCCCCACCCGGCTACCGAGAACATTGCAGAACCACCAAGAACTTTGCAGAACCACGCAGAGCACGCAAGGCTCCGGAGCTGACGGCGGGGAGTCCGGCCAACATCGATACCGGCACCCTCGAAAACGTCCCAACCCGTGTCCAACCATGGAGGAAATCAATGTCAGCTCGTGATCCAGGCCTGGCCTTCACCGACGGTGCACTGCAGTTTGAAGCTTGGTCGGAGACCCTTTGGGACCCCGTCGCGCGGGACCTCGTGGCAGCCGCGGCTCTCCTCCCGGGTGAACGCGTGCTGGACGCGTGCTGCGGCACGGGTGCTGCGACCCTCCCCGCTGCGGAGGCCGTCGGGAACTCCGGCAGCGTTGACGGCGTCGACCTCTCCACCGGCCTGCTCCGGTTGGCGGCAGCCAAGCTCGGCCGGCAGCGGGTCCTGAACACCACCCTGACCGAAGCGGATGTAACCCGCTGGCGTGGCCACCGCACTTTCGACGCGGTGCTGTGTTCCTACAGCATGTTCTTCTTTTCGGACATGGAGGCAGGCGCCGAGCACCTTGCGAGCCTGCTGCGGCCCGGCGGCCGGCTGGTCGCCAGCACCTGGGCGGCTGGCGCGCTTGAACCGTTTGCCCAGCGGATCCTCGACGCCGCCATCACGGAACGTCCCCGCCTGAAGGACGTTCTGCCCATGCCCAACTGGAACATGGCGAAGGTCAACACCGCCGACAGCTACGCCCAATGGTTGCGCGAACGCGGCCTGGTGGACGTGCGGGTGGAAGTGCATCCCTTCTCATTGACGGTCGACGACGAGATGGCCTGGACTTTGGTGATGGGCAGCGGCTGGCGAACGCTGCTGCCCCGCGACCCCGACGCCGTAGCCCGGGTACGACGGTTGTTCGTTCAGTCAGTGGGTCCCCAGGTGCAGATGAACTCGGACACCCTGATCGGCATCGGTCACCGGCCCTGAGATTGCCACCCATCCGTGGACCGGTCGGCTCCGAATGACAGGTGAGCCAATCGGACAACGGAAGGAGGAGACATGCACCCTGGTGACGTTGACCGGACGGGTACCGGATCACATGAAAGTTGGGGCAGGTCCTTCGACGGGGGCGCCTATGCTTGGACACAATGGAAACTCCCAAAGCAACCGGCCTTCCCGGCGCCCCCGCGGATGTCCGGATGGACCCTGGCGCGGCCGGCTCGGACGAACGCGCGCAGCTGGCGAGCCTCCTGGCCCGCACCGCGGCGGGTGACCAGCAGGCCTTCGCCGACCTGTACGCGGCGACGTCGAGGCGGATCTACGGCATGGCGCGAAAGGTGCTTATCGACCCCGACTTGGCCAACGACACCACGCAGGAGGTCTACCTCCAGGTATGGCAGTCGGCAGGCAAGTTCGATCCCGCCTTTGGGAGTCCCTTGGCCTGGATGATGACGATCGCCCATCGCAGGGCCGTGGACAGGGTCCGGTCCAGCCAGAGCGCCACGGAACGGGAAGCACGATATGGGGCGTCGAGCCAGGCGATTGAGCACGACGACGTCGTGGACACGGTGACCAGCCGAATGGAGGCCGACGCCGTCGTCCGTTGCCTTGCCACGCTCACCGACACCCAGCAGGAGTCTGTCAGGTTGGCCTACTACGGTGGATTGACCTATCGGGAAGTGGCTGAACAACTGGGGGCGGCTGTGCCCACCATCAAATCCCGGATCCGGGATGGATTATTGCGGCTGAAGAACTGTCTGGGGGTGAGCTGAAAATGGATGAGATACGGAAGCGGCAGTTCGCTGAGGACATCGCCAAGGACCTTTCCGAGGGCCGGCTGCTGGAACTCGCTGAACTGTACGCCCTTGATGCCCTCAGTGATGAGGAGCGGGCAACCGTTGATGCCCACCTTTCGGCGGCTCCGGGGGCGGAACGCCACGCCTTTGAGGTTCGGGTACACCAGGCACGCGAAGTCCTGACGGTGGCATACGCGCCGGAGGAGGTCGAGCCCCCCGCGCACCTGTTGGGTGAGATCCTCGGTCGTCTCCCCCATCAGGACGGCGCCCTGCCCGCTGCCGTTGCGCCGCTGGCGCCCCAATCGCCCTCCGCCGCCGCGCCGGTGCCGCACGTCTCGCCCTCCGACTCCGCGCCGTCCGATGACCTGGCTGCCCGCCGGGCTGCCCGAAGTGCCCGCACCGGTTGGTCGACCGGCCGCCGGTGGCTGACGGCCGCCGTCGCCGCCGTCATCATCGCCTTCGGTGGGGTCGCCATCGGCAGCAACATTGCCGGCAACCAGGACCCCGCCCGCCAAATCCTGCAGGCTTCGGATCTCGCCACCCGAACGGCTAGCATTCCAGGGGGCGGAACCGCCACGCTGGCCGTGTCGGCCGCACGGGACGGCGCCGTGGTGACCATGCATGACGTACCGGCGCCGCCGCAAGGCAAGGTGTACCAGATGTGGCTGCTGCCCAAGGATGGCAGCTCCCCGGTGTCCCAGGGCACCATGGACGCCGAGGCACTCTCCAAAGCGGCAACGATCCGGGGTGTGGACGCGGCCGCCGCGTTCGCCATCACGGTTGAACCGTCGCCAGGGTCAGCAGCTCCCACCACCGCGCCGGTTGCCACTGTCTCGCTGGGCGCATAACGCTTCCCGGCCGGTGCCGTTTTCGGCCCTTGCATAACGCTACCCGGCCGGTGCCGTTTTCGGCCCTTGCGGTTGACGTAGCGTCAACAAGTACCGTGGAGGCACACCCCCAAGAGGCGGGCGGAAGCGGACCGGTCGGCCGGTAACGGGCGCACCGACGGCCGAGCGGAAGGAGGGAGATCATGGAGCAACCACGCCCGGAAGCAGTCCTCTGGCCCATTTCCGAGGTCGCGGAACACTCACGGGTTTCCTCCCGGACCTTGCGGCATTACGACGCTTTGGGCCTGTTGGCGCCTGCCCACCTTGGACCTAACGGCTACCGCTGGTACGGGGCACCCGAGCTCCGTCGGCTGCAGCGGATCCTGTTGCTGCGCCGGTTGGGGTTGGGGCTGGACGTCATTGGCGAGGTGCTGCAGGGGCAGCGGGACGAGCTGGAGGCCCTGAGGGTGCACCGCGGCTGGTTGCTGGCCGAACAACGCCGGCTCGAAACCCTGGCCGCCACCGTGGCGCGCACCATCCATCACCTGGAACAAGGAGAAACAATGAACGCCCAGGACCTTTTTGAGGGGTTCGACAACCATTCCTACGAGGAAGAGGCCATCGCCCGCTGGGGCAGGGACACTGTCAGGGCCGCAGCCGCACGGCACGCCGCCCTGGATTCCTCTCAGCGGCAGGCCATGGCCGCGGAAGCTGCAGCGATCAACGCCGAACTCGCCCGTTGTGCCGCTGCGGGTTTGAAAGCCGACGACGACGCGGTCCAGGCCGCCGTCGAACGCCACTGGAACTGGGTGAGCTTCTCCTGGACACCTGAGGCGACAAGTTACGTGGGGCTTGGCCAGCTCTACGTCGAGGACGACCGGTTTCGGGCGTTTTACGAGAAGGACGGCGTGGATCCGGAATACCTGCTGGCCGGCATGACGGTGTACGCGGAGCGACGGCTGAACTGATCGGCTCCCCTGGCTGTTGCAGCTTAGGTGCTGCGCCCTGGCTGTTGCGGCCCAGCTGTTGCGGCCCAGCTGTTGCGGCTCAGCTGTTGCGGCGGCGCCGGATTTCCTCGGCCGCCTGGGGCAGCACCTTGAACAGATCTCCCACAACGCCAAAGTCGGCGATCTCGAACACCGGTGATTCGGCGTCCTTGTTCACGGCGACGATCACCGCCGAGGTTTGCATCCCGGCCTTTTGTTGGATCGCGCCGGAAATGCCTGCGGAAATGTACAGCTGCGGGGATACCGTCTTGCCGGTCTGGCCAATCTGCGCCGAGTGCTCAATCCAGCCCGCATCAGTGGCAGCCCGGGAAGCTCCCACCGCTGCGCCCAGCACGTCGGCGAGTTCTTCCACCGGGGTGAAATCCCCGTTGACGCCCCGGCCGCCGGCGACCACGATGCGGGCTTCGGACAGATCCGGGCGGGTGCTTACCGGCTTGTCCTGGCGATCCACTATGCGCACCGCAAGGCTGGCCGGGCCAAAGTCGACAGTGACCGCCTCGACGGCAGGTTCCGTTGGGGTTTCGGCTTCAGCGGGCTCAATGCTGTTGGCCTTGACGCTGATGATGGCCACCGGCGTCCGGACCCGGCAGGTGCTGGTGTAGGAGCCGGCCAGCACTGACTTGGTGGCTGTCAGGTCGGCGGCAACGGCAATGGCGTCCGTGATCACTCCGGCTTTCAACGCGATGCCGGCGCGGGCGGCGATTTCCTTGCCCTCCGTGCTGTTTTCGATGAGCACTGCGCGGGCGTCGGCCAGCTCAGCGGCCCGGGCGATGAAGTCAGCCTTGGGTGCCACCAGGTACTCGGACAATTCCGGCTGGGCGCTGTTGAGAACGCGGGATACCCCGTAGCTGCCCAGGGCAGCGACGATGTCGGTCGATGCCTCCCCGGCCAGGGCCACGACCGGCTCACCGGCGCGGCGGGCCAGCGTCAGCAGCTCGCGGGTGGGCTTGCCCAGCCCGGTGGCGGGCCTGTCAACAAAAACCAATACGGCAGACATCAGGGTCCTTCCGGTTCAGAGGAGATTCTGGGCGGCCAGGAAATCCACCAGCTGGATTCCGGCGTCGCCGTCGTCGGTGATGATGGTTCCGGCCGCGCGGACCGGCCGCGGCTGGGCCTCGACGACGTCGGTCCAGGAGCCGGACCTGCCCACGTCGGAGGGGTTCAGGCCAAGGTCGGCCAGACTGAGAGTCGTCACCGTTTTCTTCTTGGCGGCCATGATGCCCTTGAAGTTGGGGTAGCGGGGGGAGTTGATCTGGTCGGTGACCGAGACGACTGCCGGGAGGATTGCTTCGAGCTGGTAGGAGTACGCGTCCCCGTCGCGTCGCCCCGTGACTTTCCGTACGCCGTCGACGTCGAACAGTTCCAGCGTTGAGGCGAACGTCAGCTGGGGCAGCTCCAATCGGGCCGCCAGCTGGGCCGGGACCAGGGAGGTCTCGCCGTCGGTGGAGGACATTCCGGTGAGCACCAGGTCCACCGGCCCCAGGTGCCGCACCAGGGTGGCGAGGGCCAGCGACGTTGCTGCCGCGTCCGAACCTGCGAGGGCGTCATCGGACAGGTGGACGCCGTCGGTGGCGCCGATCTGGAGGGCCTTGCGGACTGCTGTCACGGCCTGGGCAGGGCCCATGGTCACCGCCGTCACCCTGGCTTCGCCTGCCGCGCTGCCGGAGCTTTCCACCAGCTGCAGCGCCGCCTCCAAGGCGTACTCATCCAGTTCGGAGAGGATGCTTTCAGACCGGTCCAGGGTGTTGTCCGGGCCGGACAGATGCCGGTCAAACTGCGTGTCGGGAACATGCTTGATCAGTACGACTATGTTCAGTGCTGTAGTTTCCACTGCTGCCCTTCACCATGCTTGATGTCAATCATCTGCGGCCCACCGTTCGGCACGCATTCTCCGAGCTTAGTTCCTGCGGTGCCGGGACAATATTCCCTTTGCGGTTTGTTGCCTTCTGGGCGGAAGGTGCAGCCCGGTTTCGTTCCCCGAAGGAGCCAAAAGCAAAGCAAGAGGGAGCGGCCTGAGCCGCTCCCTCTTGGTGTTTGGTCCTACTGTGCTGCTTCCTGCGGTGCTGTCTCAGCTGCGGGCTGGGATGGGGGTCAGCCGAGGCTGGCGGTGCCCAGCGTCACATCGACCGACTGTTCCTTGCCATTGCGTTGGAAGGTGACCTTGACCGTGGCTCCGCCTGCCTGTTCGCGGACGGCGGCGGTCAGTTCGGACGCGTCGGTGATGGTCCGGCTGCCGAAGTTGGTGACAACATCCCCCACTTTGAGGCCTGCCTTGTCGGCCGCTGATCCTGGGGTCACTTCAGCGATTGCGGCACCGACGGAGAAGGTGCTGGAGCTTGACCCGGTTCCACCGGCCTGCGGCTTCACCGAAACGCCCAGCTGTCCGTGCGTGGCCGAACCGTTGGCGATGATCTCCTGGGCGACCCGCTTCGCGGTGTTGATCGGCACCGAGAAGCCGACGCCGATGTTGCCCGACTGGCTGGTCGAGGACGAGCCGGAACCGGCTGAGGCGATGGCCACGTTGACCCCGATGATCGCGCCGTCGGTGTTGGTCAGCGCACCGCCGGAGTTGCCGGGGTTGATGGCGGCGTCCGTCTGGATGACGTTGAGATTGATCGTTCCGGTGGCGGCGCTGTTGGTGCCGTTTGAGCCGTCCGGTGGTGCGAAGTTGAAGCCGTTTCCGCCCTGGCTGCCCTGGGAAGAGTCGCTTCCACTGTCGGGAACGGCCGAGGAGGCCACCTGGATGGTGCGGTTCAGGGTGGAGACGATGCCGTCGGTGACCGTTCCGCTCAGGCCCAGTGGTGCACCGATGGCTATCACGGTGTCGCCGACGTTGATTTTGCTCGAATCTCCCAGCGTTGCGGGCACCAGTCCGGTGGCGTCCACCTTGATCACGGCGAGGTCAGACATGGGGTCGGTGCCGACGATCTTTGCTGAATACACCTTGTTGTCGGAGGTGCGCACCTCAAGGGTGGCGTTCGCTGCTGCACCGTCCAGGGTGACCACGTGGGTGTTGGTCAGGATGTGCCCGTCGTTATCCAGGATGATGCCCGAACCGGTACCGCCTGACGATCCGGAGGTGGCACTGATGGTGACCACGCTTGGTGTGGCCTTTTGCGCCGCGGCGGTGACGACGTTGACGTCGTCCTGGTTATTGACGATCAGGGGTGCGCTCTGCTGGGTCTGGACGGTTCCCGTGCCGGTGTTCTGGCCTGCCAGAGCCAGCGAGGTGCCTGTCGCTGCCCCGCCGCCGATCAAGGCAGCGGCAACCATTCCGGCGACGAAGACGCCGGCGCCGACGCGCTTCTTTTCCTTGGTGCGGGTGCCGCCATACAGGCCGCCATTGGCGCCCTGTCCGTAGGGCTGGCCGGACGGATAAGTCGGCGCTGAGCCCGGGTGCGCCGGAGCGCCGGAGGGCGCAGCGGCATACTGCCCGTACTGCGGCTGGCCGGGATCCGTTGCGTGCCGGCCCGGGTTCGAGGACTGGGCATCCGCATCGGAAGTGGCGGCGCTGCGCTCATTCCACCACTCGTGCATGGGTTGGGTCGGATGCGGATCGCGGGAAATGCTTTCCGTCGGGTGCTCCGAAGCCTGCCCGTCCCCTGATCCGGCAGCGGCGGCGTGCAGGGGGGCGGCTGAGGGCCGCTGTGGGATGGGGGCGGTGAAACCGTCCGTGTTGGCCTGCCCGCTGGTTGGTGCATCGCTCCCGTTCGGGGATGCTCCGCCGTTTTGCTCGGTCATGGGGTGTTCCTTCCTTGTGCGTTACCTCAACTATGATCCCCCCGGCTGGGCCAATGTCGGACGTTTGCTGGAAGGTTCCTGTGAAGCCGTTTTTCGCTGGCGGCATAGCGGGACGTGTGGACTGGCCATTACGGCAGCCATAGAATCAAGGAGAAACACCACGGCTGCCTGCGGCACTAGGTGCAGTCAACCTTCATATGCATACCGCTGGAAGCTGTGGCGTTGCCCGCAGTGCGTCCCGGTCCGGGACCCTCCATTGCGGGTTTCCAGGCACTGAAGGGTTTTCCATGCGGTCCCGTTTCTTCCTGTCCAGGCGAATCCTTGCCGTAGCCGGAGCGGCAGCGCTGATGCTCCTGCCCGCGGCCGCGGCTCAAGCTGAGCCGCCCGTGACCATTCCATCCGGCACGAACATCGTTGACAACGCCAAGGTCCTCGGCAGCCGCGAGGGTGAGGTGAAGGACGCGATCCAGAAGCTGCTGGCTGATCACAAGTACAACCTGTACGTCGTCACGGTGCAGAACTTCAATGGCATGACGCCGGCCGATTGGGGCAAGCAGGTAGCCACCCAGAAGGGCATGGGCCGCTCCGATGTCCTGCTGGCGATCGCCACCGAGGGCAATTACTATCTGGCCGCCAACAGCGCCAGCCCCATAGCTGCCAAGACCAGCGCGATCAGCCAGAACGCTGTGGTGCCCAACCTGGCCGGCGGCAAGAAGGACTACGCGCAGGCGGCCATCGACACCGCTGGCGCGGTGGGTGACGCGGCCGGCGGCGGCAGCGGCACGGTGCCGGATCCGACGGGCGGTTACGTGGCCCTTGGCGTGGGCGGCGTCGTCGTCGCCGGCGGCGTGGGCACCGCCCTGTTGGTGCGCAGCCGACGCCGGAAAGCGGCGCAGGCTGCGACGGAGGCCGGCTACGGCCCCGATGGGGAGCAGCTGGACCCGATGGCCGGGGTCAGCATTCCTGACCTTCGGACCCGGGCGGGTTCACTCCTGATCGCCGCTGATGACGCAATCAAGTCCAGCGAGCAGGAAATCGGATTCGCCCAGGCCGCCTACGGGGACGCCGCCGTCGCGCCCTTCCAAAAGGCGCTGACCGAGGCCAAGAGCCACCTGGCCGAGTCCTTCAAGCTGCAGCAGCAGCTCGACGACCACATCCCTGACACCATCGAGCAGCAGCGCTCCTGGTACGGCGAAATCATCCGCCGCTGTGAGGCAGCCAACGCGGCCCTGCAGGAGCAGAAGGCCAGCTTCGACGCGTTGCGGGAACTCGAAGTGAACGCTCCGAGGGCTTTGGCGAGTGTGTCCGCCCGGGTGCAGGACACGACGGCGAAGATCGGCCAGGCGGAACAGAGCCTGGGGATGCTGCAGCAGCGCTACGCCGACACGGCAGTCGCGACGGTGCGGGACAACATCAGCCAGGCCCAGCAGCGGCTGGACTTTGTGCGAACAGCCGAAGGTACGGCGCAGCAGAAGCTTGCTGCCGCCGACAACGGCGGCGCCGCGGTTGCCGTGCGTGCAGCGGAGGAGAGCCTGCACCAGGCGAACCTGCTGCTCGACGCCGTCGGGAAGGTCGCCCGCGACATGGATCAGGCGAGCAGTTCGCTGAATTCGGCCCTGAATGACACCGAGAACGATCTGGGCCAGGTCAAGGCGATGATCGCCGCGGGCCAGAACCAGCAGTACGCCGGCCAGGTTGCAGCCGTGGAGGCCCTGCTGCGGCAGACCCGCCAGCAGATTTCGGCCGGCAAGCTGGATCCCATCCGCACCCTGGAGCAGGTGGAAGCGGCACACAGCAGCCTCGACGGCATGCTCACCGGCATCCGGGACCAGCAGCAACAGTCGCAACGGGCCCAGGCGGCCCTGCACCAGGCCCTGTCCGCAGCGCAGGCGCAGATTTCCGCCACGCAGGACTACATTGCCGCCCGACGCGGCGGCGTCGGCTCGGAGGCCCGCACCCGCATCGCCGAAGCACAGCGCAATTTTGACTACGCCTTGTCGCTCATGAACACCGACCCTGTCTCTGCCCTGACCTACGCACAGCAGGCCACCAACCTTGCCCAGCACGCCGCAGACCTGGCCCAGAACGACGTCGACGGCTTCAGCATGGCAGGCGGCGGGTACGGCCCGGGCGGCTACGGCCGGGGTGGTTATGGCCGCGGCGGTGGTTTTGGCGGTGGTCTGGGCGGCGGCTTCGGAGGAGCAATCCTCGGTGGAATCCTGGGCGGCATGCTCTCCGGCGGTGGGCACTCCAACTGGGGCGGTGGCGGCTTCGGCGGCTGGAACTCCGGCGGCGGCGGCGACTTCGGTGGAGGTGGCGGGGGCGACTTCGGCGGGGGCGACTTCGGCGGCGGCGACTTCGGCGGCGGGGACTCCGGCAGCTTCTGATTCCCTCCGGAGCGCAGGGACCGGCGACCGGGCCTTCCGTTCGCGATGCCGGAATGTCCTCTGACCAGTGCTTCCC
>JAODMR010000147.1 GCA_025465475.1 Micrococcaceae bacterium
CACTCGAAATCGCCGGCCCTGCACGCCGCCGCCAATGCGGAACTTGGCTTGGACTGGTCCTACGGCATCGTGGACGTCCCGGTGGAGCGACTTGCGGAGTTCCTGGCGGGAACCCGCGCCGACGGCAACTGGTATGGCCTGTCTGTGACGATGCCGCTCAAGAACGCCATCGTGCCCCTGCTGGACCACGTTGCCGGCCCGGCCGCTGCCCTGGGAGCAGTTAACACCGTCACCTTCCAGGCCGATCCCGCCAACGGAGCTCCCCAGCTGACCGGGCACAACACCGACGTCGCCGGGCTGGTTGGTGCCCTGCGGCACGCCGGTGTTGTGCGCGAACCGCGTGCGGCGGTCCTGGGTGGAGGCGGCACCGCCAGCGCGGCCGTCGCCGCTTTCGCGGCCCTAGGAGCCCCCGCCGTCGATGTGTATGTCCGGAACCCGTCAAAGGCCGCCGGGCTGTGCGCCATCGCTGCGGACGCCGGGCTCAGCTGCCGGCTGCTGCCCTGGGCCGACGTTGCTGCGGCGGTGACCGGTTACGACGCCGTCATCGCCACCTTGCCGCCACAGGGCGCCGACGAACTCGCCGCGGCCCTGCCCGCCACGGAACGAGTGAGGCCGGGCAGCCTCCTCCTTGACGCCGCCTACGACCCGTGGCCCAGCAGCCTGGCCCGGGCCTGGGAAACCAGCGGCGGGCAGAGTGTCTCCGGCCTCGAAATGCTGCTCTACCAGGCCGTTGAACAAGTGAGGCTGTTCACAGGCGACGCGTTTGAACGGCCCGATGACGTGCTCAACGCCATGTGTGACGCCATTGGACTGGCCAGGCGTTAAAGGCCCGTGCAGAACATGGCAGGATGGAAATCATGTTGCGTTGGTTGACCGCCGGAGAGTCTCATGGCCCGGCACTGACAGGAATCATTGAGGGAGTCCCCGCCGGAGTCGAGCTGACAAGCTCCCACATCCAGGACGCGCTGGCCCGCAGACGGCTCGGGTACGGCCGTGGCGCCCGGATGAAGTTCGAACAGGACCAGGTCAGCATCCTTGGCGGGGTGCGGCACGGCAAGACCCAGGGCGGCCCGGTGTCCATCCAGGTGGGCAACACCGAATGGCCCAAATGGGAACAGATCATGTCCGCCGACCCCGTGGACCCGGCCCTGCTGGAGGACTCCGCCCGCAACGCCCCGCTGACCCGGCCGCGGCCGGGCCACGCCGACTTCACCGGCATGCAGAAATACGGCTTCAGCGAAGCGCGTCCGGTCCTGGAGCGTGCCAGCGCCCGCGAAACGGCGGCCAGGGTCGCCCTGGGCACCGTCGCCGCGCAACTGCTCGGACACCTCGGCGTCGAACTTGTCAGCCACACCGTCTCCGTGGGCACCGTAGCCGTCCCCGAAGGGACCGCGCTTCCCCTGGCCCGCGACGTCGTGGCCCTCGACGCTGATCCGCTGCGCTGCTTTGACCGCGACACCTCCGACGCGATGGTGGCCGAGGTGGACGCAGCCCACAAGGAAGGCGAAACCCTTGGCGGCGTCGTCGAGGTCCTCGCCTACGGACTGCCGCCGGGACTGGGCAGCTACGTGCACTGGGACCGCCGGCTCGACGCCCGCCTCGCCGGAGCCCTGATGGGTATCCAGGCCATCAAGGGCGTCGAAATCGGCGACGGGTTCCTCACCGCAGCCCGGCGGGGCTCCGCGGCCCACGACGAGATTGTGCGCACCGACGGCGGCACCATCGCCCGCACCAGCAACCGGGCCGGTGGCATCGAGGGTGGCATGAGCATCGGTGAAGTGTTGCGCGTCAGGGCCGCGATGAAACCCATCGCCACCGTGCCGCGTGCCCTCCAAACCATCGACGTCGCCACCGGCGAACCGGCGCGCGCGCACCACCAGCGCTCAGACGTCTGCGCCGTGCCCGCCGCGGGCGTGGTGGCTGAAGCCATGGTCGCCCTGGTGCTCGCCGAGGCCATGCTGGAAAAGTTCGGCGGCGACAACATCGCCGAGACGGCACGGAACCTGAAGGCCTACCTGCAGAACATTCCGGACGCGCTGGGCTCCCTGGGATCCTGATGCCGTCCGGACATCTCGCCCGTCGGCACGCCAGCACCCCCGAGGGTGGGCCGATCGTGCTGATTGGCCCCATGGCGGTCGGCAAGACCGTGATCGGGGCCGAACTGGCCAAGGCCCTAGGCCGGCGCTTTGTCGATACCGACCAGGTGGTCATTCACCGGCATGGCCGGATTGCGGACATTTTCGCCGGCCGCGGCGAGCGGCACTTCCGTGAACTGGAAGCACGGGCCGTTGTGGAGGCACTCGACGCGGCGCGCACCGAACCGACGGTGATCTCCTTGGGCGGCGGAGCCGTGCTGGACTCCGGTACGCAGCAACTGCTGGCCGGGGCCACAGTGGTGTACCTGGAGGCTGACCTGGAAACCGTGCGCTCCCGCATCGGCCGCGAATCGGGCCGGCCGCTGTTGGCCGGAGACGCCCTGGAACGGTGGACGCAGCTTGCCGCGACCCGCACCCCCGTCTACCGGCGGCTGGCTGACCTGACGCTGGACGTCCGCTCCGGCGGCGTCGAGGAGCACGTGCGGCAGCTCGTTGCCCTGCTGCAGGGCCGGGAGCAGGCCACCACACCCACTGAATCCCAACCGCGCATCAAGAATGGACACCCGTGAGCACTCCGGAAACCCGCATCAGCATCACCGGTTCCTCCCCGGCGGAGAAGTACGACGTCGTGGTAGGCCACGGGCTGCTGGCCCGGCTGCCCGAACTCCTGGGGGAGCGGGTCCGTCGGGTCCTGGTGGTGCACCCGCGCGCCCTGCGCCTGACCGGTGACACCGTGCGGGACGAACTGGCCGCGGCAGGGTTCACCGCGTTGACCGCCGAAATCCCCGACGCCGAAGAGGGCAAGCACATCCAGGTCGCCGCCTTCTGCTGGCAGGTGCTCGGCCAAAACGACTTCACCCGGTCCGACGCCATCGTCTCGGTGGGGGGCGGCGCCGTGACGGACCTGGCGGGCTTCGTCGCCGCGACGTGGCTACGCGGCGTCAGGATCATCCACCTGCCCACCAGCCTGCTCGCGATGGTGGACGCCTCCGTGGGTGGCAAAACAGGTATCAACACGGCCGAGGGCAAGAACCTGGTCGGCGCGTTCCACCCGCCGGCCGCCGTGCTGGTGGACCTGGACACCCTGGCCACCCTGCCACCGAACGAGCTGATCTCCGGCATGGCGGAAGTGGTCAAATGCGGCTTCATCGCCGACCCGGCCATCCTGGACCTGATCGAGGCGAACCCGGACGCGGTCCGGGACCCGGCCTCCGCCGTCGTGCGGGAACTGATTGAACGCTCCATCGCCGTCAAGGCGCGCGTGGTGTCCGAGGACTTGAAGGAATCAGGACAGCGGGAAATGCTGAACTACGGCCACACCCTGGGACACGCCATCGAACTGGTGGAGCGGTACTCCTGGCGGCACGGTGCCGCAGTCTCCGTGGGCATGATGTTTGCCGCCGAACTGGCCCGCAGCGTGGGGCGCCTGTCCGACGAGGACGCCGACCGGCACCGCAGCATCCTTGAGGCACTGGGCCTGCCGGTCAGCTACCGTCGGGACCGCTGGCAGGGCCTGCTTGATGGCATGCGGCGGGACAAGAAAGCCCGCGGGGACCTGCTGCGCTTCGTGGTGCTGGACGGCATTGGCAAACCGGGCATGCTTGAGGTTCCCGACACCTCCCTGCTGTTCGCCGCCTACCAGGAAATCGCCGCCTGACATGGGCCTAAAGGACTGGCCCGCCGCCGGTTTTCCCGGGACCGCAGTCAACCCGCGCACCCTGCAGGTGGAGGTCGTGGACCAGGAGGCCTGCGCCGCTGCGCTGTCCTGCTCCACCGATCCCGCCGATGCTGTCTTCGTCCTGCTCGCCGAGGGAAGGACAGCTGAGGCGGCCGAGCTTGCCGCCCAGGCCCGGATCGCCGATCCCGGGTCCTTCCGCCTGCAGGTCCTGGACGCTGACATCCTGGGCGCCACGCGACGCACCGACCGGGCGGTGGAACTGCTCCGCCGGCTCACCGCCGACGTGGCCGGGACCCCGCGGGAAGCGGTGCTGCACCAGGTCCAGGGTCACGTGCACTTTGGCGCCGGCCAGTACGCGGCAGCCGTGCAAAGCTTCACCCGGGCCCTGAACCAGCGCGTGGCCAATGGGTCCGACGCCGGTTCCATCTATTCCTCCACGGTGGCCCTGCAGCGGGCCAGCGACTGCGCCGAGACGGCGGCACCATAGCCGGTCGGATCAGCAGGTAGAATGTTAAACGGATTTTTGAAAACCGTTCCCGCGCTTGCTGCGCACCCCTGGTCCCCCATTTCCGGGCGGCGGGGAGGAACCGTTCCGGGCAGGCTCTCCGCCGGAACGACAATCACGTAGAGGACACTGTGGCAACGACTAACGACATCAAGAACGGAACCGTCCTGAAGCTCGAGGGACAGCTCTGGAACATCATTGAATTCCAGCACGTCAAGCCCGGCAAGGGCGGCGCCTTCGTCAGCACCAAGATGCGCAACGTGATGTCCGGCAAGGTCGTCGACAAGACCTTCAACGCCGGCCTGAAGATCGAAACCGCCACCGTTGACCGCCGTGACTACACCTACTTGTACCAGGACGGCGCCGACTTCGTCTTCATGGACACCCAGGACTTCGACCAGATCACCGTTCCGGCCGAAACCGTTGGCGACGCCACCAACTTCATGCTGGAAAACCTGAACGTCACCATCGCGATCAACGAGGGCGTGCCGCTCTACATCGAGCTGCCCCCGTCAGTGGTCCTGCAGATCACCTACACCGAGCCCGGCCTGCAGGGTGACCGGTCTTCAGCAGGCACCAAGCCCGCCACCCTCGAAACCGGCTACGAGATCCAGGTTCCGCTGTTCGTGGAGAATGACACCCGGGTCAAGGTTGACACCCGCGACGGCAGCTACCTGGGACGTGTCAACGACTAGTGGCTGCAGAGGAAAAGCCCGCAAGGGACGAGCACGACCACCCGGGCCTTGACCCGAACGGGCGCACCACCCACTGGCCGATCGCGTCGGTGCCGGAGGACCGCGGGCGGCAAACCCACCCCAACTCCTCACGCGGCAAGGCCCGCCGGCGCGCCCTGGACATCCTGTTCGAGGCTGAGCAGCGGGACGTGACGCCGGCTGAGGCGCTGCGGCGTCGCCGGGAGAGCACCGACCAGGTCATCAACAGCTACACGGTGACGCTCATTGATGGCGTCACCGCGCTGCAGGAGACCATCGACGAGTTCCTGCAGACGTACTCGCAGGGCTGGCCGCTGGACCGGATGCCCTCAGTGGACCGGGCGATCCTTCGGGTCGGTGCCTGGGAACTGCTCTACAACGACGACGTTCCGGACGGAGTGGCCGTCAGCGAGGCAGTGGAGCTGGCCAAAGTCCTCTCCACCGACGACTCGCCGCAATTCATCAACGGCCTGCTCGGCCGGTTGCAGCAGCTCAAGCCCACCCTGCTCGCCTAGTCGGTTTAGGGCGCGGGCCGGTCCGCGTCGCGGGTCGGTCCGCTGCTGGCGCAAGCCTAGTGGCGCAGCCCGTCCAGCAGCACCCGTCCTGCTTCAGCCGCGGCCGTAGCGGCGCAGGGCGGGAATCCGGCCCGGCCGGTTCGGCAGTTGGCGGCCATGCTGGGCGAAGTACCGCTGCTGTTCGAGCAGCCAGGCCCGCGTGCCGCTGACCTGCTGCAGCAGCTGCGCCTCATACCGGGTCAGTTCCGGAGAGCCGTGGCGCAGCAGCAGCTTCTGCCGGTTGAACGCCAGCCGGGTGGCCAGGTGGATGAAGTCCTTCATGGTCGCGGTGCCGCCAAAGGTGCGGGCCCAGGCCACTGCCCGACGTCGTCCGCGGCTGGTGCCGAGCATCGGCACCTCCTCCGTAGCCAGCCACCCCGGCCCCACATAATCCGCCAGCCGGCGGCGGGTCAACCGGGCCTCAGAGTAGCGCAGCAGCACCACACCCAGACCGTAGACGACGAACAGCGGCATCTGCAGCACCGTGTAGACCACAAAGAAGTCGTGGCTGATCAGCGAGCTGGAGTTCCACAGCGCGTGCAGGCACATGGCCGGCACCAAGCCGACAAACCACGCGACGATGGTGAGCCTTGGGCCGCCGTGCCTGGCGGCGAGGCCCATCACCGCTCCCAGCGCCGCGGTGAACATCACGTGCGCGAAGGGTGACATCAGGCCGCGCACGATGAACGTCTTCACCAGCGTTCCGCCCAGATCCTCCGCGTCTGAGATCGCTTGGCCAAAATAGAGAATGTTCTCCGTGAAGGCGAACCCTGCACCGACAATGCCGCCGTACACCACACCGTCGATGGGGCCGTCGAAAATACGGCGCCGCAGCAGGAAGATAAGCAGCACGCCCGCCCCCTTGCAGGTTTCCTCCACCAAAGGCGCCTGCAGCACCGTGCCCACGGTCTCCGGGTCCGTCAGGGAGGCGCCGGCCAGCAGGAACGGCTGCACCCACTGCCCCACCACCAGGGCTGCCACCACCGACACCCCGGCGCCCCAGCAGAACGCAAAGAGCAGGGCGGTCCGGGGCTCCGGCTCCCAACGGTCCAGCCAGTACAGCGTCAGCAGGCAGATCAGCAGCGGGATCAGGGCCAGCGCCCCGCAGATGAAGAAGACGCTCGCGCCCAGCGACGCGGCGAAGAACACCAGGGTCATCACCATCACAGCAGCGAGCAGCAGCACCACCAGCAGGTTCAGGATGCGGTGCCGCAGGCTCTCCTGCGGAGGGGTGGCACGGGTCCACGCTCCTGCCTGCCGAACCGGCAGCGGCGCCTGTGCGTACTCGGGACGGGGTTCCGGTACGCCGGAGGAGGCATCAGCCCAGGGCCCGGGATTCGTCATGCCTCCACCCTAGGTCCCGTCCGTCGGGGGCTCCAAGACCAACCGGTCCGACGCGCCCGCTGTGATAGCTTGGAACAGCAATGAACCTTTTAATTCCGTCCCGTGAGGCGGGGAAAGGGGAGTCGAGACATGAGTTCTGAAGCTTCGTCAGCCGGTTCGTTCCGGACCGTGCTGACCGCCGCGGACATTGACCGCGCACTCACTCGTATAGCCCACGAAATCCTCGAGTCCAACAAAGGCTCACGCGACCTGGTCCTGCTGGGCATACCCAGGCGCGGGTATCCACTGGCACGCCGGCTGGCCGAAAAAATCGCCGCCACCGACCCCGCCTTCGATGTTGACGCCCTGATCGGCCAGCTCGATGTCACCATGTTCCGGGACGACCTGTCCCGGCAGCCCACCCGCGCCCCGGCCCGGACCCAGCTGCCCGCGGCCGGGATCGACGAAAAGGTGGTGGTCCTGGTTGACGACGTGCTCTATTCCGGTCGGACCATCCGCGCCGCCCTGGACGCGCTGGTGGACCTGGGCAGGCCGCGCATCGTTCGCCTGGCCGTGCTGGTGGACCGCGGCCACCGGGAGCTGCCGATCCGGGCCGACCATGTGGGAAAAAACCTGCCCACGTCCTCGTCCGAAAAAGTCCGGGTGCGGCTGCACGAAACCGACAGCGGCACCGACGCCGTCGTGATCGAGGCCGGCGTATGAGGCACCTGCTCGCCACCGAGGGACTGAGCCTGGAAAACGCCGTGCGGATCCTGGACACCGCGGAGGAAATGGCGGCCGTCGGGGAGCGCGAAATCAAGAAGCTGCCGGCCCTGCGCGGCCGGACGGTGGTGAACCTGTTCTTTGAGGATTCCACCCGTACCCGGATCTCCTTCGAGGCCGCCGCGAAACGGCTCTCCGCCGACGTGATCAACTTTGCCGCGAAGGGGTCCTCCGTCTCCAAGGGGGAATCACTGAAGGACACCGCCCAGACGCTGGAAGCCATGAGCGCCGACGCCGTCGTGATCCGGCACTGGGCCTCCGGCGCACCGCACCGGCTGGCGGAATCCGGCTGGATCAACGCCGCCGTCATCAACGCCGGCGACGGCACGCACGAGCATCCCACCCAGGCCCTGCTGGACGCGTTCACCCTGCGCCGGCACTGGTCCCGGCTGGCCGGCACCCCCTCGGCGGGCGGCAACCTGGCCGGCATGCGGATCGCGGTGGCCGGCGACGTACTGCACTCCCGGGTTGCCCGGTCAAACGTCTGGCTGCTGCAGACCCTCGGCGCCTCCGTCACCCTGGTCGCCCCGCCCACCCTGCTGCCGGTCGGCGTCGAAGCGTGGCCCTGCGAGGTCAGCTACGACCTGGACTCCGTGCTGGACCGCGGCGTGGACGCCATCATGATGCTGCGGGTCCAGGCCGAGCGGATGCAGGCCTCCTTCTTCCCCTCGCCCCGGGAGTACTCCCGCCGCTGGGGCTTCGACGACGCCCGGCTGGCACGGCTGGACGAACTGGGCCTGGCGGACACCGTGATTTTGCACCCCGGACCCATGAATCGCGGCCTGGAAATCTCCTCGGCCGCCGCCGACTCGCCCCGCTCCACCGTGCTGGCGCAGGTCCGCAACGGGGTGTCCGTCCGGATGGCGGCGCTGTACCTGCTGCTCTCGGGCAACCTGCATCCTGAACCAGCCCCCGGCCACCGCGCCGCGACGACATCGGAGACCGCCCTGTGAGCACCCCCCACGACACCCCGGCCGCGTCCTACCTGATCCGCGGGGCGGCCGTGCTCGGCGGAGCCAGGACCAACCTGCTGCTCGCCGGCGGCCGCATCACCGACGTCGGACCGCAGCTTTCCGCCGCCGGTGCCACCGTGATCGACGCCGAGGGCCTGGTGGCGCTGCCCGGCATGGTGGACCTGCACACCCACCTGCGCGAACCCGGCCGCGAAGACGCCGAAACGGTGGAAACGGGTACCCGCGCCGCCGCCCGTGGCGGCTTCACCGCTGTGCACGCCATGGCCAACAGCTCACCCGTGGCGGACACCGCCGGCGTCGTGGAGCAGGTGCACGCACTCGGCGCCGACGCCGGTTGGGTGGATGTCCGCCCCGTCGGTGCCGTCACCGTCGGCCTGGCCGGCAAGCAGCTCGCGGAGCTGGGCGCCATGGCCGATTCCCGGGCCCGGGTCCGCGTGTTCTCCGACGACGGCATGTGCGTCTCCGACCCGCTGCTCATGCGCCGGGCCCTGGAATACGTCAAAGCCTTCGACGGGGTCATCGCCCAGCACGCCCAGGAGCCGCGCCTGACCGAAGGCGCCCAAATGAACGAGGGCAAGGTCTCCGCGGTGCTCGGCCTGGCCGGGTGGCCCGCCGTGGCCGAAGAAAGCATCATCGCCCGCGACGTGCTGCTGGCCCAGCATGTGGGATCGAGGTTGCACATCTGCCACGTCTCCACTGCCGGGTCGGTCGAAATCCTCCGCTGGGCCAAGGCACGCGGCATCCAGGTCACCGCTGAGGTCACCCCGCACCACCTGCTGCTCACCGACGAACTGGTTCGCAGCTACGACCCGGTGTACAAGGTCAACCCGCCGCTGCGCGCCGCGGAGGACGTGCAGGCGCTCCGCGAAGCCCTGGCCGACGGAACCATCGACGTGATCGGCACCGACCACGCCCCGCACCCGAGCGAAGCCAAGGACTGCGAATGGGCGCAGGCAGCCATGGGCATGACCGGGCTGGAGACGGCCCTGTCAGTCGTCCAGCACGCCATGGTCGAAACCGGCCTCCTCGGCTGGGCGGACTTCGCCCGGATCACCTCCAGCACTCCGGCCCGGATCGGCAGGCTGACGGACCAGGGCCGGCCGCTGGAGGCGGGCGAACCCGCCAACCTGGTGCTGGTGGACCCGTCCGCTCGCTGGACCGTGGACCCGCAGGCGATGGCCACCAAGGGGCGCAACTCACCGTTCCGCGGCACCGAACTTCCCGGTGCCGTCGTGGCGACCTTCTTCCGCGGCCAGCCCACCGTCCTGGACGGGAAGCTGAACTCCCCGCTGCGCGCGGGCGGGGCCGGGAGCATCTGATGGACAAGGTCCTGCCCACCATCCTGATTGTGCTGCTGATGCTGGCCGTCTTTGCCCTGCTGGCCGCCGGCTGGCGGAACCGGTTGCGCCGCCAGGCCGGCGTCGCGGCCCTGCCGGACGTACCCGCCGGGCTGGGCGGGCCGGACCTGGCCGTCGAGGGACAATACGTGGCAACCACGACGGCAGGGGACTGGCTGGACCGGCTCGCCGTGCACTCGCTGGGCCTGCGCACCAACGCCGTCGTCGAACTCCACGGACCCGACGTGCTGATCCGGCGCTCCGGCGCGCCCGACCTGTTTCTCGCCGCGGACCGGCTCGACGGCGTCCGGCTGGAACGCGGCATGGCCGGAAAATTCGTTGAGGCCGACGGCCTGGTCGTGCTGTCCTGGCGGCTGGGCACTGACGCCGTGGACACCGGCTTCCGCACCCGGCACGCCGCCGACAAGAAACCCCTGCTCGCCGCCCTGGCCGCCCTAACCGAGAAGTCCGCCGGTACACCCGGCAGCCGAACGCCGAACCCGCCGGCGCATCCTGGAAAGAATGAAGATCATGACTGAACACGGAACAGCAAGCTCAGCCGTCCTGGTGCTGGAGGACGGCAAGGTCTTCCGCGGCGCCAGCTACGGTGCCACCGGCACCGCCCTGGGGGAGGCCGTCTTCGCGACCGGCATGACCGGGTACCAGGAGACCATCACTGACCCCTCCTACGCCCGCCAGCTGGTGGTGCAGACAGCACCGCACATCGGCAACACCGGCGTCAACGACGAGGACGCCGAATCCCGCCGCATCTGGGTGGCCGGCTACATCGTCCGCGATGCCGCCCGCCGCCCGTCCAACTGGCGCTCCCAACGCACGCTGGACGACGAGCTGACGGCCCAGGGCGTCGTCGGCATCTCCGGGGTCGACACGCGCGCCATCACCCGCCACCTGCGCGAACGCGGCGCCATGCGCGCCGGCATCTTCTCCGGTTCCGCCGCGGCGACCGCAGAGGCGGAACTCGTGGCCCAGGTCCAGGCCAGCGCCCCGATGGCAGGAGCCCGGCTGGCCGAGGAAGTCAGCGTGTCCGAGGCGTACCTGGTCGAGCCGGCAGAGCACGGTTGGACCGGCGAACCCAGCTTCACTGTGGCCGCGATCGACCTCGGCATCAAGTCAATGACTCCGCACCGGTTGGCTGAACGCGGCGTGCGGGTGCATGTGCTGCCCGCCGCGACAACCTTCGAGCAGCTGCAGGCCCTCCAGCCCGACGGTGTGTTCATGTCCAACGGCCCGGGCGACCCCGCCACCGCCGACGCGCAGGTGGACCTGCTGCGCCGGGTGCTGGACGCCGGCCTGCCGTTCTTCGGGATCTGCTTCGGCAACCAGATCCTTGGCCGGGCCCTGGGCTTCGGGACCTACAAGCTGCGCTACGGCCACCGCGGCATCAACCAACCGGTGATCGATAAGCGCACCGGCAAGGTCGAAATCACGTCCCACAACCACGGGTTCGCTGTCGATGCACCTACCGACGGGCCCGTGACGGCGCCGGTGGAACGCTTCGGCCGGGTCGAGGTCAGCCACGTGAACCTCAACGACGACGTCGTGGAAGGCCTGTCCTGCCTGGACCTGCCCGCCTTCTCCGTGCAGTACCACCCGGAATCAGCAGCCGGGCCGCACGACTCCGCCTACCTTTTTGACCGGTACCTGGCCCTGATGGACCGTGCCCGCTCCGGCCAGGCCGTCACTGGCGACGACGTCGACCACGCCACCGCCCCCTCGGCCGGTGGCACCACCGCCCCGCAGACCCCCGCGACTTTCGAGCAGAATACGGATACCAAGTAATGCCCAAGAGGAAAGACCTGAACAGCGTCCTGGTCATCGGTTCCGGCCCCATCGTCATTGGCCAGGCGGCCGAGTTCGACTACTCCGGCACCCAGGCCCTGCGCGTGCTCAAGGAAGAGGGGTTGCGGGTCATCCTGGTCAACTCCAATCCCGCCACCATCATGACGGACCCCGAGTTCGCCGACGCGACCTATGTCGAACCGATCACCCCCGACGTCGTCGAGAAAATCATCGCCAAGGAACGCCCCGACGCGATCCTGCCCACCCTGGGCGGCCAGACGGCGCTGATCACCGCCATCGCGCTGGACAAGAACGGGGTGCTGGCGAAGTACAACGTGGAACTCATCGGCGCCAACATCGCCGCCATCGAACTCGGTGAGGACCGGGAAAAATTCAAGGGCGTCGTGGAACGCTGCGGCGCCGAGTCCGCCCGCAGCCATATCATCCACACCATGGATGAGGCGCTCGTGGCGGCGGTGGACCTGGGCTACCCGATGGTGGTCCGGCCCTCCTTCACCATGGGCGGTCTGGGCTCCGGCCTGGCCTACAACGAGTCGGACCTGCGCCGCATCGTTGGCCAGGGCCTGCAGTACAGCCCCACCACCGAGGTCCTGCTGGAAGAGAGCATCCTCGGCTGGAAAGAGTACGAACTGGAGATGATGCGCGACAAGAACGACAACGTCGTCGTCGTGTGCTCCATCGAGAACTTTGACCCCGTCGGCGTGCACACCGGCGACTCCATTACCGTCGCTCCCGCCCTCACCCTGACCGACCGCGAGTACCAGCGGCTGCGCGACATCTCCATCGCCGTCATCCGCGAAGTCGGCGTCGACACCGGTGGCTGCAACATCCAGTTCGCGATCGAGCCTTCCACCGGACGGGTCGTCGTCATCGAGATGAACCCCCGCGTGTCCAGGTCCTCCGCGCTGGCGTCCAAGGCCACCGGTTTCGCCATCGCTAAAATCGCCACCAAGCTCTCGCTCGGCTACACGCTGGATGAAATCCCCAACGACATCACCCGCAAAACTCCTGCGTCGTTCGAACCGACCCTGGACTACGTCGTCGTCAAGGTGCCCCGGTTCGCGTTCGAGAAGTTCCCCGCCGCGGACCCCACGCTGACCACCACCATGAAATCCGTCGGTGAAGCCATGGCCATGGGACGCAACTTCACCGAGGCCCTGCAAAAGGCCCTCAGGTCACTGGAGCAGAAGGGCGCCAGCCTGGACTTCCGCCCGGTGGCCGAAGCCAACGTCGCCGGCCTGGTCGAGGCGGCCAAGCGGCCAACCACGGAGCGTCTCTCCCAGGTCCACCGGGCCCTGCTCGGCGGCGCCACCATCGAGGAGCTGTACGCCGCCACGGGCATCGACCCCTGGTTCCTGGACCAACTGCAACTGCTCAATGAAGTGGCTGCGGACATCCGGAAAGCGACGGCGCTGACACCTGACATGCTGCGCCGTGCCAAGCGGCACGGTTTCTCCGACGAGCAGATCGGCCAGCTGACGCACAACTCCGAATCCGTGGTGCGCGGCGTCCGGCAGGCCCTGGACATCCGCCCGGTGTACAAGACGGTTGATACCTGCGCGGCGGAATTCGCCGCCTACACCCCGTACCACTACTCCTCCTACGACGAAGAGGACGAGGTCGGCCAGCACAGCAAACCCTCCGTCATCATCCTTGGCTCCGGACCCAACCGCATCGGCCAGGGCATCGAATTCGACTACTCGTGCGTGCATGCCTCCATGGCCTTGCGTGCGGCCGGCTATGAGACGGTCATGGTCAACTGCAATCCGGAAACGGTGTCCACCGACTACGACGTGTCCACCCGCCTCTACTTTGAGCCGCTGACCCTGGAAGACGTGCTGGAAGTCATCGCCGCCGAGCAGCGCACCGGAGGCGTGCTAGGCGTTTTCGTCCAACTGGGCGGACAGACTCCGTTGAAGCTGGCGCAGGCCCTGGCCGACGCCGGCGTCCCCATCCTGGGCACCTCCCCGGCCGCCATCGACCTGGCCGAGCACCGCGGCCAGTTCAGCCGGGTGCTCGATGGGGCCGGGCTCATCGCTCCGAAGAACGGCACGGCCGTGTCCTTCGAGGACGCCAAGAAGATCGCCGACGAGATCGGCTACCCCGTCCTGGTCCGGCCGTCCTACGTGTTGGGCGGCCGCGGCATGGAAATCGTGTACGACGAGGCGAACCTGTCCCGCTACATCGCCAACGCGACCGAGATCACCCCTGAACATCCGGTGCTGATCGACCGGTTCCTCGAGGACGCCATCGAGATCGACGTTGACGCCCTGTACGACGGGACCGAGATGTTCCTGGGCGGCATCATGGAGCACATCGAGGAAGCCGGCATCCACTCCGGCGACTCGGCCTGCGTGCTGCCGCCGATCACCCTGGGCGTGAACGTGCTGGAGCGGGTCCGCGCCGCGACGCTCGCCATCGCCGAGGGCGTGGGGGTGCGCGGCCTGATCAACATCCAGTTTGCCCTGGCCTCCGACGTGCTCTACGTCCTGGAAGCCAACCCGCGTGCCTCCCGCACGGTCCCGTTCGTCTCCAAGGCCACCGGAGTGCAGCTGGCCAAGGCCGCCGCCCTGATCGGCGTCGGCGTCAGCATCGCCGACCTGCGCGCCGGGCTCGGCCTGCTGCCGGCAACCGGCGACGGCGGCACCCTCCCGTTGAACGCCCCGGTCGCCGTGAAGGAAGCCGTGCTGCCCTTCAACCGCTTCCGCACCCCCGACGGAACCGTCGTCGACTCCCTGCTGGGCCCGGAGATGAGGTCCACCGGTGAGGTGATGGGCATCGATAAGCACTTCGACACGGCGTTCGCCAAGAGCCAGGCCGCGGCGAACAACGCCCTGCCGACCTCCGGCAAGGTCTTCGTCTCCGTCGCAAACCGGGACAAGCGCTCCATCATCATGGCCGTAAAGCGACTGGCTGACCTGGGCTTTGAAATCATCTCCACCGGAGGCACCGCCGACGTGCTGCGCCGCAACGGCATCGCCGCGACTACGGTCCGCAAGGTCGCCGAGGGCGCCTCCGACGCGGGGGAGGGGACCATCGTCGACCGCATCAATAACGGCGAAATCGACATGATTTTCAACACTCCTTCCGGCGGGGAGGCCCGCGGCGACGGCTACGAAATCCGGGCCGCCGCAACCTCCAACGGCCGGCCCTGCATCACCACGGTGGCCGAATTCAACGTCGCCGTGCAGGCGATCGAAGCGATGCGCTCCTACTCCTGGTCCGTCAACAGCCTGCAGGAGCACGCCGCCGCCCTTAAGGCAGCCCTCGTTGGCTGAGCACGCCGGAACGGTGCCCGCCCCGCGGGCACCGTTCGGCACGCGCCTGGGCAACGCCATGGCCGAACGCGGGCCGCTGTGCGTGGGAATCGATCCGCACCCTGCCCTGCTGAGGGACTGGGGCCTGCCCGATACCGCGGACGGCCTGCGGACCTTCTCGGCGACGGTGCTCGCGGCTGTGGCGCCCATGGCTGCGGCCATCAAGCCGCAGGTGGCCCTGTATGAACGGCACGGAGCCGCCGGCTTCGCGGTCCTGGAGGAACTGTTGTCCGACGCCACGGCAGCCGGTGTCCTGACCATCGCGGACGCCAAACGCGGTGACATCGGCTCCACCATGGCCGCGTACGCCGATGCCTGGCTGCGGGAGGGGTCGCCGCTGGCGGCCGACGCGGTGACGCTCAGCCCATACCTGGGCTTCGAGTCCCTGCGCCCGGCGCTTGACCTCGCCGCTGCCACCGGGCGAGGGATCTTCGTGCTGGCCCTGACCTCGAACCCCGAGGGCGCCTCGGTACAGCACGTCGGTGGCACAGACTCCGTCGCCGGGCGGATCGTCCGCGCCGCCGCGACGGAAAATGCCCGCGCCGCGCCGGGTGTACTCGGTTCCGTGGGATTGGTGGTCGGTGCGACGGTAGGTGCAGCACTGACCGAACTGGGCCTGGACCTCGCCGCCGTCCGGGGCCCCCTGCTTGCCCCGGGCCTGGGCGCGCAGGGAGCAACCGCTGCGGACCTCCGCCGTACCTTTGGTGGTGCGTATCCGCAGGTGCTGGGAACCTCCAGCCGCGGCATCCTGGCCGCAGGTCCCACCGTCTCCGGAGTCCGCGCCGCAGCCCGGGCCACGCTGGACTCTCTGGAGGCAGCGGCCCGGCTCGGCGCAGATTGATTTTGACTCCCTCCTGCCGATAGGTTCAGGAGGACGTTCTTTCCAGTGCGCATCCGCGCGAGCCGTTTCCGAGGGAGTACCCACGTGAGTTTACGACCTTTGACAGCGCAGGAACGGGCGGCGGCGCTGGAAAAGGCGGCCGCCGCGCGCACGGCAAGGGCGCAGCTCAAAAACAAACTCAAGACAGGGGACATTACGGTGGCCGAGATTCTGCAGGCCGGCGACGACGACGAGGCGATCGGCCGGCTCAAGGTCACGGAACTGCTGGAGTCCCTTCCCGGGATCGGCAAGGTCCGCGCCTTGAACATCCTCGACGACCTGGGTATTGCCTCCACCCGGCGGCTCCGCGGACTGGGCATCCACCAGCGCCGTGCCCTGGTTGAACTGTTGGAGAAAGCCTGATGGCCGCCGGCAAACCGCATACCGGGCTGACCGTGCTGGCAGGTCCCACCGCCGTCGGTAAGGGCACCGTCTCCACCTACATCCGCGATAACTATCCCCAGGTCTGGCTGTCCGTCTCGGCCACCACCCGCCCGCCACGGCCGGGTGAGATCGACGGCGTGCACTACTTCTTCAAGACCGCCGAGGAATTCGACCGACTCACGGGTGAGGGTGAACTCCTCGAATGGGCCGTGGTGCACGGACGGAACCGGTATGGCACCCTACGCAGCACGGTTGACGCCGCCATTGCTGAAGGCCGCAGCGTACTGCTGGAAATTGATCTGCAGGGCGCCCGCCAGGTGAAGGCTGCCGTCCCGGACGCGCAGTTCGTGTTCCTGGCCCCGCCCAGCTGGGACGAAATGGTCCGCCGGCTGGTCGGCCGGGGCACCGAAACCCCGCAGGAACAGCAGGCCCGGCTGGAAACCGCTAAACTGGAACTTGCTGCCGAACCGGAGTTCGACCACACCATCATTAACGATGATGTCCGCCGGGCGGCAGATGAACTTGTTTCACTCATGGGACTGACCCCCAATCCACGCTGATTGGGCTCCGTCTGTACGAAATCTTTGGAGATTCTGTGGCTACCCCCCTCGAAGGCATCATCAACCCGCCGATCGACGACCTGCTGAACGCAGCGGACTCGAAGTACGGCCTGGTCATTTTCGGTGCCAAGCGTGCCCGCCAGATCAATGCCTACTACGCCCAGCTGCACGAGGGACTCTTCGAGTACGTCGGCCCGCTGGTCGACACCAAGCTGAACGAGAAGTCCCTCTCGATCGCGCTGCGCGAAATCAACGAGGGCCTGCTGGTCTCCACCCCGGTCGAAGCGACCGAGTAGCAGCACCCCGGCCTGCGGAGAACCGGCGTGGAAGTAGTGCTTGGCGTAGGCGGCGGCATCGCCGCCTACAAGGCGGCCCTGCTGCTGCGGCTGTTCACTGAGGCAGGTCACGCGGTCACGGTCATTCCCACCGAAGCGTCCACCCGATTCGTCGGCATCGCCACCTGGGAAGCCCTCTCCGGGCGCCCGGTGTCCAACAGCGTCTTCGACCAAGTGGACAAGGTCAATCACGTCCGGCTGGGCCATGAAGCGGACCTGATCGTCGTCGCCCCGGCCACGGCGGACCTGCTGGCACGCGCCGCCGCCGGACTGGCCTCCGACCTGCTGACAAACACCCTGCTGATGGCGCGCGGGCCGGTGCTGTTCGCCCCAGCCATGCACACCGAAATGTGGCGCCACCCCGCCACCGTTGCCAACGTTGAGCTGCTGCGGCGCCGGGGAGCGGTGGTCCTTGACCCTGCTGTCGGCCGCCTCACCGGGGCGGACTCCGGCCCCGGCCGGCTGCCGGAACCCGAGGTGATTTTCCAGGCGGCCCTGGCGGCCGTGGACGCCGCCCTCTCGCAGGACGGTTCCCTCCCGCAGCACGGTTCCCTCCGACAGGACGACGCTACCGCTCTGGAGATCCTGGCCGGGAAGACCGTTACGGTGACAGCCGGGGGAACCAGGGAACCACTGGACCCGGTGCGGTTCCTGGGCAACCGCTCGTCGGGTAAACAGGGCGTGGCCCTGGCCCGGGCCGCTGCGGCGGCAGGGGCACACGTACGGCTGATCAGTGCCCACCTGGAAGTTCCGCCCCCGCCCGGGGTGGAGACCATTGCAGTGGAAACAGCACTGGAACTGCGCGCCGAAACGCTCTCCGCCGCCAAGGACTCCGACGTGGTCATCATGGCAGCCGCCGTCGCCGATTTCCGCCCCGCCAACCCCTCCGGCAGCAAAATCAAGAAACGCGACGATGCCGATGACCCCGTCATCCGGCTCATTCGCAACCCGGACATCCTGGCCGAACTGGTGCAGGCGCGCCCGCAAAGCGCTCCCGCCGGCCAACTGCTCGTCGGATTCGCCGCGGAAACCGGGGACGAACGCGGCGGAGTGCTGGAGTACGCCCGGGCGAAACTTGAGCGTAAGGGCTGCGACCTGCTGGTGGTAAACCACGTGGGGGCCGGCAAGGTCTTCGGCCAGGACCTCAACGACGTACTGATCCTGGACCGCGACGGCGGCACGCCGATCCCCGCCGCCGGAACCAAGGACGAGGTGGCTCGCGCCGTCGTCGAACAGGTCGCTGCGCACCTCGCCCCCAGGTAGCAACGCCCCGGCCCGCCAGCCGCCTTCCATGACCATCCGCGTCCGGTGAAATCTGCCGAAAACGCCAAGCCAAGTAGAGTGAACAAGTGACTTCAGCCAACACCCCCCTGCGCCTTTTTACCTCCGAGTCAGTCACCGAGGGACACCCGGACAAGATCTGCGACCAAATCAGCGACGCCATTTTGGACGCGCTCCTGGCCAAGGACCCCAACTCGCGGGTGGCAGTGGAAACCATGGCAACGACCGGGCTGGTGCACGTGGCGGGCGAAGTCACCACCGAGGCGTACGTCGAAATTCCGCAGATTGTGCGCCAGACCATCCTGGACATCGGCTACGACTCCTCAGCCAACGGTTTTGACGGCGCGCGCTGCGGGGTCTCAGTATCCATCGGCCAGCAGTCGCCGGACATTTTCGACGGCGTCTTCAACGCCCTCGAGGTTCGTGACGGCACCGCGAAGGACGAGTACGACCACCAGGGCGCCGGGGACCAGGGCATCATGTTCGGCTACGCCAGCAACGAGACCGCCTCCTATATGCCCACGCCCATCTGGCTGGCCCACCGGCTATCCGAGCGGCTTACGGAGGTCCGGAAGTCAGGTGAGCTCGCCTACCTTCGACCCGACGGCAAAACGCAGGTCACCGTCGGGTACGACGGCGACCGGCCGGTGTCGGTCGAAACGGTGGTGATCTCCAGCCAGCACGCCGAAGACGCCTCCCTCGACCAGCTGCGCGCTGACCTGGCCCGCCACGTTATCGACCCGGTGCTGGCCAAGTCCGACCTGGACATCTCCCGGGCCAGGAACATCCTCAACCCGGCCGGCGTCTTCGTTGTCGGCGGACCGGTCGGTGACGCGGGACTGACGGGCCGGAAGATCATTGTCGACACCTACGGCGGCATGGCCCGCCACGGCGGCGGCGCGTTCTCCGGCAAGGACCCGTCAAAAGTGGACCGCTCCGCTGCGTACGCCATGCGCTGGGTCGCCAAGAACGTCGTCGCCGCGGGCCTGGCCAGCCGCGCCGAAATCCAGGTGGCCTACGCCATCGGCAAGGCCCGCCCCGTTGGCACCTACGTGGAAACCTTCGGCACCGAAACGGTTGATCCTGCCCAAATCAGCGCCGCCATCGCCGAGGTGTTCGACCTGCGCCCGCAGGCCATCATCAACGACCTTCAGTTGCTGCGCCCAATCTATGCCAAGACGGCCGCGCACGGACACTTCGGCCGTGACGAGCCGGACTTCACCTGGGAGAACCTGGACCGGGTGGAGGCGCTCAAGCGGTACTTCAACGCCTGACCCCGAAGGTGGCGTTCGCCTGGACTGTGCACAACCGGGAGCCCCGGGAACGGGCTGTCAGTGGGCGGTGCTGAACTAGGAGCATGGCAACAACCGACGTGCGGAAGGGCGGGCAGGTGGACAACGGGGGTGCGGTACAGCTGTCCCTGCTGCAGGGCTTTGTCGCCAAAGAGCGCAAGGCCGATCCGCACAGCGGGGTTGTCCTCGCATCCCGGCTTCCCGTCGCCAAGGTACTGGTTGAATCGTCCCTGCCCCATCTGGACCGGTTGTTTGACTACAGTGTGCCGGCCGAACTGGATGACGTTGCCCAACCCGGTGTGCGCGTCAAGGTCCGCTTCGCCGGCCAGGAGCTTCCCGGCTACCTGACCGCCCGCATGGAGTCGTCGGATACCCCGCGGCTTACTCCGCTGGGCAAGGTCGTGAGCCCCGTACCGGTGCTGACCCCCGACGTGCTGGCCCTGGCTGAAGCCGTCGCGGCACGCTACGCGGGATCCGTCAGTGACGTTCTGAGGGTGGCCATTCCGCCCCGTGTGGCCAAGCTGGACAAAGCCCTGACCGCCGCGGCCGGTTCCACGGCTGTACCGCCCGTCGACGCTGGGGCAACCAGCGGTCGGTCGACAGCAGACGCCGGCGCATCCAGCGGCGGGTCAACAGATGACGGAACGCTGCCGGTAGACCCGACGACATCCACGGCAACATCGCTTCAGGGGTACCGGAACGGGAAAGCGTTCCTGTCCCACCTGGCCGAAGGCGGCTCCCCGCGGGCTGTCCTGACGACCCTGCACGGTTACGGACCCGCCTCCTGGCATGCCCAGGTGGCCGAAGCCATCGTCTCCTGCTACGCGTCAGGTCGGAGCGCCGTCGCCGTCGTTCCCGACCAGCGCGACCTGGAGCTGCTGGAACGAGCGGTGGCGGCATTGTTGCCGCCCGGCAGCTTCGTCAGGCTGACCGCTGAGGACGGGCCCACCCCGCGGTACGGCGCCTTCCTGTCGGTGCTCCAGGGGGCTGTGCGGGTGGTGCTCGGGACCCGGTCGGCCGCTTTTGCACCCGTCCAGAACCCGGGGCTCTTTATCTGCTGGGACGACGGGGATGACCTGCATGTGGAGCGACGGGCCCCGTACCAACACAGCAGGGACGTGCTCTTGCTACGCGCCGAGGCCAGCAACGCCGCCCTGTTGCTGGCGGGCCACACCCGCAGTACCGAAGCGCAACGGTTGCTGGCCACCGGGTGGGCGCAGCCGATCGTGCCGGAGCGGACCCTCACGCGGGTCAGCACTCCGCGGGTCGTCAGTACTGCCGACAGTTTTGAGCAGGAGCGGGACCCCTTGGCTGGTTTGGCCCGGCTTCCCCAACGGGCCTGGCAAACAGCCAAGGACGCCCTTGCGGCGGGCCCGGTACTGGTCCAGGTTGCCCGGTCGGGCTATGCCCCCAGCCTGGCGTGCCAGCGTTGCCGGGAGTTGGCACGCTGCACACACTGCCAGGGGCCGTTGATGGAACCGGCACGAGCAAGCCGGGCAGCGGGACCAGCCGATGCCGGTGCCGGTCGGTCGGGACGCGCCGATGGGCACGCCCACGACGCCGGATCCGTGGCGGGTTCGTTGCTGTTGCAATGCCGGTGGTGCGGGACTGCCGAACCAGCGTATGTGTGCCCGGTCTGCGGTTCACGGGAATTGCGGCGGCTCGTCGTGGGCGTGGCCCGCACTGCGGAGGAGCTCGGTAGGGCCTTTCCCGGCGTTCCCGTCATTTCCTCTGCCGGGGATCATGTGAAGCCCGAAGTGCCCGACGGATCTGCCTTGGTCGTCGCGACAGTCGGCGCCGAACCGCTGGCCCCGGCAGGTTATGCTGCAGCGCTTTTGCTGGATGGGAACGCGCTGCTCCGCCGTGAGTCCCTGCGCGCTTCGGAAGACACGCTGCGCCGGTGGCTGAACGCAGCGGCGCTGGTGCGTCCGGCCCGGGAAGGTGGCATCGTCGTCGTGACAGCTGATGAGAGCTCAGTGGTGGGGGCGCTGGTGCGCTGGGACCCGGCCGGCTTTGCCGAGCGCGAGTTGGCGCTCCGGCAGGAGTTGGGCCTGCCGCCCGCCGTGAGGATCGCCTCCCTCACGGGTGGGCAGCAGGATGTGAACAACCTGGTGGCGCAGTTGTCGCTGCCGCCCGAGGTCCGCGTGGTGGGTCCGGCTCCCGTCCCGGCGATTCCTGCTCCAGGGGCTCCGGATGTCCCTGAGTACCGGACCCTGGTGTTCTTTCCCTATGCGCTGGCTCCGGCTGTAACGGGGAAGCTTCGTGCCCTCAAGGCCAGCAACGCCGCCAAACGGTCGGGCTCCGCCGTGCAGGTCAGGTGCGACGGGTTGGACGTTTTGTAGCGGTGATCTCTTGGGCGAGTTGCACCAGGCTCCGCGCGGAATGCTCCCAACTGAATTCAGCCGCCTGCCGCACAGCCGCCGTCGAGCGTTCCCGCCAGGTCTCCTCATCGTCCAGGGCGCGGACAGCCTCGGTGAAGGAGGCGGCGGAGTCGGCGTCCACGTAGCTTGCGGCGTTCCCGCCGACCTCCCGAAAGATGGGCGTATCGCTGACCACCACGGGCGTGCCAAGGGACATGGCCTCCACCAGCGGCAGCCCGTAGCCCTCCGCTTTCGACAGGGTGACCAGGGCCGTTGCCCGGAGCAGCAGGTCGTCATACTCGTCGTCGGTCACTCCGTTGTGGAACACGACGCGGGATCCGGCCGGCACCAGGCGTTCCAGCTCCGCCCGGCGCTGCGGGGTGACCCTGCTGAGCAAGTGAAGCGTGTAGTCGGGCAGGCCCGCCATGCCCCGCAGCAGGGTTTCCACGTTTTTGTACGGCATGAACGACCCCATGTAGACGAGCAGTTTTTCCGGGGGGACGCCACTGTCCCGGGCCGGGCGGCCCGACTGCGGGGCATTGCCCACAATGCCCACCGGGCGCCGGGTGAGCCGGTGTCGGGCCATGAGCCCGGCGGTGGTGCGGCTGATGGTGGCCACGACATCGGCACGGTTCAGCAGCAACCGCTGCGGCCAGTACGCCTTGTGGTAGAGCCGCCACAACAGCCGCACCGGGGCAGGGAGGAACCCGGGAGGGGTGGGGTGCTCGTAGTAGATCAGGTCGTGCAGGGTCAGGATCAGCCCGTAACGGCGGCCCCAGCTGCCCATGGTCTGCATGGGGCAAAAGACGACATCCGGCCGCAGCTTGTTCACCGCATGTGCAACGAAAAGTTCACGCGGCGAGAGCGGGCTGCTGATCTTCACGAACGGAACGTCCGGCAGCAACGCCAATTGGCGGTCATCTGAGATGAGCATGGTGACCTCTGCCAGCGGGGAGACGGCGGCGATCAGGCTGGCCCCGTAACGGCTGATGCCGTCGTGGTGGTCGGTCCGGGTGAACCGGGCGTCGATGACGATCTTCACGGAGCGGTTCCTTGTCCGACCGTTCCGTGGTGTGGGGCCGGATGCCGGCAGAGGAAGTCCTCGATGGACCGGGCGGCACGGTCGGGCGTTTCGTAGTGGATGAGATGGCCGACGCCGGGAATCACCACGAGCTCGGCCGCGGGCAACAGGTTCACCAGCACGTGCTGGCTGGGCAGCGGGGCGATTTCATCCTGTTCGCCGGCGATCAGCAGCACGGGCAGCGTCAGCTGGGACGCGACCTGGCGGACCGTTCCGGCGATGGAAGCGCGAAAGGCCTCCAGCAGCATGTCCCGGTCCGAAAACGAACTGAAGTACGCGGCGTGCTGCCCGTGGATGAAGCGACGGAGGTGTTTATCCCGGCTCTTGGCCATGGTGACGCTCATTAGGCGCACGATCGCCCCGTTTCGCAGCAGCGACTGGCCCAGGGGTTCCGGCAGGCGGGCGGAAAGCAGGTAGTACAGTTCCGCCAACCGGGACAGCACCGCCTTTGGGCCCTCCAGCGCCGGTGAGGCGATCGGGTTGACCAGGATCAGCGGGTACACCGTGCCAGGATGGGCGGCGACAAAATGGCTGCAGATGATGGAGCCGAACGAGTGGCCCAGCAGCACGGTCTCCGGGCCCAATTCCATGGACGCCAGGAGGCCGCCCACGAATTGGGAGTAGCCGTCGATGTCATGCGGGGTGTCGGCAAACGGTGGTGACATCCCGAAACCGGGAAGATCCGGCATGATGATCCGGTGATCCGGCAGCGCCTCCACTATCCGTTCCAGTCCGTGGTGGTCGCCGCGGAAGCCGTGAATGGCCAGCACCGTACGGGACGCGGAGCCGGGTCGGGATGGGGCGTAATCCCAATAGTGCACGGTTCCGCCGTCCACGGTTACGGTGGCCCGGACGGCCCTGTCCTGCAGATTTACCGAAATGGTCATCGCCGGCTCCCGTTCAGTTGACCCGGTCGGGATGGGACCCGGACCGGTGCCCGCGGTCCAACCCGGCAATGGCGGTCATGGCAGCGTCGTCGAGTTCAAAATCGAAAAGCCGCAGGTTCTCGCGGAGCCGTGGGCCGGAGCTGGCCTTGGGAATCGCGATGTGTCCCAACTGCAGCTGCCAGCGCAACGCGACCTGCGCCACGGAGCGCCGCAGCCCGGCCGCCAGGTCCAGCAGGACGGGGTCCGACAGCAGGGCCCCACGCGCGAGCGGGCTCCACGCCTCGGTAGCGATGCCGTGCGCGGCGTGCAGGTTGCGCAGTTCGTGCTGCTGCAGCCATGGATGCAGCTCTATCTGGTTGACGGCGGGAACCACCTCACATTCGGCCAGCACCCGTTTGAGGTGTTCAGGCTGGAAGTTGGATACCCCAATGGCCCGGACCAGTCCCCGGTGATAGAGCTGCTCCAGCGCCCGGTAGGTTTCGACATACAGGTCCTGCTGGGGGCAAGGCCAGTGAATCAGGAGCAGATCGACGTAATCGAGTCCGAGCCGTTCCCTGCTTTTATCGAAGGCGGCCAACGCCGCGTCATGGCCATGACTGTCGTTCCAGATCTTGGTGGTGACAAAGGCGTCCTCCCGCCGGAGCTGCAGGTCTCCGGCGTCGCCCTCGGTGGCCACGCGTACAGCCGCGCCCACGCCCTCCTCATTGCCATACATCGCGGCCGTGTCCAAGCTGCGGTAGCCGCTCTCCAGGGCCTCGAGGGCCAATCCTGTGCTGTCCGCGAGGGCCACCTTGTACAGGCCGAACCCGAGCTGCGGCATGCTGACGCCGTTGTTCAGGGCGATGGGGGGAGCGAGGGTCATGCCAAGAACTCTACCCAGTGCGGAGGTCCTGACCCCGCCACCGTGCCTACGCGAGCGCTTCGCCGTCGTCAGCTTGAACGAGCCGACGGGCGGTGCCTTCGTCCAGGATCAGGTCGGTGACGAGCCCGGCAGCCAGCGCCCCGCGCAGGCCGTTGATCTTCGCGGCACCCGACACCACGCAGACACGCCGCCGCACCGAACGCAGCAGGCGTAGGTCGGGTCCACTGGAGCGCTCATTGAGCACGATGCCTTCGTCGGAGCCGTCGGCCCGAAAGAACACGGTGGCCACGTCGCCCACCACGTCATTCGAGGAAAGGTACTTCAGGTCGGCCTCGTCCAAATAACCGCCGGTGTAGACGTGACTGGGAATGTCGGCATCAACCGAACCGACGCCGAAAATCGCCATGGTCATCCGCGCCTGCAGGTCAAGGATGCGCTTGACGCTGCGCTCGGCCCACATCAGCTGCTTGGTCGCCGCCTGGTCGAAGAAAGCGGGCACCGGGAATTGCTCCACCCGCGCGCCGTAAGCCGTACCAAAGCGGCGCATGATGTCACTGGCATAGGTGATTCCTGTTGTCTGTGGATTTCCGGCTCCGTTGAGCTGCACTATGACCGTGTCGTGGGTGGTCTTGCGGGTCAGATGACGGCTCACGACGCTGAGCGTTGATCCCCAGGCGACCCCGACGACGGCGTCCGAATCGACCAGCGGAGTGATGGTGCGGGCGGCTTGCAGGCTCACCCGGTCCAGCACCTCCGCGTCCCCCAGGGTGTCCGTCACCGGCACGACGTGCACCTCGACCCCGAACCGTTGCCTGATGGACCTCTCCAACTCGGGGGTGCGCTCGAACGGGCTGCGGATCTGGACCTGCACCAGGCCGCTCTCGCGGGCGGCTGACAGCAGCCGGGACACGGTGGAACGGGAGGTCCGCAGTTCGCGGGCGATGGCGTCCATGGTCAGGTCCTGCAGGTAGTACATCTGCGCCGCCCGCAGGCTGTCCGACGGCGAGTGACCCTTGGGGGGCATCCGAACTCCGTTCTGCACATTTGTGCATAGAGATTGACGCCATTTTCCACGCCTTCCCAGAATGATGACAGCAGGCGTCCCAGGGCGCAATCGGATCCTGGCTCAAAGGAGTCGCAGTGGCATACCCCGAAGTTTCTGACTCTTCCCCGCGGACCGGCGGGCGCAGTGACGCGAATGCGCTGCGGTCCCGTCCATACGCCCAGGTGTTGATCATTGGTGGCGGCATCAACGGTGTGGGAACCTTCCGCGACCTGGCCCTCCAAGGGGTCGACGTGGCACTCGTGGAGCGCGGGGACTACTGCCAGGGCGCAAGCGGTGCTTCCTCCCACATGATCCACGGCGGTATCCGCTACCTGGAGAACGGTGAGTTCCGGCTGGTCCGTGAATCCGTGCAGGAGCGCAACCGGCTGCTGCGCATCGCGCCGCACTACGTCAAGCCGCTGCAGACCACCATCCCGATTTTCAGCACATTTTCCGGCGTGCTTGCCGCACCGCTAAGGTTCCTGACCCACCGACAGCAGGGAGCTCCCAAGGAACGAGGAGCGCTGCTGATCAAGCTCGGCCTGAGCCTGTACGACTCCTTCTCCCGCGACGGCGGCACCGTGCCGCGGCACCGCTTCGTTGGCCGCAAGAAGGCCCTCCGCGAACAGCCGGAACTGCGCCCCGACGTGAAATACGCCGCCACCTACTTTGACGCGTCCGTGCACAACCCCGAACGGCTCACCTTGGATGTGCTGCGCGACGGGCAGCAGGCCGGTGCTCAGGCGGGTACGCCGGGTGTGGAGGTGGACCGGGCAGCCGAGGCCGCCCGTGCCGCCAACTATGTCGCCGCAACCGGCATTACCGACGACGGCGTGCAACTGACCGACCAGCTGACCGGGGAAACCTACTCCTTCCGCGCCGACGTCATCATCAACACCACCGGCGCCTGGGTGGACTACACCAATGACACCCTCGGTGCACCCACCCGGTTCATGGGCGGCACCAAGGGCTCACACATCGTCCTGGACGCGCCGGAATTGCTCGCCGCCTGCGCCGGACGGGAGATCTTCTTCGAACACACCGATGGCCGGATCGTCCTGATTTATCCAATGGGGGACCGCGTCCTGGTCGGCACCACGGATGTGGATGCTGACCTAACAGAGGACGCGGTGTGCACCGACGCGGAAATCGACTACTTCTTTGACCTGGTCGGCCACGTGTTTCCGGGAATCCCGGTCAGCAGGAAGAACATTGTCTACTCCTTCGCCGGAGTGCGCCCCCTGCCCAGGCACGACGAAACCGCCCCGGGTTTTGTCTCCCGTGACTACCGCATCGAGCGCAGTGACCGCGTTCAGGGCGGGCGCACCGTTTCCAGCCTGAGCCTGGTCGGCGGGAAATGGACCACGTTCCGTGCGCTGTCCGAGCATCTGAGCGATGAGGCGCTGACCCTGCTCAAGATGCCCCGGAAGGTGTCCACTGCGGCGCTCGCCATCGGTGGTGGGGCCGGATTCCCCCGCACGGAGACCGAAAAGGACCTCTGGATCAGGAACCATGCCACGGATAGGATCAACGCGGCACGTGTCGCTGGACTGCTGACGCGCTACGGCACGCGGGCCACCGAAGTGCTGCGGTATCTGCAGGATGGTTCCGATGAAGTGTTTGCCTCCACACCGGAGCTGAGCACTCGGGAAGTGGCGTACATGGTGGAGCGGGAGCAGGTGGGGCACCTCATCGACGTGCTCATCCGGCGCACGGCGCTGGCCTTCCGCGGTCTGGTCACCCCCAACCTCCTGACGGAGCTCGCCCAGGCCCTCGCCGGACCCCTGGGATGGGACGAGGAGCGCAGGGCGACGGAAATCCGCGACGCCGAACAGATTTTGGACCGTTTCCACGGGGTCCAAGTGCAGCGGCTGGTCGCCTGACGGCCGTCGCCTGCACAACTGGCGGCCACCACCCGTGGCCGCCTGACAACAGAATATAAGGAGTCAATGATGTCTCTAGGAGTTATCTTCCTGTCCGAGGTGATGGGAACCATGATGTTGACGCTGCTCGGCTGCGGGGTGGTGGCGAACGTCGCCCTCAGCGGCACCAAAGGCAACGCCGGCGGGTTCCATTTGGTCACCTGGGGATGGGGCCTGGCCGTCATGGCCGGCGTGTTCGTCGCCGCCAAGTCGGGCGCACACCTGAACCCGGCGGTCACTGTCGGAATCATCACCAGCGGTGCGAAGGAATTCGTCCCGGGCGTCCCCGTGGACTTCGGCAGCACCCTGACATATTTTGGCGGCGAGATGCTCGGAGCCTTCCTGGGCGCCGTCGTCTGCTGGCTGGCCTACAAGCAGCACTTCGACGGCGAACCCGAGCCTGCCGCGAAGCTGGGCGTCTTCTCCACCGGCCCGGCAATCCGTTCCTACGGATGGAACGTGGTGACCGAGGTCATCGGCACCTTCGTGCTGGTGTTTGTGATCCTGCTCTTCGGTAAGAGCGCCGCCTCCCTCGGCCCGCTGCCTGTGGCCCTGCTCGTGGTAGGCATTGGTGCCTCCCTCGGCGGGCCCACCGGATACGCCATCAACCCAGCCCGTGACCTGGGCCCGCGCATCGCCCACGCCCTGCTGCCGATCCGCGGTAAGGGCAGCAGCGACTGGGCCTACGCCTGGGTACCCGTCGTCGGGCCGCTGATCGGTGGCGCCCTGGGTGGTGCCCTGTCCAACTGGCTGCCGCTGCTGGTGAAGTAACTCCCCATACCAACCCCATTACTGCAAAGGAACAACGATGTCTCAGTACGTAATCGCCATTGACCAGGGAACCACCAGCACACGCGCCATCATTTTCGACCACGCCGGAACCATCGTTTCCTCCGGCCAGCTGGAACACGAACAGATCTTTCCCAAGGCCGGCTGGGTGGAGCACGACCCGGTGGAGATCTGGGCCAACACGCGTGAGGTGATTGGCAGCGCCCTTTCCAAGGCCAACCTCACCCGCCATGACATCACTGCGGTCGGCATCACCAACCAGCGCGAGACGGCGGTGGTGTGGGACAAGACCACCGGTCAGCCGGTGTACAACGCGATTGTCTGGCAGGACACCCGCACCCAGCCGATTGTTGATGAACTGGCGGCCGACGGCGGCGTGGACCGGTTCAAGGAAACGGTTGGCCTGCCCTTGGCCACCTACTTCTCCGGCACCAAGATCAAGTGGATCCTTGACAACGTCGACGGCGCCCGCGCCAAGGCGGAAGCGGGGGATCTGCTGTTCGGCAACACGGACAGCTGGGTCATCTGGAACCTCACCGGCGGCACGGACGGCGGTGTGCACATCACCGATGTGACCAATGCTTCCCGCACCCTGTTCATGGACCTGGAAACCCTCAGCTGGGACGACAGCATCCTGAAGACCTTCGGCGTGCCGCGGTCCATGATGCCCGAGATCAAGTCGTCCTCGGAGGTCTACGGCACGGTCCACACTTCACAGCTGCTGCGTGAGGTGCCCGTGGCCGGCATCCTGGGCGACCAGCAGGCAGCCACCTTTGGCCAGGCCGCTTTCGAGACCGGCGAGGCCAAAAATACCTACGGTACCGGCTGCTTCCTTATCTTCAACACCGGGGAAGAAATTGTCCGGTCGAAGAACGGCCTGCTCACGACGGTCGGCTACAAGCTGGGCGACGCGAAGCCCCACTATGCGCTGGAAGGCTCCATCGCCGTCACCGGTTCCCTGATCCAGTGGCTGCGCGACAACCTGAACCTGATCAGCAGCGCACCGGAGGTCGAGACACTGGCCGCTGCCGTCCCCGACAACGGCGGCGTCTACATCGTCCCGGCGTTCTCGGGCCTGTTCGCCCCCTACTGGCGCTCCGATGCCCGCGGCGCGATCGTGGGGCTGACCCGGTTCGTGAACAAGAACCACATTGCTCGGGCCGCGCTGGAGGCAACAGCCTTCCAGACCAGGGAAGTCCTGGACGCCGTCAACGCTGACTCCGGAGTGCCGTTGTCTGAACTGAAGGTCGACGGCGGCATGGTCGCCAACGACAAGCTGATGCAGTTCCAGGCGGACATCCTGGGCGTTCCGGTGATCCGGCCGAAGGTCACGGAGACCACTGCGTTGGGCGCCGCCTATGCTGCTGGCCTGGCCGTGGGCTTCTGGAAGGACCTGGGCGAGCTGTCATCCAACTGGTCCGAAGACAAGCGGTGGGAACCGCAAATGGACCAGGCCGAAAGCGACCGGCAGCTCCGCCTGTGGAAGAAGGCCGTCACCAAGTCCATGGACTGGGTCGACGACGACGTGAAGTAGCCCCTTCACCGGTCGACCCCCGTTGGCCGAGCTTGAAGCCCGTTGGCCGAGTCTGTCGAGACCCTGCCCGTTGGTCGAGCTTGTCGAGACCCCGTTGGCCGAGCCTGAAGCCCGGCCAACGGGGTCTACGCCGCTTAGACACGGCGCCTCGTTCCTCGGCGCCGCGATGCGCGGCTTCCAGACCCCGTTGGTCGAGCTTGTCGAGACCCTGCCCGTTGGTCGAGTCTGTCGAGACCGTGCGTCGTCCGCCGGTTTGATCTCGACGGGCTCGATCCGCGGCGTTGCGGGACCGTCCCGTTGGTCGAGCTTGTCGAGACCGTGCGTCGCCCGCGGGTTTGATCTCGACGGGCTCGATCCGCGGCGTTGCGGGACCGTCCCGTT
>JAODMR010000160.1 GCA_025465475.1 Micrococcaceae bacterium
CGGCGCATGGGCATGCCCACCAACCGGCCCTGCCGCAGTCCGGTGCCGGGGAACGCGGTGCCGATCAGGTCGGTGTAGCGGGCGCCGACCCGGTTGGCCAGCCCCGCCTTGCTGTTCGCCTCGTGGATCACGATAGGGATGCGGCGTTTGCGGGCGGCCAGGTAGACGGGCGTGCTCACGTAGCCGCCGACGCCGACGACGACGTGCGCCCCGGCGTCGTCCAGCAGGCGGCCGGCGTCCCGTATGGCGCCGCGGAGCCGGGTGGGGACCTTGAGCAGGTCGGCAGAGGGCCGGCGGGGCAGCGGGACGCGCCCGATGGTGGCCAGGTCCAGTCCCGCGGCCGGGACCAGCCGGCTTTCAAGGCCTTCGGCAGTGCCGACGGCGAGCAGGCGGGCGTCCGGGCGCAGTTCCCGGACGGCGGCGGCAATGGCCAGCAAGGGGCTGACGTGGCCTGCGGAGCCGCCTCCGGCCAGGACGACTGACAGTTCCGGAGGGGTGGCTGCGGATTCGGGGGCGGTGGTCATGCGACAGCCTTTTCGGAAGCGGGTGAGGTGCGGGCGAAGGACAGCACGACGCCGACGCCCATCAGGACCAGGGTGAGGGCGGTTCCACCGTAGGAAATCAGGGGCAGGGGCACGCCGATGACGGGCAGCAGCCCCGTCACCATGGCGATGTTGACGAAGGCCTGGCCGATGATCCAGGTCATGATGCAGCCGCACACGATGCGGATGAACGGGTCGTTGTGCCGAACGATGACGCGGAAGATCGCCACGGCCAGGACGCCGTAGAGCAGCACCACCACCAGGCTGCCGAGCAGGCCGAATTCCTCGCCGATGATCGCGAAGATGAAGTCATTGTGGGCTTCGGGAATCCAGTTCCACTTTTGCCGGCCCTGTCCCAGGCCCACGCCCCACCAGCCACCGGAGGCCAGCGCATAGATGCCGTTTTGGGATTGGAAGCACAGGTCGTTTCCGTCGTCGCAGTTGCCAAGCCAGCCCGAGAGGCGGGAGAGCCTGTTACCGCTGGTCAGGGCCATGACCACGGCACCAACGGCGCCGAGGATGGTGAAGCCGATAAAGAGTTTGCCTGGCGCACCGGCGAAGTAGAGACCGGCTGCCACGATGCACAGGATGATGACGGTGGTGCCCAGGTCGTGCCCCAGCACCACCAGCCCGGCCACGATCGTGGTCATCGGGAACAGCACGGGGATGACCGAATGCTTGGCCAGCCGGACCAGGGGGCCCTTGCGGGCCAGCACCGTGGCCATCCACAGGGCCAGGGCAAGCTTGGCCGCCTCGGACGGTTGGGCGCTGAATCCGCCCACTTCGATCCAGTTGCGGTTACCGTTCACCGCCTTGCCGATGGGACTGAAGACCAGCGCCAGCAGCACGATGGAGAGCATGATGGCAGGCCAGGCCAACCGCTTCAGCCGTCGGACGCTGAACCGGGACAGGATCAGCATCAGGACCACACCGACGACGCCAAAGATGCTTTCCCGCACGAACAGGTCGTACGGCGGCACGCCCTGGGAGATGGACTCGACAGCCGAGGAGGAGAGCACCATCATCAGGCCGATGGACGTCAGGGCGAGGGTGGTGCCCAGGATCAGGTAGTAGCTGGAGCCGTTGCTGGGCCGGTTGCTGCCCTCAATCCGTGGCCAGAACTCGGTGAAGAACCGGCGCAGCCCGGAACGGCCGGTACCCGTGCGGGAGGCGCCAGCCGGGGACGATCCGTCCCTGGCCGCGGCCGACGTCCTGGGCAGCGGGCGCGCCGGGGTGTCCCACGCCGGGCGGACGGGAGTGGATCCGGTGCCGGACGGTCGGTGCTGCACGTCGCGTCGGTTGCGGTTCGGTTCGGGGGCTTTGCCCCGGGGGGTCGGTCGAGCGGGCGTAGTGACCACTAGAACTCCTTGCTGGTCGTCGCCTGCCCTTCCACCAGCTCACGAACGGCGTCGATAAACGCCTCACCCCGCTGAGCATAGGAAGAGAACTGGTCCATGGAGGCAGACGCCGGAGCCATCAGCACGGTGTCACCCGATTCGGCGACCCCGGCCGCCAGGGCCACTGCCCTGGCCATGACCGTTGCCCCTGAAGCGGGTACCTGCTGCTCCGGGCCTGCGCCGGAGGTGCCGAGCGTGCCCGTTCCGGCGTTCTGCACCTGTCCAGTTTCGCCCGCCGGCACCTCGATCACGGGGACATCCGGTGCGTGTCGCCGCAGGGAGGAGCGCAGGGCGCTGCTGTCGGCCCCAATCAGCACGACTGCCTTGAAGCGGCTGGCGTGGGCCTGGACGAGCTCGTCGTAGTCCACGCCCTTGGACAGGCCGCCGGCGATCCAGACGACCGGGTTGAAGGCTGCCAGCGAGGCGGAGGCCGCGTGCGGGTTGGTGGCCTTGGAGTCGTTGACCCAGAGCACGCCGAGCTGCTTGGCAACGGCCTGGATGCGGTGGCCGCCGGGCTCATAGTTGAGCAGGCCCTGCCGGATGGCAGCCGGCGGAACGTCGCAGGCGCGGGCCAGGGCGGCGGCGGCCGCGGCGTTGGCCACCAGGTGCCGGGGAACCAGGGGGCCCAGGTCCTGAATGCTGGCCAATTCCAGCGCCGAGTCCCGACGTTCGGCCAGGAAGGCCCGATCAACCAGCAGGTCTTCGACCACCCCGACCATGCTGATGGCCGGCGTGCCGGTGGTGAACCCCACGGCCCTGCAGCCCTCGATGACGTCGGCGTCCTCGACCATGCGTTCGATTTCGATCTGTTCGGCGTTGTAGACGCAGGCACGCCGGGTGTTGGCGTAAACCTTTGCCTTGTCCGCGGCATAGTCCGCAAGGGACCCGTGCCAGTCGACGTGGTCCTCGGCGATGTTCAGGCAGACGCTGGCGATCGGCGACATGCTGTGCGTCCAGTGCAGCTGGAAGCTGGAGAGTTCAACGGCCAGCACGTCGTACCCTTCGGGGTCGCGCACCGCGTCCAGGATGGGGGTCCCAATGTTGCCGGCAGCGATGGCGCGCAGACCCGCGGCCTGCAGCATGGATTCGACCATGCCGGTGGTGGTTGTCTTGCCGTTGGTGCCGGTGATGGCGATCCACTCGGCGGTGCGGCGGCCGGACTTGGTGCGCACCCGCCAGGCCAGTTCGATGTCACCCCAGATGGGGATGCCGGCGGCTGCGGCGGCCGCCAGCAGGGGGTGCCGGGGTGTCAGGCCGGGGCTGGTGACCACCAGTTCCGGGGGCAGGCCGCCGACCAGGGGCAGCTCCTCGGAACGGGCCGGACCGAGCAGGACGTCCTCGACGCCGACGATGCGCAGCGTGTCGGCGTCGCGCTGGGCGCGCTCGTCGTCGGCTGCCGCGGCCACGACGACGCGGGCACCCAGTTCGGCAAGGGTGTCGGCGACCGAAAAGCCGGTCTTGCCGATGCCCGCGACCACGACGCGCAGTCCTGACCAGTCGGCGTCCCAGCTGGTGAGCCGGTCCAGCCGTGACGGCGCAGCGGCGCCGGTATCCGCGCTCACAGCTGCACGACCCATTCGGCGTAGAAGGCGCCCAGCCCGACGGCGACCATCAGGCCGCAGAGGATCCAAAAACGGACGACCACTGTCACTTCGGCCCAGCCCTTGAGTTCGAAGTGGTGCTGCAGGGGTGCCATCTTGAAAACGCGTTTGCCGCCGGAGATCTTGAAGTAGCCGACCTGGATGATGACGGAGAGGGTGATCATGACGAACAGGCCGCCGATGATGGCCAGCAGGATCTCGGTGCGGGACAGGATCGCAAAACCGGCCACGGCGCCGCCGATGGCCAGGGATCCGGTGTCTCCCATGAAAATCTTGGCCGGGGAGGTGTTCCACCACAGGAACCCGATCAGCGCGCCGAAGATGATGACGGCCAGCAGCGCCAGGTCCAGCGGGTCCCGCACGTCGTAGCAGACGTGCGAAGTGACCAGTCCCGGTGATCCACAGCTCTGGTTACCCTGCCAGATCCCGATCAGGGTGTAGGCGCCGAACACCATCACCGAGGCCCCGGCGGCCAGGCCGTCGAGCCCGTCGGTGAGGTTCACGCCGTTGGTCGCCGCGGTGATGATGAGGTTGGACCAGATGATGAAGAGGATCACACCGGCGGTGAGTCCCAGGAACGCCAGATCCAGTCCGGGGATGTCCCGGGCAAAGGAGATCTTGGTGGTGGCGGGGGTGAGTCCGCGTTCATCGGGAAACGCCAGGGCGAGGACGGCGAAAAGGATGCCAACAGTGGCCTGCAGGATCAGTTTGGCCTTGGCGTTCAGGCCGAGGCTGCGCTGCTTGGAGATCTTGATGAAGTCATCCAGGAAACCGACCAGGCCCATGCCGACCATGAGGAACAGCAGCAGCCATCCGGATACTGTGGGCCCGGTGGACCGGGAGTCGAGCAGCCACAGCACCAGGTGCGTGATCAGGTACGCGAAGACAACGGAGCCGACCACGATGGCGCCGCCCATGGTGGGTGTGCCGCGTTTGGTGTGGTGCGAGGTGGGTCCGTCGTCGCGGATGAACTGGCCGTAGCCCTTGTTGACGAGGAGCCGGATAAACAGGGGCGTGCCCACCATGGCGAAGGACAGCCCCAGGCCGGCTCCCATGAGCAAAGCGATCATTGGAGCTGCGTCCTTCCGCTGTCGGTGGTGGCATCCGGTCCGGACGTCCCTGCCTGTGTCTGCGCTGTGGGGCTTTCCGCCGGCGCTGCCAGCTGATCGCCCAGGAACCTCAGCCCGGCGCCGTTGGAGGATTTCACCAGCACGATGTCCCCCGGCCGGAGTTCCCGCGACAGCAGGTCGTGGGCTTCCTCGGCGGTTTCCACGAACATGGATTCGTCACCCCAGGAACCTTCCATCACGGCGCCAACGTGCATGGAGCGGGCGATGCTGCCCACCACCAACAGGCGCGAGATGTTCAGTCGCACGGCTACGCGGCCGACGGCGTCGTGCTCCCGGATGCTGTCATCGCCAAGTTCCAGCATGGGGCCCAGGACGGCCCAGGTGCGTCGTGGCGAGCCGTTGCCGCGGCCCAGCTCGGCCAGGGTCCGCAGGGCGGCGCGCATGGATTCGGGGTTGGCGTTGTAGGCGTCGTTGATGATTGTCACACCATCGGCGCGGTCGGTGCGCTCCATCCGCCACCGGCTCGCCGCCGCCTGCTGGCTGAGCGAGGACGCGATGAGCTGGGCGGGGGCACCGGCGGCGCGGGCCGCCGCCGCGGCGGCCAGCAGGTTGGTGACGTGGTGCAGGCCGAGCAGCCGGCTGGTCACCGGCAATTGCCCGGGGTCCCCGAAGCCCGGGAAGCTGAGCAGGAAGGTGGGTTGGCCCTGCGCGTCGGTGCGGACGTCTTCCGCGACGACCTGCAGGCCCGTTCGGCGGGCATCCTCGTTTCCGGTGTCACCCTCGCCGAAGTGGACCACCCGGGCGACGGTGCGGGCGGACATGGCCCGGACGCGCTCGTCGTCGTAGTTGAGGATGGCGGTGCCTCCGGGGGCTAGGCTTTCCACCATTTCGCCCTTGGCGATGGCGATGTTCTCCACTCCCCCGAACTCGCCGGCGTGGGCGCTGCCGACGCCGAGCACGACGCCGATGTCCGGGCGAACCATGTCTGCCAGGTAGCGGATGTGCCCGATGCCTGTGGCACCCATTTCGATGACCAGGTACCTGGTGTCAGCGTCGGCCCGGAAGACGGTCAGCGGCACACCCACTTCGCCGTTGAAGGATCCCTGCGGGGCCACTGTCGGGCCCAGGGAGGACAGGATCCCGGCGAGCAGGTCCTTGGTGGTCGTTTTGCCGGCGGAACCGGTGATGCCGATAACTGTCAGTTCCCCGGCTGCCCTGATGCGGCGGACGACCTCGGCGGCCAGGGCGCCCATGGCGAGCACTGCGTCCTGGACCACCACGGCCGGGTATGGCCGGCCCCCGGCGTCGGAAACTTCCCGTTCGGCCAGGGCGAGTACGGCCCCGGCGGCGAAGGCATCGGGGAGGAAGGCGTGCCCGTCGGCGAATTCGCCGGGTTTGGCCACGTAGAGGGAACCCTGCCGGGTCTCGCGGGAATCGGTCACGACTCCGTTGAGTTGGATAGGGAGGTCCGCATCGGCGGTGGAGGTCAGGTGCCCGGAGGTCAATGCGGCAATTTCGCCCGCTGTCAGTATCGTCATCTCGATCTAGGACTCTATCGCGGGTTCGGTCTGGTCGGTGAATCCGGAGCGTGCCAGGGCACGCCGGAGCTCCACCCGGTCATCGAGGGCCAGGTTGACTCCCTGGACTTCCTGCCACACCTCATGGCCGCGGCCGGCCACGAGAATGGTGTCTCGGCGGGTGGCCAGTTCCACGGCGCGGGTGATGGCCTCGGCGCGGGGGTAAACCTCCAGGATGGTTCGCTCCAGCGCGGCGCCGGCGGATGCCTGTTCAGCTCCGGCCCGGACGGCTGCCCGGATACCGGCGGGGTCCTCGTCATGGGGGTCGTCATCGGTGACGATGATGATGTCGGCGAAACGGGCGGCGACCGCTCCCATGGTGGGCCGTTTGCTCGCATCGCGCTGGCCGGTGGCCCCGAACACGATGATGAGGCGTGCCTGCGGATCGGCCGGCCGGACTGCCTGGAGTGCACGTTCGAGCGCGTCCGGGTTGTGCGCGAAGTCGACGACGGAGACTGGCTCGGCGGCGACCAGTTGCATCCTGCCGGGCACCTGGACGCTGAGGGGGTCCTGGTCCGTCAGGGCCGCCTGCAGCTGCCCCAGGGGCACTCCTGAGGTTGCCACCATGACCAAGGCCAGGGCCGCGTTGGCGACGTTGAAGTGTCCGGGGAGCGACGTGTGGGCCCTGAGCGTGGCCCCGTCGGGTCCGCGCAGCAGAAATTGATGGCCGAGTCCGGCGGGCTCGACCTCGGTGACCTGCCAATCGGCGTCGATGCCGGGACCAGGAGCGGAGGTGAGCAGGGTCGTCGTCGGGACCGTGCTGGCCGCTGCCATGCGCCGGCCCCATTCATCATCGACGGTGACGACGGCGCGGCGGGAGTGCGCGGGAGTGAATAGCTGGGCTTTGGTGGCGAAGTACTCCGCCATGGTGCCGTGCAGGTCCAGGTGGTCCTGGGTGAGGTTGGTGAACCCGGCGACGTCGAAGACCACGCCGTCCACGCGGCGGTACGCCACGGCGTGCGAGGAGACCTCCATCGAGGCGGCGCCGAGCCTGCGTTCGCGCATGAGGGCCAGCAGGGCGTGGATGTCAGGGGATTCCGGAGTGGTGAGGGTGCTGGGGATGGCTTCGGAGCCGGCCAGGATTTCGATCGTGCCGATCAGGCCGGTGCTGTGCCCCAAAGCGTTGAGCAGCGAGTTCAGCAGATAGGTGGTGGTGGTTTTGCCGTTGGTTCCGGTGACGGCGAACAGTGGCAGCGGAATGTCGGCGGCGGACCTGCCGTAAATGAAGCCGGCGGCCGGGCCCACGGCACGGCGGGCCTCGTCGACCTCGAGGACGGGCGCAGGGAGCGGTTGCGACGCGTTCCGGAGCAGGCCGGTGCCCTCGGTATCGGTAAGGACTGCCACAGCTCCTGCCGCGACCGCTGCGGCAGCGAACTCGGCTCCGTGGCGATGGGCCCCCGGCAGTGCGAAGTAGAGGTCTCCGGGCTGGATACGACGGGAGTCCAGGCTGGCACCGGTGATGGCCACGCCGTCGCTGGCCGAAGGGCCGGCGTCCGGATGGAGCCGGGCATCAAGGAACCGGACGAGCTCTGCCAGGGGAACCGGTTCCACGCGGGAGGGGCGCAGCGGTGCTTCCGGGGCGTCCACGGACGGCTGGTTGGTAGTCACGATGGCAGGCTCCGAAGCTGGTGATGGGCGTGCTGTCACGCATGGACAGCCGGTGGACGCGTTTCCGGACGAACGGAATGCGGAACGTTGGGGATTGCGGCGCTGGGAGGCGCCGTAGTCGATTCTAGTATTTTTGCTGCAGTCCCACGGAGGGCGTGGTGGACGGGGGCACGTTGTAGCTGTGCAGCACCTGGCCCATCACGGAGTTGAACACCGGCGCCTGGGAGATGCCGTAGATGTCGCCCTGCGGCCGCTGCACGGTGACGAGCACAACGAACTGCGGGTCTTCCATCGGCGCCATTCCCACGAAGGAGGCGGTGTAGCCGTCGAAACCGATGCCATTGTCGCGGGGGGCTTCGGCCGTTCCGGTCTTGCCTCCCACCCGGTAGCCGGGAACCTTGACGTCCTTGGCGTCAGCGACGGTGACCACGCTCTCCAGCAGGTCCTTGACGTCCTGGGCGCTTGATTCGCTGATCACGTTGGTCCCGGGCTGCGGGTTGACCTTGTGCTCGATGCCGTCGGGGTCGATGTAGGACTCCACCAGCTGCGGCTGCAGGCGCACCCCCTTGTTGGCAATGGTCTGGTAGATCATCGCCGTCTGCAGGGGGGTCTGTGAAACGCCCTGGCCGAACAGCACGGTAAATTCCTGCCGCCCGTCCCACTGGTCCGGCTGGGCCAGGATGCCGGCGTTCTCGCCCGGAAGGGGGATGCCGGTGGCCTGCCCCACGCCGAAGTTGTGCAGGTAGTCATAGCGCTGCTGCTTGGACAGCTGCTCGCCCACCATGACGGTTCCGGTGTTCATGGAGTCGCCGATGATGCCGGCGAAGGTGCGCTGCTCGGTGCCGTGCGTGAACGCGTCGGAGAAGGTCTCACCATTGGTGGTGTAGGTGGGCGGGACGAGGATGTGGGAGAGCGGGGTGACCTTGCCCTCGTTGATCGCTGCCGCCGCGGTGACCGTCTTTTCCGTGGAACCGGGTTCGATGGCGGCGGTGACGGAGCGTGCTCCGCGGTTGGTGGCGTCGGTGCCGCCGGGGTTGTTCGGGTCCACGGTGGAGTCCTCGGCCAGGGCGATGACCTTGCCGGTCTTGGCCTCGATCACGACGATGTTGCCCCACTGGGCGCTGAACTTCTTCACCTGGTTGGAAATGGCCTGCTGGGCGTAGTACTGGATGTCGCTGTTGATGGTCAGCTTCACGGACTGCCCATTCACGGCCGGTTGGATCTCGTCCGGGGCGGTGGGAATGACAATGCCGTTGGCCCCGCGCTGGTAGGTGCGCTGGCCATCGGTGCCCGTCAGCTGGTCGTTCAGGGTCTGCTCTACGCCGGCCAGGGGCGTGCCGTCTGATCCCAGGAAGCCGACGATGCTGCCGCCCACCGCGCCCAGCGGATAGACGCGCTGGCTGGTGGGCTGGGCGTAAATCCCGGGCAGCCCAAGGTCCATGACCTTGGCCTCGATGTCAGGGGTCACGCCTTTGGCTACGTAGTTGAAGTCGCCCGTACCGGTGAGAGCTTCCCGCACGGTTGCCTCGTTAAGGGCCAGAACGCCGGCCAGCTCGGAGATGCCCTGGTCGCGGCTGACATCCTCCAACGTGTCCGTCTGCAGGTTCCGTCGCTTGAAGGTTTCCGCGGCGGTGTTGTTCTTGGGGGAAGCGGTGATGTCGTAACTGATGATGCTTTGGGCCAGGACCTTGCCGTTGGCGTCCAGGATCTCGCCACGGGTGGACGGCAACTGCTGGACAACGGTGCGTTGGGTCACTGCCGCTTCGGCCATGCCCCCGGCGTCCAGGCCCTGCACCAGGAACAGGCGGCCGGAGATGACCAGCAGCAGAGCCAGCATGGCGGCCAGCCCCCAACGGAGGCGGCCACGACCGGATCGGGCTGTGGGACGGGTGTTCCTGCTGCTGGTGCTTCCGTTGCCGGTGTTACGTGCCACTGAATTTCCTCGTTACCTTGCCGCTGCAGCCCACATGCCTGGATCCGGCCAACCCGGGACGGGGGGTGGGCCGGCGGGGTTTCCTATCCGTTTTTCTGCTTGGGAGCCGGAACGGTTCCACCGTTCAGGTCCGCCGCTGATGCCGAAGACTGCTGGGCACCTGCTGTTGCAGGAACTCCTGAGGCGCTGCCGCCGGCCTTCGACGAGTTCGCTGTCGAGGACGATGCGGCGGAGCCTCCGCCAGCCTGGTCAGCACCGACGGCCGGAGCAGCGATGGTAGCCAGCGGCTTGTCACCGGCGGTGGCCGGCTGCGGGTTGCCGCTGACAGTCCTGCTGCCCAGGTCGATCTGGCCCATGGAGGTGGAAACCACCATGCCCAATTCTGAGGCCTTGGCCACCAGATTCTGGGGAGCTTGGGCGTTCTGGACCTGCTGTGTCAGATCCTGGTTGGTTTTCATCAGGTCGGCCTGCTCGGCGCGCAGCTGCACCAGCTGGTACTGCCCGCTGGACACGGAGATGTTCAGGACCAGGACGGTCATCAGGGCCGCGACCAGGGCCAGGAAGCAAACCACCACAAACGGCGCCCGCCGCCTGCGTGGGGTGCTGACCACCAGCGCAAGCGGGGTGCGGACCTTGGTGCCCTGCCGTTCGGCGGGAGATGATCCGCCCACGGGCAGTGTGCGGGCGGTGTTGCCGAGGATTGCCTGGTAGGTACTGGGGGCCACGCTCATGCTGATCTCCTGGATCGGATTTTTTCGACGGCGCGCAACCGGGCCGACGCGGCGCGCGGGTTTTCGGCAATCTCTGCGGAAGTGGGGATTTCGGTGCCCTTGGTGAGGGTTTTGAGGTCAGGCTTGTGTTCTTCCAGTTCCACCGGGAAGCCCAGTGGTGCGGACGACTTCGAGCGGGCGGCGAAGACTGATTTGACGATCTTGTCCTCCAGCGAGTGGTAGGACAGGACGACAGCGCGGCCGCCGACGGCCAGCACATTCACCGCTGCTGGAACTGCCCGCTGCAGCACGTCAAGTTCTTCATTGACCTCGATGCGCAGCGCCTGGAAGGTGCGTTTTGCTGGGTGGCCTCCCGTGCGGGCGGCTCCGGCCGGAACCACCTGCCGGATCTGCTCCACGAGTTCGCCGGTGGTGTGGAACGGCTTGGCGGCGCGGGCGCTGACGATACGGTTGGCGATCCGTCCGGCGAATTTTTCCTCACCCCACGTGCGGATGATCCGGACCAGGTCGTCCTCGGAGTAGGTGTTGACCACGTCCGCCGCCGTCTGGCCGCGGCTGGTGTCCATGCGCATGTCCAGGGGCGCGTCGTAGGAGTAGGCGAATCCGCGTTCGCGTTCGTCAAGCTGCAGGGAGGATACGCCAAGGTCCATCAGCACGCCGTGGACTTCGGCGAACCCCAGGTCCGCGACGGCGTCGGGAATTTCGTCGTACACGGCGTGGACCAGATCGATGCGGTTCCGGAAGGGCTGAAGCCGCTCCCCCGCCAGGTCCAGGGCCTCGGTGTCGCGGTCGATGCCGATCAGGTGAAGCTGGGGGAAGCGTTGCAGCATGGCTTCGCTGTGGCCGCCCATGCCCAGGGTGGCGTCGATGACCAGCGGCGTCGTACCGGCCTCCAGGGCGCGTTCAAAGGCGGGCGCCAGCAGGTTGATGCTGCGGTCCTTCAGCACGGGAACGTGCCGGGATGAGGTGGGCGGAATGGGCGGCTCAGCCGTCATGTCGCCTCCTTCTGCGCCGCAACGCCGGTATCGCGGGTTCTTGACCCAGATCCCCATCCGCGCCAAGCCTGTCCGGCCTGACTCCGGGGAAGTGGAGCCAGGACGTACCTGCTGGGCGGCTGGAGGTCTGACACAAGAACCAGCTGCTGAATCTAGAAAATGCCGGGGATGGCGTCGTCGGTGTCGGAGAAGGAATGCTCCTTTTCCTCGAGGTAGTCCGCCCAGGCCTGCGCGTCCCAGATCTCCGCCCGGGTTCCGGCGCCGATGACTGCCAGTTCCCGGTCGAGACCGGCATACGTGCGGAGTGCGGCCGGTATGGTCACACGCCCTTGCTTGTCGGGTACCTCGTCAGAGGCTCCCGACAGGAAAACCCGGCTGTAGTCACGGGCTTGGCGTGAGGAGATGGGAGCCTGACGCATTTGCTCGTGAATCCGTTCGAATTCCCGCTGACTGAAGACGTAGATGCAACGTTCCTGCCCCCGCGTGAGGACCAGGCCGTCGGAAAGTTCCTCGCGGAACTTGGCGGGAAGAATGATCCGGCCCTTCTCATCCAGGCGCGGTGAGTGTGTTCCGAGAAACATCCCACCAACCTCGTGATTTGGAGGATCTACCGAACCCCTTCGCCTCTACCCTCTTACGTGCTCCACTTTACTCCACAATCATCCACGGTCAATGCCATTTCAGGCTTCCGGGAGCAGGAAGTTCGGCCGTCTGGGGCGCAGATCCGGAGGCTCCGGGGGTGGAGGACAGTGGAGGGAAAATCCGGTTGCTGACCCAGCCAACCCTCGAGGATGGTAAAGAAGGGCACGAAACATCATCTGGTGGCCCGCAACGGTGACCGGGTCTGGTCACGATGCCTTCCCGGACGCAAAAAAAAGACCCGCCGAAGCGGGTCCATTTCGCGTATTCAGCTATGCGTGGAAGGAAGTGGAGGGTTTTTTCCGGCGGGGCGGCGCGCCGGCCCTGCTACTGGTCGCGGCGGCGTTCGTCCCAGCGGTTTTCCAGGTTGCTCATGAAGGAACTTTTGGGGCGCCCGCCGCCGGCGGCTCCGCCGGTGGCGCCGGTGCGTGGCGGACCACTGCGCAGCGTTGCGAAGTAGACACCGCCGCCCATGATGACAAAACCGACAACACCGAGTGGAATGATCTGCCACGCGACGCCCATCAGCAACACCAGGATCCCGGCTATCGCAATCAGCGACCCGATCACCATGTGCCGGGTGGAGAATGATCGCGCCGGATCCGACGCCAGGGAACTGGCGAACTTGGGGTCCTCAGCGTGAAGTTGCTGCTCCAGCTGTTCGAGCAGCCTTTGTTCATGCTCCGAGAGGGGCATCGCGACCTCCTTATAGGTCTTGACGTGGCGTTCATACCGAGAACGAACGGAACCCCACTGTTGGTTCCCGCACCCTGCCGCGTCCGCCGTGGTGGCAACGCTGCCGGTGGGGAATCCGCAACAGAGTGGCTCCGTTCTCAGCTAACTCCTTGGTAATAAGAATAGGCGTGATTCCTTGGAACTGAAACCCGGGATGCACACCCGCGGGAGGAGCGGAGGGGTGGCCTTTTTCCGGCACCTCCGCCGCCCGTTGGTGGAGGCTTCCTCCTGTCTTGGCGGCCCGTTTGGGGACCCTTTCCGCCTGCCTGGCGGTTCGTTCACACGCCTTTGGTTCGCGGGCTGCCGGCTGCTCCGTGGCTGGCGCCGCCGTCGAGCAGCCGGGCCGGGCCGATGGTTCGCGAACCGAATTTGGCGGTGACGGCGTCCAGGGCGGCCTCGGCACTGCGCCAGTTGTCACTCCGTCGGTCCAGGCTCAGCTGCAGGGACGTCTGGCTGGAACGCTCCAGTTGCTCAGCGCGGATACCTATCAGCCGGACGCTCAGCGGCCGCTCCCCCAGCGAAGACAGCAACTCCACGGCGGTGCCGTACAACAGCTGGGCGCTGTCGATGGGCGTCCCCACCGTTTTGGACCTGCTGACGGTGGTGAAGTCCGCGTACCGCAGTTTCAGTCCCACGGTCCGGGCCAGCAGGCCGGACGCGCGAAGCCGGGCTCCGGTCTTGTGCGAGAGCCGGAGCAGTTCGCGGGTGAGGACGCCGTCGTCGTAGGTGTCTTCGGCGAAGGTCTCTTCGGCGCCAAGGCTTTTCTCGACCCGGACCGGCGTCACCGGTCTTGGATCAATGCCCCACGACAGGTTGGAAACGTGGTCGCCGGTGGCGCCGAGGACGCGGTGGAGCACCGGCCGGGGCGTGGCGGCGATATCTGCAACGGTATGGATTCCGAGCCGTGCCAGCACCTGGACCGTTTTGGCCCCGACTCCCCACAGAGCCTGTACCGGAAGGGTGTGCAGGTAGGCGACGGTGTCCCCGGCCGGAATCAGCAGCATTCCATCCGGCTTGCACCTGGCCGAGGCGATCTTGGCAACGAATTTGGTCGATGCGATCCCCACGGAGGCGGTGATACCAAGTTCGGTTGCGACACGGGCACGGATCAGGGCGCCGATATCAAGCGGACTACCGAGCCGGCGCCGGGCCCCGGCCACATCGAGGAAGGCCTCGTCAACGCTCAGCGGCTCCACCAGGTCAGTGATGGAACCAAAGATGTCCATCAGGTTCCGGGACACCTCACCGTACAGTCGGTGACGGGGTTCGACGACCACTGCTGCCGGGCAGAGCCGCATGGCAGTCGCCATGGGCATCGCGGAGCGGACGCCGACGGCGCGGGCCTCGTAGGAAGCCGAAAGGACGACGGACCGGCCACCGGGAAAACCGACAATGACGGGCCTTCCCCGCAGGGCGGGTTTGTCCAGCAGCTCCACCGAGACATAGAAGGCGTCCATATCGACGTGCAGGATGTGGCTCTCACCTGGACGGCGGTGCTGCTGCCGTCCAGGCGCGCCTTCCGGTTGTCCCGCCCCGCTGTCCATGCCTCCATTCTAGGTTCCGCTCCTGACATCGGCTCCGCGGGGCTGTGGCTCGTCCACCCCGGAGGGGACTGGCTAAACTGGCAGGACCCCAGCGTTTTTCGCCATTAGTTTCGCCATTAGTAAGGACTCGTGATCCGGACCGTGACCAGCCGCACAGCCCCGTGGAAAGCTTTCCGTCCTGTGTCCGCCCGCGCGGGGGCAGCTGCCGTGCTGCTGGCGACCGGCCTGGCAGTGGCTGGCTGTTCGGGCACCGAGGGGAGCACCCAAAGCACCGGTGCGGCTTCAACGCAGACCGGCGCCACCAGCGCCACGCCCACCGAAACTGCCGCCGTCCCGCCCTCCGCCGCGGACACTGCGACGGCCGCCTCGGATGGGGCCTCTGCGAACACGTCGGCGACTGTCGGTGCGCTGATTCCAAACTTTCCCTCGACCTTGATACCGCCACTTGAGGGTGCGCAGGTCATCTCTTCCTCCCTGGACACCTCCAAACCGGTGGCAGTTGCTTCGCTGGTGCAGTCAACCTCGTCCCCAGCCGCCGACGTCGTGAATCATTACACGACGGTTTTCCAGGACCAGGGCTTTACCGCTTTGCCCGGTGATGCCGTGGGATCCGTCGCCTCCAAGGACTTCAGCCGGGCGGAGGGCAAGGAGACCATCAACCTATCCGTCGTGCCTTCCGGAGGGACCGTCACCGTCACCATCGGCGCCAATGTCCTGCCGGCGTCCCTGAAGTGACCGGCCCCATCGCCGCTTCCGGTGGCCCTGGCGCTCCCTCCTCCGGCGTGGCAGCTCCGTCCAGCCCGGAGCGGGCCCCCGAAGGGAATGCTGGCGGCGCCGAAAACATTGGACGGGAGCAGGAGGACTATATAGCCGCCGTCGCCGACAGGCTGTCATCCTTCCTGGACGGCAAGCGCGCCCTGTTGGCAGCGGTGTCACCGGACGCCGTCCAGCTGGCGGCAGCGCTGGAGCACCTCGTCACGGGCGGAAAACGGTTACGCGCGCTGATGTGCTATTGGGGGTGGCGCGGCGCCGGTGGCGCGGCCGGAGCCGATGCGGTGGTGACCGCCGGGGCCGCGCTGGAACTATTCCAGGCCGCCGCGCTGATCCACGACGACATCATTGACCGCTCGGACACCCGCCGCGGCCAGCCGAGCGTGCATCGCCGGTTCGAGGGCCTGCACGACACCAACAACTGGACCCTGGACCGGCACAGGTTCGGCGAGGCGGCGGGCATCCTGGCGGGCGACCTGTGCCTGTCCTTCTCCGAGGAGCTTTTTTCCTCGGTCGGGGGGCTGCTGCCGGAACGGGCAGGGATCCAGGTGCCGGGAGAGCCCCGGCCGGAACAGCTGGCCCGCAACGTGTTCAACACCATGCGGACCGAAGTGATGGCTGGACAGTATCTGGACATCCTGGAGGAAGTTGCCGGGCCAACCAGGGATCCGGCGGGGGCCGTTGACAGGGCCAGGACCATCCTGCGCTACAAGAGCGCCAAGTATTCGATGGAACATCCCCTGGTGCTTGGCGGCGCCCTGGCCGGCGGTTCCCCCGCCCTGCTGCAGGGCTACGCGGCCTTCGGCCTGCCCCTGGGTGAAGCGTTCCAGCTCCGTGACGATGTGCTGGGCGTCTTTGGGGATCCGGAAACCACCGGCAAACCGGCCGGGGATGACCTGCGTGAAGGCAAACGAACCGTACTGATCGGCTACACACTGTCCTCTGCCACAGCCGCGGACGCGCTTTTTGTGGATCGACGGCTTGGCCATCCGGACCTTTCCAGCCAGGACATCGACACGATCCGCGCCATCCTGGCCCGTTCCGGAGCGCTGAAAGCCACCGAGGCACTGATCGATTCGTACTGGTCGTCTGCTTTCGCGGCGCTCGAAGCCCTTGCGCTGCCGGAACTGGCCGCACAAGCGCTGCACGCGCTGGCGATCACAGCCGTCCGCCGGTCCGCCTGACGGGACCCTTCCCGCCAGCGTCATGCCCTCCCCGGAGGTGGAGCGGACGCGCGCTTACCAGGCCAGGGACTGGGCCCTGCGACGGATTTCGGTCTTGCGTCCCTCCCGGAGCGCGTCGACCGGACGACCGGGCAGGGAATCATCCGGCGTGAACAGCCAGTTGATCGATTCCTCGTCTGTAAAGCCGGCATCCACCAGGACCGCGATGGTTCCCTTGAGGCTGTCCAGGACCGCCCCGTCGACAAAGAATTCCGCCGGAACGCTGCGGATTTTGCGTTCGCCTACGCGCAGGGCGAGCAGGGACCGGTCGTTAAGGAGCCCGTGCACCTTGGTGACGGAAACATTCAACAGTTCGGCCACATCGGGCAGGGGCATCCAGGTGCCCACCAAAGCTTCTACATTACTCACAGCTCAAGCGTGCCATATTGCCCGGCACGGGCCTACTTTTTCCCCTTTCCACCTCCTGCTCCCGACCAAACGCGGGAGTTCTCCGGGGATGGTCGGACACCGCGGGGAGCCTGGCGGGAGCAGCGTGAGAACCCCCTTCCTGGCGGCGGCCGTATCGGTATCGCCGTGGGGCACATCCGGTGCGCATTTCGGGTCTCGGCGCGCCGCCCGCTGGGTCCCGACGCTCCTCGCACGTTGTGATACACGGGATGTGGTGTAAATTCACAGGAGTCACTTAGGTAACAAATTGCACTTTGGCACCACACGCCCCCTTCGAATGAGGACGATTTGATGAACTCCGCACGCCAGCCACAACAGGGACAGAAGTCCATCAAGCAACGGATTGCTGTCACCACTGCCGCGCTCCCTGTCGTCATGTTGTCCTCGCTGGCACTGGCTCAGCCCGCTGCCGCCCAGCAGCCGCACGCCGCCCCGGCCAGGACCATGCCAAACCAGAGCGTCCTGTCCACCGGTACCGCCGGCCCGGCCCTGTCCAAGGCCGTCATCGTGCCCGCCTCACAACTGGCCTCGGCCGTCCCGGCAGCCCTGACCGCCATGCTGCCCGCAGCCCCCGCACCGGACAGCTACACCGTTGCGGCAGGCGATACCGTCAGTTCCATCGCTGCCCAGCACGGACTGGCCGTGCAGGAGGTACTGGACGCGAACGGCCTCGCCGCGGCCAGCATCATTTACCCCGGACAGCAAATCAGCCTGGGCGGCAACAACAGCTCGCCCTCACCGGCCGCGGCAGCCACCGACGGCAGCAGCAGCAGCTACACCGTCCAGCCCGGCGACACCATCTCCTCCATCGCGGCAGCCCACGACCTGGGTGTGGGCGAGGTCCTGCAGCTCAATGGACTGAGCAACACCTCAGTGATCTACCCCGGCCAGGCCATCAGCCTCGGCGGGCCCGCAGCGGTCACCGCAACCGCCGTCGTGCAGCTTAGCCAGGCTCCGGGAGGCAGTTACACCATCCAGCCCGGTGACACCCTCACCTCGATCGCCGCCGGCGCCGGGGTGAGCGTCGGCGACCTGCTCAGCGCCAACAACCTCTCGGCCAACAGTGTGATCTTCGCGGGCAAGGAGCTCACCCTGCCAGGCGCCGGAGCGGCTGCCGCCGCCGCACCGGCTCCCACGGATCTGGTGCCCAGCACCTTCCTCCACTACACCTACCCGGAAGCTGTGGTGGCCGAGGCCAACGTCAACAAGGCGGCGCTGCTCGCCGCCCCGGTGCCTTCACGGGGACAGATGCAGGACATCATCGTCGCCACGGCCCAGCAGATGGGTGTTGACCCCACCCTGGCCCTGGGCTTCGCGATGCAGGAATCCGGTTTTGACCAGCAGGCCGTCTCCCCGGCGAACGCCATCGGCACCATGCAGGTCATTCCGCAATCGGGTGAGTGGGCCTCTGAACTCGTCGGCCGGCACCTGAACCTGCTGGACCCGCAGGACAACGTCACGGCTGGCGTTGCCATCATCCGGGTCCTGGTCTCCACCAGCCCCAGTGTCGATGAGGCCATCGCCGGTTACTACCAGGGCCAATACTCCGTCTCCCAGAACGGCATGTTCCCCGACACGCAGGCCTACGTCGCGTCCGTTCGGGCCTACCAGGCCAGCTTCAGCTGAGCACCGCGCAGGCAGCCACGGGCTGATACTGCCACGTAACGATAGGGACCGGGTTGAGTGTTGGACCCGGTCCCTTTTCTTTTCAGAGCCTAGGATCGAAGGGTGCACCAACAGCCAGCCGATCCCCTCGTCGGGACCCTCGTTGACCGCCGGTACCAGGTCCTGTCCCGCGTGGCCCGCGGCGGCATGTCCACTGTGTACCTTGCCACCGACACCCGGCTGGACCGCAGTGTGGCGCTGAAGGTGCTGCACCCTCACCTGGCCACCGATTCCGGTTTTCTGCAACGGCTCAGCGGCGAGGCCAAGGCCGCTGCCCGGCTCTCCCACCCTCACGTGGTGGGGATGCTTGACCAGGGCAATGACGGCGGCTTGGCGTACCTGGTGATGGAGTATCTCCCGGGCCACACCCTGCGGGACGTGCTCAACGAACGTGGGGCACTGCCGCCGCGGCTGGCGCTGGCATATCTGGACGCCATTGTGGAGGGGCTCGGTGCTGCCCATGCAGCCGGTCTGGTGCACCGCGATGTGAAGCCGGAGAACGTCCTGATCGCCGATGACGGCAGGATCAAGATCGGCGACTTCGGCCTGGCCCGCGCCGTGACGACGACGACCAACACCGCGACCTTGATTGGAACGGTCGCCTATATCTCTCCCGAACTGGTCAACGGTCAGCCGGCCGACGCACGCAGCGACATCTACTCGGTCGGCATCATGTTCTACGAAATGCTCACCGGCCGGCAGCCGTTCCGCGGGGACCTGCCCATCCAGGTGGCCATGCAGCATGTGGGGTCCACGGTGCCGCCCCCCTCGGAAGAGCTGCCGGGCCTTTCCACGGAACTGGACGAACTGGTGCGCTGCTGCACCGAGCGGGACCCGGAAGCCCGTCCGGCGGACGGCAACGCGCTGCTGGAAGATCTGCGGCACATCCGGACGACCCTGTCCAACGCGCAGCTGGACTTCGGCAGCCCGGGCATCGCCGCGCTGCCGGCGTCCGGCCATGCGCCCACGGAGCCGATCGGCCGTGTTGCTGCCGGGAACGGTGCTCATCCGACAGTTGTGCTGGGCGGGAGGGCCAATGCGACCTCGGTTCTCCCAGGCTCGGTGCTCCCAGCAGCTGGACAAGGCGTACCGGCTGCCGGTGCACGTCCCGTTAGGCCGCCAAGCAGTGTCCCTGCCGGGTCAGCCTCAGGAGCTCCGGCCCCCGGGCGAAACCTGCTGTTCCCGCCGGAAGACACGGCGGACCTGGAACGGCCTGCGCCGCGCCCCAGCAAAAGAGAAAACCGGGAAGCGCTGAAGGCCCGTTCAAAAGCCGCTGCGACTCCGTCCCAGGCGTTGCGCCGCGGTAACCCCCGCCGGCGGGGGTTACTCTGGGTCGCCGTGCTGCTGGTGCTGGCGCTTCTCGCGGCGGCGGCCGGATGGTTCTTCGGCCTGGGACCGGGAGCCCTGGCAACGGTACCGGATGTGCACAACAGAACCGTGGCCGAAGCGCAGGCGCTCCTCGCGGACCAGGGCTTTTCCTCCACCACCGAGGATGTTTTTGACGAGTCGGTACTGCAGGGCCTGGTGGTGAGGAGCGACCCGGAGCCCAGGACGCAGCAGCGCAGGTTTCAACCTGTGACGTTGCTGGTGTCCAAGGGGCCGGTGCTGTACGCAGTACCCAGGCTGGCGGGCGGAACCCTGGCGGCAGCCAAGTCGGCACTCAATGCTGCCAAGCTCGCGTTGGGCAGCGTCACGGAGCAGTACGACGAGGACACGGACGCGGGAACCGTACTGGCGCAGGATCCCGCCGCCGGCGCCCAGAAAAGAGAGTCGACGCCCGTCAACCTGGTTGTCTCCAAGGGGCCGACGCCCATTCCGGTACCTGCTGTGGTGGGTAAGCCCAAGGATCAGGCGGTGCAGGCGCTCACTGCGGCCGGGTTGAAGGCGGAGGTCGAGGACGACGAGGTGTTCGACCGGACCGTTCCGGCCGGGTCCGTCGTGGCGCAGGACCCGTCCAACGGGACCCTGACCAGGGGGCAGACAGTTCGGCTGACGATTTCCAAGGGTCCCCGCATGGTGCGGGTGCCCAGCTACATCGGCAAGCAGGTGCAGTCAGCCGTCCACGACCTTGAACAGGCAGGCTTCCAGGTCAAGGTCAACAACATCCTGGGAGGGTTCTTTGGCACAGTCCGCGACCAGAACCCGGTCAATCAGGACGTGCCCGAGGGATCGGTCATCACGTTGACAGTGGTTTAGAGCCGGACAGCGGAAAGGGCAGGACAGACCGGACGCCTCACGGCGCGACTGTGCTGCCCTTTCCCCTAGGAACGTTTGGCCAGCGCCCCGGCAACCAGGAATGCCATCTCAAGGGACTGCATGTGATTCAGCCGGGGGTCGCAAACCGATTCGTAGCGTTCCAGGAATGCTTCCTGGTCCACCGGGTCGGCTCCACCCAGGCACTCGGCCACGTCGTCGCCGGTCATTTCGACGTGCAGACCGCCCGGGAAGGTTCCCAACGCCTCGTGCACCTCGAAAAAGCCGCGCACCTCGTCGATGACGTCGTCGAAGTTGCGGGTCTTGTATCCGTTCGGCGAGGTCACCGTGTTGCCGTGCATCGGGTCCGTCACCCACAGCACCTGCGCGCCCGAGTCGGTGACGCGCTGGACCAGGGCGGGCAGTTTCTCGCGGATGTTGCCCGCACCCATTCGGGTGATGAAGGTCAGGCGCCCCGGCTCCCGGTTGGGGTCCAGCTTGTCGATCAGGCGCAGTGCCGTGTCCCCGGAGGTAGCAGGACCCAACTTCACCCCGATTGGATTGCGCACCCGGGAGAGGTAGTCCACGTGCGCGTGGTCCAGCTCGCGGGTGCGTTCGCCGATCCAGAGGAAGTGGCTGGACGTGTCGTAGGGCAGGCCCGTGCGGGAATCGATGCGGGTCAGCGCCCGCTCATAGTCGAGCAACAACGCCTCGTGGCTGGCGAAAAACTCCACCCGCTTGAGCGCTTCGAAGTCGGCGCCACAAGAGGCCATGAACTTGATGGCACGGTCAATATCCCGGGCCAGCGACTCATAGCGGGCGTGCGCCGGGTTTCCGGTGAAGCCCTTGTTCCAGTGGTGCACCAGCCGAAGGTCGGCGAAGCCGCCCTGGGTGAAGGCGCGGATCAGGTTCAGGGTTGAGGCGGACGTGTGGTACGCCTTGAGCATGCGGGACGCGTCGTGGGCGCGGGACTCCGGCGTGAAGTCGTAGCCGTTGACGATGTCGCCGCGGTACGCCGGGAGGGTTACACCGTCACGGGTTTCGTCGTTGGAGGAGCGCGGCTTCGCGAACTGGCCCGCCATCCGACCCATCTTGATCACCGGCATGGAAGCCCCGTACGTCAGCACCACGGCCATCTGCAGGATCGTGCGGACGCGGGCGCTGATCTTGTCGGCGGTGGCGCCCTCAAAGGTCTCGGCGCAGTCTCCGCCCTGCAGCAGGAACGCCTTGCCCTGGGCTGCCTGCGCCAGCCGCTCCCGCAGGATGTCCACTTCACCCGCGAACACCAGCGGAGGCAGGATGGACAGTTCCTTGATGGCCGACTGATACACCCCGGGATCGGACCAGCTGGGCTGCTGGGAGATGGGCAAGCTACGCCAGTCGTCCAGGCCGGGGTAGTCCGCCGCTCCGCTTTGCGACACGCCGCTCTGTCCCTGGCTGAAAAAACCGTCAGGGGTGCCGGAGGGGAAGGTGGTCCGAGGGAAGGCAGAAAGATCAGTCACGCCTTAAGACTAGTTCCTGCCGACAGGACCGGTGCGCGCGGCCGTAACGGCCGGGCCGCCGGCGTCACAATTTCGGTTCCTGCCCCCGAGGACGTGGACCACCACCGGCGACGCGGGCCGGACGACGACGTCGGCTGGCCCAGGTGATGAACCTAGACCGCTGCCGCGGTGCCCCGGCCGGGTCCGCCGTCGTCCGCCTGCGGGGTCCGGTCCCGCAACGGCAGCTCCTGGACATTGCCGGCATCAGCTACCCGCTCCGTCGGAAGGTTTCCCGACGGGTTGTCCGTTTCCGGCAACGGGTCCGCTGCCACGGCTTCCGCTGAATCCTCCAGGGCCGCGCCCACGGAACCGGCCGGGCCGGGGGCGCCATCGGTGGCCGGCGGCCCGGAAGTAACGTCGGCGGCCGGGCCGGCCGGCTGGCCGATCACTGTGACGGAACCGGGCTTCAGCACCTGGTCCTTGGCCGGGTTCAGGCGCACGGCGGCATTCTTCGCCTCGGCGGCTTTGCCCGCCTTCCTGGCGGCGAGCTTTTCCTTCACGGTGCTGGCGTAGGCGTCCACATACTCCTGGCCGGACAACCTCATCAGCTCATACATGATTTCGTCGGTGACGGAACGTTGCACAAAGCGATCCTCCGCCAGCCCGGCGTAGCGGCTGAAGTCCAACGGTTCACCAAAGATCATGCCGATGCGGCGGATGTTGGGAATGCGGCGCCCGATCGGCTGCACCTTGTCGGTGCCGATCATGGCCACGGGAATGACCGGCACCCCCGTAGCGAGCGCAAGCTTGGCCACGCCCACCTTGCCCCGGTACAGCTTGCCGTCAGGGCTGCGCGTGCCTTCAGGGTAGATTCCCAACAGGGCTCCCTTGGCCAGGACGTCACGGCCGGAATCCAGCGAATTGGCCGACGCGGCGCCGCCGGAACGGTCCATGGGCAGCTGGTTGGTCAACCGGAAGAACGCAGCCGTGAGCTTGCCCTTAATCCCCTTGCCCGTGAAGTACTCCATCTTGGCCAGGAACACGACGGGCCTGGGCACCATCAGCGGCATGAAGATGGAATCCGAGAACGACAGGTGGTTGCTGGCCAGGATGGCAGCGCCCTCGGCGGGAATGTTGTCAAGGCCCTTAATCCAGGGCCGGAAGAGCAGCTTCAGGATCGGACCCAGAAAAATCCGCTTCATCACCCAATAAAACACTCGGTGCTTCCCTCCTGATGCCGGCCCCGACGCCCTGCTGACATGGCCAGTCCGGCAGGTCAGTGCCACATTACTCTAGTGAGAAAACGCCGGAATAGTGACACGATAGGCGCATGCGAGTTTTCTCCCTAGCGGCCGCCCGGCATGCCGGAGGCTAAGGCCTTCACCAGCCCGGGCCACGGCGCGCTGGCACGGGTCGGGGTGGCCATCAGCCATGGATTCACCGGCTCCCCGGTCAGCATGATCGGCTGGGCGGAACATCTGGCCCAGGAAGGCTTTGCCGTCACCCTTCCGCTGCTGCCCGGCCATGGCACCACGTGGCAGGAGCTGGCCCGCACCCGGTGGGAGCAATGGTACGGGGAATACGAGCGGGCCTTCCTGGAACTGGCCGCCCGCTGCGACGTCGTTTTTACTGCGGGACTGTCCATGGGCGGCACCCTGGCGCTACGGGTGGCCGAACAACACCCGGTGGCCGGCGTCGCCGTCGTCAACCCGGCCTTCTCCATCGCCGACCCGCGGGCCCGCTACACCGGCCTGCTGCGCTATCTCCTGCGCAGCACCGCCGCCATCGGTGACGACATCAAGCTGCGGGGCGTGACGGAAGGCGCCTACGCCAGGGTCCCGGTCGCCGCGGTGCATCAGCTACGCCGCCTGCAGGCGGTCACCGCTGCAGGGCTTTCGTCAGTGGAAGCACCTGTCCTGCTGTTCCGCAGCACTGTGGACCGGGTAGTGCCGGAGAGCAGTGTCCGGATTCTGCAGGAACGGATCGGCACCAGCGAACTGGATGTGGTCCCGCTGCACAACAGCTACCATGTGGCAACCATGGACAACGACGCGCCCCTGATCTTCGAACAATCTGCCGACTTCTTCCGAAAGCACTCCGATGGCCTCTGATGCCGTGCCCTCCCCCCTCGAGCCGGACGCCAACGACGAGGACGCCGTGTGGGCCGACCTGGTGGCGCGGCTGGAGCAGACACCCACCGAGGGGCCCGGGCCGAGGCAGGACTTTGCCGATTTCGATCCGCTCGGCATTGCCCGGCCCGCCCCGATCGCTGGCGCGGGCGCTGACACGACTGCCGCTCCGGCTACTCCGCCCGCCGCCCCGCCCGGCCCACGGGATTACGGCGTCGACGACGAGGAGGAGGGCGCGTTCGTGCCGGAGGATCCGCCGTCCCTGGCGGCAGCCGAACCGGCCCTGCTGCTGGCATGGGTTGGCGCGGCCGGCGCTCCAATCGTGCTGTTGCTCGCCGCTATCCTGTGGCGGGGAGCGCCCCTGGTGGCGATCATCGGCATCATCCTGGTGTTCGTGGCGAGCGCCGGCTACTTGGTGTTTCGATTACCGGCCAGCCGGGATGACGACGGGGATGACGGCGCCGTTCTCTAGGTCGCCGTTCTCTACGGCGCCGTTCTCTACGTTGTCCCGGGCAGCGCACGCGCCTTCGCTGGCGAAGAAGTATCGGCAGGAAGAAACAGGGAGCCATGGCAAAACTTATCTACTCCGGTATCGCATCGCTTGATGGCTACACAGTGGACGCGCAGGGGAACTTCGACTGGAGCGCGCCCGACGAGCAGGTGCACGCGTTCATCAATGACCGTGAGCGCAGTGTCGGAACCTACCTGTTCGGCCGCCGGATGTATGAGGTGATGTCGTATTGGGAGTCCAGTGACATCCTTGCCGACGAGTCACCGATCGCCCGGGACTTCGCGCAGATCTGGCAGGCAGCGAACAAGGTGGTCTACTCCACCACCCTGGACCGCCCCATCACCGCCCGAACACGGTTGGAACGCAGCTTCGACCCGGATACCGTCCGGCAACTGAAGGAGGTCTCCCCGTCCGACCTGAGCATCGGCGGCCCGGAGTTGGCGGCGCAGGCCCTGCGGGCGGGCCTGGTGGACGAATGCCAGTTGTACCTGGTCCCCGTTGCCGTTGGCGGTGGAACACCGTACCTGCCTGCCGGGCTCAGGGTGCCGCTGGAACTGGTCCAGGAGCGTCGGTTCGAGGGTGGCACGGTGTTCCTGCAGTATCGCGTAACCGGCCAGCCCGTGCCCGAGTCGGATTGGAAAGAGTCAGCGGACAGCTAGGGCCGGCGCAGCCGCGGGCTGACCCTGGACAGGTCGGCGGCGCCGATCATGCCGGCACGTGGTCCCAGCGCCGCGACGGCGATCGGCGCCGCGGGCCGGAACCCCCTGCCTGTCAGGTTGCGGGCGAAGGCGCGGCGCGCCGGGTCCAGCAGCAGGTCCCCGGCCTCGCACAGGCCCCCGCCCACCACGAACATGCCCGGGTCCAGGGCGGCCGCGAGGTTGGCCAGGCCCAGGCCCAGCCACTCGCCGACGTCCTCTACAAGTTCGCGGCATGCCGCGTCCCCTGCCTTGGCCAGCTCGGTGACGACGGGACCGGTGATGGCGTCCACGTCGCCGCCCACAGACCGGAGCAGTTCCTGGGCCACCGGCGAGTTGGCCCGCGCCAACTCCCGGGCCTCGCGGGTCAGCGCGTTCCCGGAGGCGTACTGCTCCCAGCAGCCGCGGTTACCGCATTCGCAGCGCTGGCCCTGCGGCATGATCACCTGGTGCCCGAACTCGCCGGCGACGCCGAACTGGCCCCGCTCCAGCCTGCCGTCGGTGACCATGGCCCCACCGATACCGGTGCCCAGGGTGATGCAGACCAGCCGGTCCTGCCCGCGCCCGGCGCCGAACCGCCACTCCGCCCAGGCCGCCGCATCGGCGTCGTTGGCGAGCATCACACGCCGGCGCAGCAGCCGTTCGAGGTTCTCCCGCAACGGCTCGTTCCGCCAGGCAAGGTGTGGGCTGAAAAGGACTGTGCTGCCGCTCAGGTCCATCCATCCGGCGGCACCGATCCCCACGGAACCGATCCGGTGGTCGGCCGAGAGTTCACGCACCAGGTCGACGATCGTTGCCTCCACGGCCCGTGGATCATTGCCAGGGGTCTGCCGCCGTTGTTCCTCCAGGACGGCTCCATAGCCGTCGACCACTCCTGCGGCCACCTTGGTGCCGCCGATGTCGATGCCAATCGCCAGGCCACGGCGGGTTAACGGTCCCGGGACCCGGTGCGGGCCACGGGAGGGTCGGGGCCGGGCCTGGCGCGGGCCGGACGACCGACCGTACCAGGCTGCTGTCAGGTAGGAGGCCGGGCGCGGGGCGCGGGCGGAAGAGGAGGAAGCCATCGCTGTCATTCTATCGATGCCGGAGCGAAAATCCGGGCCGCGCCGGACCCGCCGGGGCGCTCCGCACCAATTGTTACTGACCAGTAGCATAATGTCAGCTGTGGTCCCGTGCCTGCCGGATAGAGTTAGGCACACGAGGGTGGGCCACAGATACCAAAGGAGCTATCGTGCGAGAATTCAGCGTTCCGGCTGAAGTTGAGGTGCCGCGTACGGTGAATATCACCGACCTGGTTCTCCGGCAGGCCGCCAAGGCGTCCAACCCTGCACTTTTTGCCGTGCGTGGGCTGGGCGGCGCATGGCAGGACATTTCGGCGCGGACCTTCCGGGCTGACGTCGAGGTGCTGGCCAAGGGCCTCATCGCTTCGGGCGTGCAACTCGGCGACCGGGTCGGCATCATGGCGCGTACCCGCTACGAATGGACGCTAGTGGACTTCGCGATTTGGTTCGCCGGTGGGGTTTCGGTACCCATCTATGAGACGTCCTCCCCCAGCCAGGTGGCATGGAACCTGGGCGATTCCGGAGCCGTGGGAGTGTTTGCCGAATCGGCTGCCCACGAGGATGTGATCCGGCAGGCCGCGTCCGCGGAGGGCCTGACCGAACTCCAGCACGTGTGGCAGCTCGACGGCGATGGCCTGGACGAGCTGCGCCGGGCGGGCGCGCAGGTATCGGATGCAGACCTGGAGCGGCGGCGCAGTACCCATGGCCTGGACGACCTGGCCACCATCATCTACACCTCAGGAACCACGGGCCGGCCCAAGGGCTGCGAGCTGACGCACGGCAATTTCGTGGAGCTCTCGGACAACGCCCTCGCTGTGCTGCCGGAGGTTGTGCCGGAGGGGTCGCAGACCATCATGTTCCTGCCGCTGGCCCACGTCTTTGCCCGCTTCATCTCCGTGCTGGCCATCGCCTCCGGCGCCAAGGTGGCCCACACGCCGGACATCAAGAACCTGCTGGCTGACCTGCAAAGCTTCCAGCCCACCTTCATCCTCGCCGTGCCCCGGGTCTTCGAAAAGGTGTACAACTCGGCCGCGCTGAAGGCCGACTCGGAAGGTAAAGGCAAAATTTTTGCCAAGGCGGTCGACACCGCGATCGAGTACTCGCGTGCCCGGCAGGCCGGTTCCATTCCCTTCCTGCTCAGGGCCCGTCACGCGCTGTTCGATCGGCTGGTTTACGGCAAGCTGCGCGCCGCCATGGGTGGCCGGGTCGCGCACGCCGTGTCCGGTGGCGGACCCCTCGGTGAGCGCCTGGGACATTTCTTCCAGGGCATCGGCCTGCAGATCCTGGAAGGCTACGGGCTGACCGAGACCACGGCACCGGTGACGGTGAACCGGCCGGCGCTGATCCGCATCGGCACCGTGGGCGTGCCGCTGCCGGGCAACGCGGTGCGGATAGCCGACGACGGCGAGATCCTCGCCAAGGGGGTCAGCGTCATGCGCGGCTACTATCACCGCGAGGACCTGACCCGGGAAGCGTTCGTGGACGGGTGGTTCCGGACCGGTGATGTGGGTGAGCTGGACCCGGACGGTTTCCTGCGGATCACCGGGCGAAAGAAGGAAATCATCGTCACGGCAAGCGGAAAGAACGTGGTTCCGGCTTTGCTGGAGGACCAGATCCGCGCCGACGCCATCGTCTCGCAGTGCCTGGTGCTCGGGGACCAGCGGCCGTTCGTGGCAGCCCTGGTCACCCTTGATGAGGAGGCGCTGCCGAAGTGGGCGGAGCACCACGGCCTGCCGGCAGGACTGACGGTCACCGAGGCGGCGTCCTCCGAGGTGGTGCTGGCGGCAGTGCAGAAGGCTGTCGACGCAGCGAACCAATCCGTGTCCAAGGCGGAAGCGATCAAGGCGTTCCGGATCGTGCCCTCCGACTTCACTGAGTCTTCGGGCCACCTGACACCGTCGCTGAAGGTCAAGCGCGCCCAGGTGTTGAAGGACTTTGAGACGGTGGTTGACGGAATGTACGGGGCGCCTAAACCCTCCTGACTGGCCCGGCAAGATCCAGGCCGAGGAGCGCGTTCTCGACGACCTCGGTCAGGGCCGGGTGGATCCAGTACTGTCCGCGGGCCATTGTTGCCGCGTCCAGGCCGAAGGCCATGGCCTGGATCAGCGGCTGGATCAGCAGGTTGTGGGCCACCACCCGGGCTTCGGCGTTGGCAACGTGTTTCAGCCGGCGTGCACTGCTGATGTCGCCCAGCGCCCAGACCCCGGGTACAGGGGATCCCCCGGAGAGCACGCGTTGATGTTCGTCCACCGCGAGCCGGCGGTCGTCGTGCAGGTCGAAACCGGCCCGGGCGGAGTCGAGGTCTTCGGCGCGGGGCACCCGTCCGGTGGCAAGCAGCACCAGGTCTGCCTCGAGGTGCCGCATGCCGCCCGGTCCGCTTGCCGGCCGGAGTCGGACGGTGACCGGCCGCTCCCCGCTACGCTTTTGGGTTGCGGTGGGGACGATGCCGTCCACCTCGTACCCGGGGATCAGGGTCCATCGGTCGCAGACCAGGGACGTGAAACGCAGCGATCACCACCTGGTCGGCGGTGAGAACCTGGCCGCTGGCCATCACAAGGCTGCTGGGACCGGTGAAGCGGGCCCTCTCCCGGTAGAGCGTGACGTTGGAACCCGAACGGCAGCGGTGCCGTTCCCCAGCGGTGGAGACAGGGCGATGCGCAGGTGCTCGAAGCCGGGTCCGGGCAGCGAATTGCCGGACCCGGCTCCGAGGATGATGAGGTCGTAGTGCCTCATGCCGTCGTTAGGGGGTGACGGTGAGAAGGAGGTCACCACCTTGAACCTGGGCGACGCCGTGGACGGCGATACGGGTGACGGTGCCGGTGATAGGGGTGGTGATGGAGGCTTCCATCTTCATGGCTTCGATGGTGGCGATCGCGGCTCCGGCCTGAACGGTGTCGCCCTCCTTCACGGTGACGGTGACCGCCCCGGCGAAGGGGGCGGGGACCTGGCCGGGGGTGTTGGGGTCGGCCTTTTCCGCGGCTTTGACGGTGCTTTCCACGCTGCGGTCCCGCACGGTGACGGGCCGGGACTGTCCGTTGAGGGTCAGCATCACGGTGCGCATGCCCTTCTCGTCCACCTCGGAGACCGCTTCCAGGGACGCAATCAGGCGCACGCCCTTGCCCAGGGTGATGGTGTGTTCCTGGCCGCGCTGCAGCCCGTAGAGGTAGTCGCGGGTGTCCAGCACGGACACGTCACCGAACGTTTCCCTGGTTTTCAGGAAGTCCTTGGTCGGGCCGGGGAACAGCAACCGGTTCAGGGTCGCCCGACGGGTCACCGGGTCGCCCTGCAGGGCCTGGGCGTCCTCCGTGCTGAGGTCCACGTCGCGGACCTTGATGGTCCGGCCCTGCAGCGCCTTGGTGCGGAACGGTTCGGGCCAGCCGCCGGGCGGGTCCCCAAGCTCTCCGGAGAGGAACCCGATGACGGAGTCGGGCACGTCGTAGTTCTGCGGGTTTTCCTGGAAGTCGGCCGGGTCGGCCTTGATGCCCACCAGGTGCAGGGCCAGGTCCCCGACGACCTTGGAGGACGGGGTGACCTTGACCAGCCGGCCCAGGATCCGGTCCGCCGCGGTGTACATGTCCTCGATCTCCTCGAATCGTTCGCCCAGGCCCAGGGCGATGGCCTGCTGGCGCAGGTTCGACAGCTGCCCGCCCGGGATCTCGTGCCGGTACACCCGCCCGGTCGGGCCCGGCAGGCCCGACTCGAAGGGGGCGTACACCCGGCGCACAGCCTCCCAGTACGGTTCCAGCGCGCTGACTGCCGCCAGGTCGATCCCGGTGTCCCGGGGCGTGTGGGCCAGGGCCGCAACCAGCGCCGACGCGGAAGGCTGGGACGTTGTGCCGGCCAGGGACGCGGCGGCGACGTCGACCGCGTCCACCCCGGCGTCCACGGCCGCGAGCAGCGTCGCGAGCTGGCCGCCGGCGGTGTCGTGGGTGTGCAGGTGCACCGGCAGGTCGAACTCGGCCCGCAACGCGGCCACCAACCGGGCGGCAGCGGCCGGGCGGAGCAGCCCGGCCATGTCCTTGATCGCCAGGATGTGCGCCCCGGCAGCAACGATGCGCCGGGCAAGGCCCAGATAATACTCCAGCGTGTACAGGGTCTCTGCCGGGTCCAGCATGTCAGCGGTGTAGCACAACGCGACCTCGGCCACGGCCGTCCCGGTCGCCCGGACCGCCCGGATCGCCGGTTCCATCTGCGCCACATCATTCAACGCATCAAAGATCCGGAAAATGTCGATCCCGCCCGCAGCCGCTTCCTGCACGAACGCGACGGTCACCGCCTCCGGATACGGGGTGTAGCCCACCGTGTTCCGGCCCCGCAGCAGCATCTGCAGGCACACGTTCGGCAACGCCGCCCGCAGGGTGGCCAACCGCTCCCACGGGTCCTCCCCCAGGAACCGCAACGCCACATCGTACGTCGCCCCGCCCCACGCCTCCACCGAGAGCAGCTGAGGAGTCAGGGCCGACACGGCCGCCCCCGCCGCGGCCAGGTCCCGCGTCCGGACCCGTGTCGCCAGCAGGGACTGGTGCGCGTCCCGGAACGTGGTGTCAGTGACCGCCACCGCAGTCTGGTCCCTCAGCGCCGCAGCAAAACCCTCCGGCCCCAGCTCCTGCAGCCGCTGCCGCGACCCCGCCGGCAGGTCCATCCCCGACACGTCCGGCAGCTTCGCTGCCGGGTCCGCGTGCACCGGCAGCTCCCCGTACGGCTTGTTCACTGTCACATCCGCCAGCCAGGTCAGCAGCCGGGTGCCGCGGTCAGCCGAGGTACGGGCATGCAGCAGCTCCGGCCGCTCATCAATGAAGGACGTCGCCACGTTCCCGGCCACGAAATCCGGGTCATCCAGCACCGCCTGCAGAAACGGAATGTTCGTCGACACGCCACGGATCCGGAACTCCGCCAACGCCCGACGCGCCCGGGCCACCGCCAACGGATACGTCCGTCCCCGGCACGTCAGTTTCACCAGCATCGAATCAAAGTGCGGGCTGATATCAGCCCCGGAATACACCGTGCCGCCATCGAGCCGGATCCCGGCCCCGCCAGCGGACCGGTACCCGGTGATCCGGCCCACGTCCGGCCGGAACCCGTTCGCCGGGTCCTCCGTGGTGATGCGGCACTGCAAAGCCGCTCCCCGGATCGCGACCGTGTCCTGGCTCAGACCCAGGTCCGCCAACGACTCTCCCGCGGCGATCCGCAACTGGGACTGCACCAGGTCAACGTCGGTGATCTCCTCCGTCACCGTGTGTTCCACCTGGATCCGCGGATTCATCTCAATAAAGAAGTGCTGCCCGGCCCGCTCCCCCACCGTGTCCACCAGGAACTCAACAGTCCCGGCGTTGACGTAGTTCAGGGCCCTCGCGAACGCCAGCGCGTCCCGGTACAGGGCCTGCCGGATCGTGTCGTCCAGGTTCGGGGCCGGAGCGATCTCCACCACCTTCTGGTGCCGGCGCTGCAACGAACAATCCCGCTCGAACAGGTGCATCACATTGCCCTGCCCATCGGCCAGGATCTGCACCTCAATGTGACGCGGCCGCAGCACCGCCTGCTCCAGGAACATCGTCGGATCCCCGAACGCGGCATCCGCTTCACGCATCGCGGCCCGCAACGCCTCCGGCAGCTCCTCCCGCGTGTCAACCCGCCGCATGCCCCGGCCACCACCACCGGCGACGGCCTTGGCGAAAATGGGGAACCCGATGTCTTCCGCCGACGCGATCAGCTCGTCCAGGTCAGCGCTCGGCGCGCTGGAGGCCAGCACCGAAATCCCGGCCTTACGGGCCGCCTCCAGGGCGCGGACCTTATGCCCGGCCAATTCCAGAACCTCAGCAGGCGGTCCCACGAACGTGATGCCCGCCTCCGACGCCGCCCGCGCCAAGTCAGGATTCTCCGACAGGAAACCATAACCAGGATAAATTGCGTCCGCGCCCGACTCCTTCGCGACGCGGATCACCTCCGCCACGTCCAGGTACGCCCGGACCGGGTGCCCCTCCGACCCGATCAGATACGCTTCATCGGCCTTCTGCCGGTGGATGGAGTTACGGTCCTCATACGGGAAAACCGCCACCGTCTTCGCGCCCAGCTCATAACCGGCCCGGAACGCGCGGATAGCAATCTCACCACGGTTGGCCACCAAAATCTTCGAAAACATTCCACTCCTGCGATCTACCGTCAGCGGGCACGCCGCCACGAAGAATGCGACAGCGCAGGTGGTGCAAGTCTCTAGGACCGGGGGCCGCGGGCACAAGTCCGCGGCCTCCGGTTCGTCATACTTCGGCGAGCTCCTCGATGGAGGGGCAGGAACAGATCAGGTTGCGGTCGCCGTACGCCTGGTCAACGCGGCGGACCGGCGGCCAGTACTTGGCCCGTGGGTCGACGCCGGCCGGATAGACGGCCTCTTCCCTCGAGTACGGGTGCGTCCAGTCGGACGTCAGGCTTTGCGCGGTGTGCGGGGCGAAGACCAGCGGGTTGTCGTCGGCGGGCCACAGCCCGTCCTGCACGGCAGCGATCTCCTTGCGGATCGCGATCATCGCGTCGATGAAACGGTCAATCTCGGCCAGGTCCTCGGACTCGGTGGGTTCCACCATGAGGGTTCCGGCGACCGGGAAGGACATGGTGGGGGCGTGGAACCCGTAGTCAATCAGCCGCTTGGCGACGTCGTCGACGCTCACTCCCGAGTCGGCGGTGATGCCGCGCAGGTCAAGGATGCACTCGTGCGCCACGAGGTCCGAGGCGCCGGTGTACAGCACCGGGTAGTGGGCGCTGAGCCGCCGGGCGATGTAGTTGGCGGACAGGATGGCGGTCTGGGTGGCGCGGCGGAGTCCGGCCGGGCCCATCATGCGGATGTAGGCCCAGGAGATGGGCAGGATCGACGCGGAGCCGTAGGGTGCTGCCGACACCAGGCCGACGGTGGAGTCCTGGCTCAGTTCACGGGCCGGCAGGTGCGGTGCCAGGTGTTCCCGGACGGCCACGGGTCCCACTCCCGGGCCGCCACCGCCGTGCGGAATGCAGAATGTCTTGTGCAGGTTCAGGTGAGACACGTCCGCGCCGAACTTGCCTGGCTTGGCCAGGCCTACGAGGGCGTTGAGGTTGGCGCCGTCGACGTAAACCTGCCCGCCGGCGTCGTGGATCATGGCGCAGATTGCTGTGATTTCGGTTTCGAAGACACCGTGCGTGGACGGGTAGGTGATCATGAGGGCAGCGAGGTCATCGGCGTGTACCGTGACCTGGCGCTTGAGGTCGTCGAGGTCCACGTTGCCGAACCCGTCGGTTGCCACGGCGACGACCTTCAGACCGGCCATGACGGCGGAGGCAGCGTTGGTGCCGTGGGCGCTGGTGGGAATAAGGACGATGTTTCGTTCCGGCTGGCCGTTCTCCCGGTGGTAGGCCCGGATGGCCAGCAGTCCCGCCAATTCACCCTGAGACCCGGCGTTGGGTTGCACCGACACGGCGTCGTAGCCGGTAATCTCGGCCAGCCAGGACTCCAGCTGGGTGGCCAGCTCAACGATGCCGACGGTGTCTGCCGCCGGCGCGAACGGGTGAAGGTTGGAGAATTCGGGCCAGGAGATGGCGGCCATTTCCGCCGTGGCGTTGAGTTTCATGGTGCAGGAACCCAGCGGGATCATGCCCCGGTCCAGGGCGTAGTCGGCGTCGGCGAGGCGGCGGAGGTAGCGCAGCATCTGGGTTTCCGAGTTGTGCGTGGAGAAGACCGGGTTGGTCATATAGGCGGTGCTGCGGGCCGGGGTAGGCGAAGCAGTGGCTGCCTGCTGCTGGTTGCCGCCGAGTAGCCGCGCCAGCACGTCGACATCTTCGGCGGTGGTGGTTTCGTCCACGGCGATCTGGATGTGGTCATGGTCGACCAGGCGCAGCAGGTACCCGGCGGCCGAGGCTGCAGCGACAACCTCCTGCGCGGCGTGTCCGCTGATGCTGGCGATGCGGATCTTGACGGTATCGAAGAAGTTTTCGTGGACCAGTGTGTGCCCGCCGGCCGTGGCCGCAGCAGCGACCCCGGCGGCCAGTTGCGCCACGCGTCTGGCGATGGCTTTCAGCCCTTGGGGTCCGTGGTACACGGCGTACATCCCGGCCATAACGGCGAGCAGCACCTGGGCGGTGCAGATGTTGGAGGTCGCTTTTTCCCGGCGGATGTGCTGCTCACGGGTCTGCAGCGCCAGCCGGTAGGCCTGGTTTCCGGCGGCGTCCTTGGACACACCGACCAGCCGGCCGGGCAGCGCCCGTTCGAGGCCTGCGCGGACGGACATGTATCCGGCGTGCGGACCGCCGTAACCCATGGGCACGCCGAAGCGCTGTGACGTGCCCACCGCGACGTCGGCACCCAGGGTGCCGGGCGCCTCGAGCAGGGTCAAGGCCAGCAGGTCAGCGGCCACGCCGACCAGGGCGTTGCGCTCCTTGGCGGCGGCGATGATCGGGGCCAGGTCCCGGATCTTCCCCGAATCCCCCGGGTACTGCAGCAGCACGGCGAAGTAGTCCGTGTCGGGCAGCCCTGCATCGAAGTCGTGGACCAATACGGGGATGGCCATGGCCTCAGCCCGGGTGGTGATCACGGCGAGGGTTTGCGGGAAGACGTCGGCGTCCACCACAAAGGCGGCCTCGGCGGCGGCGGTCCGGTTGGAGCGGCGCAGCAGGGTCATCGCTTCGGCGGCTGCCGTTCCCTCGTCGAGCATGGAGGCGTTGGCGGTGGCCATGCCGGTCAGGTCTGCCACGACGGTTTGGAAGTTGAGCAGCGCTTCCAGACGGCCCTGGGAAATTTCGGGCTGGTAGGGCGTGTAGGCCGTGTACCAGGAGGGGCTTTCCAGCACGTTGCGCTGGATGACGCCTGGGGTGAGGGTGCCGTAGTAGCCCTGCCCTATCAAGGATTTCCGGACGGTGTTCTTGCTGGCGATGGTCCGCAGTTCAGCAAGCATGGCCTCCTCCGATGCCGCGGCGGGGAGGTTCAGCGGGGTATCGAGTTGGATGCTTTCGGGCACCGCGGCCCGGCACAACTCCTCCAGGGAGCCGAAACCGAGGGTGCTCAACATAGTATGAAGGTGGGGTTCCATGGTGACCCCGATGTGCCGGTCGCTGAATGCGGCCGATACAGTGCTGTCAGACAGAGGGCTTGTGGCCGTGGTCGCGGGGGCGGGGCTGTTGGTGCTCTTTTTCAATGGGGTCTCCAGTCAGCGAACGTTCCAGCACCAGTCTAAGCGGCGCGGGACGCTGCCGATTTTTTTCCGGCCGGGCCGCCGCCACCACACCCGCTGCCTCGACGGCGCACTGAAAACAGTCAACGTGAGGTTCAGGATCCGCCCGTGCACGTAGTAAGCATCAGCAGCCTTAAGGGCGGCGTCGGCAAGACGTCAGTGACGTTGGGCCTGGCCTCGGCGGCCCTGGCGGCAGGGGTTCCCACCCTGGTGATTGACCTTGACCCGCACGCCGATGCGAGCACCGGCCTGGGCGTCAGCCCCGACGGCCGGCAGGACATAGGCCGCCTGCTTCGCAATGCCCGCAAGGCTGATCTGGCGGCGAATGTGGTACCGAGCGGCTGGGTCGCCCGGGCCGGGACGGCGGGCGGGCGGGCGCCGGTGCTCGATGTTGCCGTGGGCTCGGCGTACAGCGGCATCTATGACCGGCCCGACCTGGGCCGGAGGGACCTTCGTCGGCTCAGCGTCCTGCTCGCCAATGCGACGCAGGAGCGGAGCCGGGGCAGGTACGGGCTGGTCCTGATTGACTGCCCGCCGTCGTTGAACGGCTTGACCCGGATGGCCTGGACGGCCAGCAGCAGGGTGTTGCTGGTGGCGGAGCCGGCCCTGTTCTCGGTGGCCGGCACGCAGCGGACCATGCGTGCCATTGAGCTTTTCCGTAAGGAGTTTGCCCCGTCCCTGCAGCCGGCGGGGATCGTGGCGAACCGGGTCCGGGATTCTTCCGCGGAGCATACCTTCCGGCTGGGCGAAATGCGGGAGATGTTTGGTTCCCTGCTGCTCTCGCCGATCATCCCCGACCAGGCCGACTGGCAGCAGATTCAGGGCGCGGCGCACCCGGTGCATCAGTGGCCGGGCGAATCAGCGCGGCAGGGTGCGGCGCTGTTCGACGAACTGCTGGCGGGCCTGCTGGCGCGGACCGCGTCGCGCGACCGCGTCTACCGCTGAATGGCGGGTCGCGTTCCTTTATCGGGACTCGAGCGCGGGAGTCGCAACGTTGAAAGTCGCAACGTTGAGAGTCCGGCGGGTTGGTCAGGAGATTTTTCGGGCCGCCCGGCGTTTGCTGAGTTCATCGTCGGGAAAGGACGGTTCCGCTGCGTGCTCGCTGGGAAGGGCCGCCAGGCTGCCCTCCACTTCCCGCCAAACCCGGCCGACGGCGATGCCGAAGACCCCTTGGCCGCCCTGCACCAGATCGATGACCTCATCCGCGGAGGTGCACTCGTACACGGACGCTCCGTCGCTCATCAGCGTGATCTGCGCCAGGTCCTCCACACCGCGCTCCCGCAGGTGTTCGACGGCGGTGCGGATCTGTTGGAGCGAGACCCCGGTGTCCAGCAGCCGTTTGACGACCTTCAGGACCAGGATGTCCCGGAAGCCGTACAGCCGCTGTGAGCCGGATCCGGCCGCGCCGCGGACCGCTGGTTCAACCAGTCCGGTGCGCGCCCAGTAGTCCAGCTGGCGATAAGTGATTCCTGCCGCTTTGCAGGCGGTGGGGCCACGATAACCGGCGTCCTCATCCAGGACCGGTAAATCCTCAGTGAAAAGCAGCCCCTGGGCTCCGGCCGGTAGGGCCTTCCCGGGGACGGCGGCGTGCTTCAGCTCGCCCGCGTCGCCTTTCGGACTCACGTGTTCCTCCTTGTCATCGCTCCCCGGAATCGCATGGCGGCCGCTGGGGTCGCATCAGACAAGCCAAGCGCTGCCTCGCTACCATCTGTTCTGGTGACGCAAGTGCTTGCTACTTCAGTTTGGCCTCAGCCGCCCCTGCATGCAATGGGAACTCTCTCCCTCGACGTTAGAGCGGTACCGGCGCCGGGTCAAAGATGCCGGACGAAAATCTGTGGCGTGTCGGAAGTTTCATCCAGTACCTGAACGTTAAGCGGCTAACCCTGGCCCGTCCCCTGTGCAGGACGGGTGAAAAATGTCCTACTTTTCGAAGTCTTCCGGCTCCACTTCATCCAGGAACTCACGGAACCGGCGCAACTCCCGCTCGTCGGCCTCCGGCGAATCGATCGCGTCGGGTTCCTCTTCGTCGTGGTCGCTGATCCGCACGCCCGCTTCCTCCAGGACGGCAGCCGCGCAGTGCACCGGACAGTGAGCCCGCAGGGCGATGGCCAGTCCGTCAGAGGCCCGTGAACCGACGACGGTGCCATCGTCGAACACGAGCTGGGCGTAGAAAACCCCGTCCTCCACGGCGGTGATGTTCACCCCGGTGACGGAGCGCCCCAGGGCCTTGACCACGTCGCACAGCAGGTCGTGCGTCAGCGGGCGTGGCGGGATGACTCCCTGCTGCGCCAAGGCGATCGCTGTCGCTTCGGCGGTGCCGATCCAAATCGGCAGATGCCGGTCGCCGCGGGCTTCCCGCAGCAGTACCAGGGGCTGGTTGGACGGCATTTCCACCCGGACGCCGACGATTTCCAGTTCGATCACGTCCGCCTCCTTGTTCTCCTGCTTCGTGGTGTTCGCTGTTCCCGGAACGACGGCTTCGGTGTTCCTGAATCCAACGCTACTCTTGTCTCCGTCCGCCGCGGGGGCGGCTTTACCCGGACGGGTCAGCGGTCCATTCGGGCTATCTGCTCCTGCACAAGGGCGGTGTGCAGGCTGAGGCAGAGGTCGCTGATTTCCCGCGCGGTTTCGGCAGCCCGGGCCTGGGATGCGGCGTCACGCCGTGAGGCCAGTGGTGCGACCACCCGCTCCACCAGCCCGAACTCCCGCTCCGCCGCGGCTTGGAAGGGTCGCAGGTGGCGCGGCTCCAGACCGTGGGAACTGAGCGCGGTGCACGCCTTGGCGACTCGAAGGGCATGGTCGTCAAAGTGTCCATTCACTGCAGTGATCAGGCCGTAGCTGAGCAGCGACTCGATGAGTTCCGCGCTGGCCCCCGATTCGGAGCGCAACTGGGCGGCGGTGAGACGGCGGGACCGGCTTTTGATTTCGGCTGCCAGTTCGCTGGACACCATGCGGGGGCTGATGGACACCCCTGGGGGCAGGTTTTCCGGGCCCTCTCCCCGGTCAAGGGCGTCGAGGTAGTCACGGATTACCTTCAGGGGCAGGTAGTGGTCGCGTTGCAGGGCCAGCACGAACCGCAACCGCTCGACGTCGGACTCGTGGAACTGGCGGTACCCCGCAGCGGTGCGCTGCGGCGTTATGAGTCCCTTTTCCTCGTAGAAGCGGATTTTGGAGGCGGTAACGGACGGGAAGTCCTCCGTCAGTTGCGCCAGCACCTCGCCGATGTTGAAAATCGCGGGAGCCGAAGGGCGGACTGCGCGGGCGCGGTCCCCGGTCACTGGCTGGAGCCGGCGGGCCGTGGGCGGAAGAGTGCTCATGACCCGGCCCTAGGAAGCGGGCGGGGTGGAAGCAGCGGGACTGTAGTAGTAGGTAAGCCGGAACTTGCCGATCTGGACCTCATTGGTGTTGCGCAACCGGACGGCGTCGACGCGGTCCCCGTTGACGTAGGTTCCGTTCAGGCTCTTGGAGTCCACCACCTCGAACCCGCCATCGACCCGCCGGAACTCGACGTGCCGGCGGGAGACAGTCACATCGTCCAGGAAGATGTCAGCGTCCGGATGCCGGCCCGCCGTCGTGACATCGGAATCAAGCAGGAACCGGGCGCCACGGTTGGGCCCGCTGTGGGCAATCAAGAGGGCAGAACCGGCGGGCAGGGCCTCAACGGCTACCTGCTCCTCGGTGCTGAGGTTACGTTCGACGGACCGCTCGCGGGAGATCGGCGGCAGATGGATGGAGGTGGTCTCCGAGGCCGAGGGCTGATGGTGAGACTCCGCCTGTCCGCCGTTGACGGCGCGGTTCCCATTGTCAACCATGTTGGCAGTCCTCCAAGTGTCCACGGTTACGAAGCATGTGTCAGAAACAGCAGTGCGGCGGTTCGGCCGGAGCCGACGCCGCGATGGGAACTAGCCTACCTGCTGTTCATACTCGTTCGCACCGAGCAGCGTTTCGTAGGCGGAGGCGTCCTCCAGCCGGATTTCGAGCAGCCAGCCCTCGCCGTAGGGATCCGTGTTGATCAGGGCCGGATCGGCGTCGAGGGCGTCGTTGCGGTTGACCACTTCACCGGAGAGCGGGGCGTAGATGTCGCTGACGCTTTTGGTCGATTCGACCTCGCCGACGACTGACGCTGCAGCCACCTTGCTGCCAGCTTCGGGCATCTGGACGTACACGACGTCCCCGAGGGCGTCCTGGGCGAAGTCGGTGATGCCCACCCGGACCACGCCATCGGCGTCGGGTGCGCTGACCCATTCGTGTTCCGCGGTGTAGGACAGATCTTCAGGAATGTTGCTCATGCGAGGCCTTTCGTAAGTCCACCGTTGAAACGCTGCGTTGTCGGTTATTGAAAGTTGTCGGGTCATTGAAAGTATAGGCATAGAGAACCGGCGGTCCACTGAAGCACAAGCAGCCTGTGGGGTTTGCTGGGCTTTCGGTGGCCGCATCCGCCCATGGCGTCAGCTCAGGATCCGGCGTACCACGTTGGTTTTGGCCAGTTCAACCAGTTCGTCGCCCCGCCCGGAGAGCACCGTCCGGATCGCGTACAGGGTGAAGCCCTTGGCCTGTTCGGCGCTGATGGCCGGGGGAAGGGAAAGTTCCTGCCGTGCCGTGACGACGTCAATCAGGGCCGGACCGTCGTGCGCAAAGGCCGCCTTCAGGGCGGCGGGCAGGTCGTCGGGCCGTTCCACCCGGACCCCGTACAGGCCCATCGCGGTGGCCACGTCGGCGAAATTCGGGTTAACCAGGTCCGTTCCGTAATTGACCAGCCCGGCGGCCTTCATTTCGAGCTCCACAAAATTCAACGACGAGTTGTTGAACACGACCACTTTCACCGGCAGCCTGTTTTGGACCAGGGTGATCAGCTCCCCCATCAGCATGGTCAATCCGCCGTCCCCCGCCAGGGCCACCACCTGCCGGCTCCGATCCGGCACCTGCGCGCCGATGCCGTGCACCAGGGCGTTGGCCATGGAGCCGTGGCTGAAGGAGCCCATCATCCGCCTCCTGCCGTTCATCGTCAGATACCGGCAGGCCCAGATGACCGGCGATCCGACGTCGGGCAGGAACACCGCGTCCTCGGAGGCCAGTTCGTCCACCATCCGGGCCAGGTACTGCGGATGGATCGGGGCGCGGTTGCGGTCGTTGACGGCCAGTTCGTCGAGGGACTTCCTGGCTTTGCGGTAGTGCTTGAGGGCGCTGGCCAGGTGTCCGCGCTTGGTCTTGCGTTGCACCAGCTTCAGCAGGGCGGCCGAGGTTTCCTTCACGCTGCCCACCAGGCCCAGGTCCAGCGGGGTCCGCCGTCCGAGTTGCTGGCCGCGGAGATCCACCTGGATCTTCACGGCGTCGTCGGGAAAGAACTGCTGGTAGGGGAAGTCGCTGCCCAGAATCAGCAAGGCGTCGCAGGACTCCATGGCCCGGTAGCCGGAGGAGAAGCCGAGCAGCCCGGTCATGCCCACGTCGAAGGGGTTGTCGTACTCAATGTGTTCCTTGCCGCGCAGGGCGTGCACAATTGGGGCTCCGAGCGCGTCTGCCAACGCCACGACTTCGGCGTGGGCTCCGGCTACTCCGGCGCCGGCCAGAATGGTCACGTTGGCGGCGTTATCGAGCAGTTGGGCGGCCTGGACCAGTTCGACGGCAGAGGGCAGCACCACGCTCCTGGTGGGAAGGATAGCCGATGGCCGGAATTTCTCGGTCTTTTTCAGCAGGATGTCACCCGGGATGATGATAACGGCGACGCCCTGCTGTTCGACGGCGGAGCGCATGGCAATGTCCAGCACCCTGGGCATCTGTTCGGCCGAACTGACCAGTTCGCAGTAGACGCTGCAGTCCCGGAAGAGTTCCTTCGGGTTCGTTTCCTGGAAGTAATTGCTGCCCACTTCGGCGGTGGGAATGTGGGTCGCCAGCGCAAGGACCGGAACCCGGGATCGGTTCGCGTCGTAGAGCCCGTTGATCAAGTGCACGCTGCCCGGACCGCAGCTGGCCGCGCAGACCGCCAATTGGCCGGTCAGGCCGGCATCGGCCGCAGCGGCAAACGCTGCGGCCTCTTCGTGCCGCACGTGCACCCACTCCAGGCCACCGTCCAGGCGAAGCGCCTCGGTGAAGCCGTTGATGGAGTCCCCCGGCAGGCCGTACACGCGCTGCACGCCTGAGGCCTTGAGGGTGGCAACAATATTTTCAGCAATGGTCGGCATGCCGGACCTTTCCGAAGGGAATCTGGGCGTCGGCGGGTACGGCCCGGCCGGCGATGGTGTCGGTGTTGCCAGCCTAGCCCCGGAGGTCCGGCGGCGGCACGGCTAGGACGCGTCCAGCTGGTTCAGCAACCAGCCCGGCCCGAGGAGGTGGGCGCCGCGCCGTTCGACCCGCTGCTGGAGTTCCCGGTCAGCGGTGACAACGTGAACTGTCGCATCGGCTGCAACTGACTGTTTGACTGCGACAACGATGGCCTGATCCCCGTCCCGGTCCGCCCCGACCACCGAAAGTACTCCGGAGGCATCCGCGACTCCCTTGGCCTGACCCTCGGTGACGACGATGAGGTCCGGCCAGATTCGGGAGAAGGACTCACCGAGGGCGGTCGCCGGCAGTCCATGCCGTGCCAGCACGGCCAGCCGGTTCACCAGCGACTGGTTCGCCTTCCGCCGGTCCTTCCACCATCCATCAGGCCGGGACCCGACGACGTTCGCGGCGTCCACCACCACCGCATGGCGCCGGTGCAGGGCCGGCCGCAGGTGCGGCCACGCGGCCGCGAATCCGGTGTGCAGGGGCAGCTTTTCGACCTCGTGCACTGGCACCCAGCGCAATTCAATGCTCTCCGCGTCCGCGATGTGCGGTTCGAACGGGGCCGTCGCTTCCGCCACGACGGTGGTGTAGGACCAGTAATCGACGGTGAAGACCGAGGTGAAAAGCACCCGGATCCTGTCAGCAGGAACGCCGGCTTCCTCGGCGGCCTCGCGCAGGGCTCCGGTGACTGCGTCTTCACCCTGATGCAGGGCGCCGCCGGGCAGACCCCACGTACCGCCCTGGTCACTCCAGACCACCCGGTGCTGAAGCAGGACGCCACGGTCCGGGTCGTGCACCAGGATTCCGGCGGCACCGAAACGGCCCCAGAACCGGCCCCGCTCCCCCTCAACCCAGGCGTCACCGGGGTCCCGTGGCCCTTGGGGGCGACGGGGATCTCCGGGCTGAACGGGTACTGTGTGGGTCATGATTCCAGACTCTCATAACCGGGACGGCTAAGGGGGCATGCTCCACCCCGCGGGGCTCCGCAATGGGCGGGGCGCCACCCCGCGGGGCTCCATAATGGGCGGGGCGCATCCTCGCGCTATCGAGGGAATCGGGCTAGCCTGACCCGCATGGCCTCCGCAGCCCCGCTTGCCCGGGCGTGGATCGGAACGATCGTTTTCCTCTTCCTCGCGCCCGGCGTGGTCGCGGGCCTGATTCCGTGGGTCATCTCCGGCTGGCGCTGGTACGACTGGGGCGGGGCGGCCTGGGCTGTTCTGATCGCCTGGATGGCGATCGGCCTCGGGGTGGCTTTCCTGCTGCACGCGTTCGCACTGTTCGCCCTGCACCGCGGAACCCCAGCCCCGCTTGCGCCCACCGAGACGCTGGTGGTGGAAGGGGCTTACCGCTACGTGCGCAATCCGATGTATCTTGCGGTGCTCCTGATCATCCTTGGCCAGGCGCTGCTGTTCGGCAACTGGGGGGTCCTGTTGTACGCCGCGATCGTGCTGGCAGTGGTCGTGGCGTTCGTCAAGGGCTATGAGGAGCCGACGCTTACTGATACGTACGGAGAGCAGTACCTCGAGTATCGGCGCAACGTCCGTGGGTGGTGGCCCCGGATCACGCCGTGGCGGGCATAGGCACTGGACCTGCCAAGCAAAAGTCCCGGCAAGCAGAAAGTCCCGGCGGATCTTGCGATCCACCGGGACTTCTTTGGTCGGGCTGACAGGATTTGAACCTGCGACCCCTTGACCCCCAGTCAAGTGCGCTACCAAGCTGCGCTACAGCCCGAAAGTCCGGTTCCGGCATAACCTGCACCGGCCGAACCACCTCAAGAAGCTTACCGTATAAAACCGGTTGCTCCGAACGGGTCCTACTTTCGGCTGCGGCGCTCCCTAACCCGCATGCTGACCTCAATGGGGGTGCCATCGAAGCCGAAGGTTTCCCGCAGCCGGCGGGTGATGAAGCGGCGGTAACCGGGGTCCAGGAAGCCGGTGGTGAACAGCACGAACTTGGGCGGCCGGCTTGAGGCCTGGGTGCCGAACAGGATGCGTGGCTGCTTTCCGCTGCGGACGGGGTGCGGGTGCGCCGCGACCAGTTCACCGAGGAAGGCGTTGAGCCGTCCGGTGGGAATGCGCTTGTCCCAGGATTCGAGCGCGGTGTCCAGGGCGGGCACCAGCCGGTCCTTGTGCCAGCCGGTCTTGGCGGAGATGTTGACCCGCGGCGCCCAGTCGACGTGCGCAAGGTCCTGGTCGATTTCCCGCTCCAGGTACCGGCGGCGCTCATCATCGAGCAGGTCCCACTTGTTGAATGCCAGCACCAGGGCCCGGCCGGATTCGATGGCCAACTGCAGGATGCGGACGTCCTGTTCGCTGAGCACTTCGTCGACGGCCAGGAGCACGACGGCGACTTCGGCCTTTTCCAGGGCTGACTGGGTCCGCAACGAGGCGTAGAAGTCGGCGCCCTGCTGCATGTGCACGCGGCGGCGGATGCCGGCCGTGTCGACGAACCGCCAGGTCCGCCCACCCAATTCAATGAACTCATCCACCGGATCACGGGTGGTGCCGGCCATCGGGTCCACCACAACGCGTTCGCTGCCGGCCAGCTTGTTCAGCAGCGAGGACTTACCTACGTTCGGGCGGCCGATCAGGGCGACACGACGGGGACCGCCAGAGCGGTCCACTCCGGCGACGGTGGAGAATTCGGGCAGCGTATCCATGACGACGTCCAGCAGGTCGGCAACGCCGCGCCCGTGCACGGCGGATACCGGGTACGGCTCCCCTAGGCCCAGGCTCCACAACGCCGCAGCGTCTGATTCCTGCTGGATATCATCGACCTTGTTGCCGACCAGGATGACGGGCTTCTTGGCCCGGCGCAGCATTTTGACCACTGCCTCGTCCGTGGCTGTGATGCCGACGGTGGCGTCCACAACCAACAGCACGGCGTCGGCCATTTCGACGGCGATTTCCGCCTGGTCGGCGACGCGGGCGTGGATGCCCTTGGCGTCGTACTCCCAGCCACCGGTGTCCACCAGGGTGAAGTTCCGTCCGTTCCAGTGCGCCGCGTACATGACGCGGTCGCGGGTGACGCCGGGAGTATCCTCGACGACCGCCTCGCGGCGGCCGAGGATGCGGTTTACCAGGGTGGACTTGCCGACGTTGGGGCGTCCGACGATGGCCAGCACGGGGTCGAGCTTGAGCTCCCCCTCGGCGTCTTCCTCGTCGTAGCCGCCTGCCAGCAGCGCTGCGTCTTCGTCATCAAGTTCGTAGTCGGCCAGCCCGGCGCGCAGGGACGCGGCGCGCTGCTCAGCTTCGGCGTCGTCCAACGTGGCAAGTCGTTCGGCAATCTGGTCGGTGCCGGTGGGCGTGTACTCGGCGTCGTCTGCTGAGGAACGGCCGGGTTGGGAATCGCTCATGGTCACTTTCCTTCGTGCTGATCTGGGGTGCCCTGCAGGTCGCGGGCCTCGTCCTGGGGCAGTTGCTGCCCGGTGGCGGCAACTGCGGCCTGGACGTGGGCAGCCAACCGGACTCGGATGTCTTCAGCCGCCCTGTCCATTGAAACACGCCCGGAGGTTCCCGGCTCGCGGCTGATGCGTACCGATGGTCCGAAAACGACGTGGAACCGTCGGCGCAGGGGCGGGATGCGGTCCTTGTGCTCACCGGCAATGCGGGTGCCCAGCACTGCCACCGGCACCACGACGGCGGCCGAGTTCAGCGCCAGCCAGGCAACGCCGTTGTTGACGCTGGCCGCGGTGCCGGTACCCCTGGTGCCTTCCGGCAGGATACCGACGCAGCCGCCGCCGTCGAGCAGGGCCTTGGCGCGCTGCAGCGCGCGGCGGTCACCGCTCCGGTCCACCGGGATCTGGCCGGACGCGCGCAGCACACGGCCCAGGAACCCGCCAAACATCTCCTGTTTGACCAACACGTGCATGTACCGTGGTGCGGCGCCCACCATGACCGGCCCGTCCAGGTAGCTGAGGTGGTTGGCAGCGAAAATCACCGGACCGACGGTCGGGACGTTGCCGCTGCCGGAGACAGTGGTGCGGTACAGTACGTGATCCAGGATGCGCCCCACGGGCCGGCTCCACCAGCTGCGCCAAGGCTCCAACCCGGGCAGCGGTTTAGGCATCCGTGTGCTTGGCCTGCACTGTGTCCAACACCACACGGATCACGGCGTCGACGGTCTCTTCGAAGTTCAGGTCCGAAGAGTCCACCGTCACCACGCCGTCCGCCGCACGGTGGAATTCCACCACGGTGGCGTCCTTGGCGTCCCGGGCCAGGACCTGCGCCGTGAGCTGTTCCTTGCTTTGGCTGCCGCCCAGCTGGATGCCGCGGCGGGCCATCCTGGCTTCCTCACTGGCGGTCAGGAGGAGTCTGACCTCGGAGGCGGGGGCCACGACGGTGGTGATGTCCCGGCCCTCGACGACGATGCGGCGGTGAGCACGCACGATGGCGTCCTGCTGGCGCCGGACCAGTTCCTTGCGGGCGCCCAGGGTAGTGGCGACGGCGCTGACGGCCGACGAGATGCGCGGAGCCCGGATGGCTTCAGTGATGTCCTGGCCGTCGACCCGGACGAACTCGGTGTCCGGGGTGGTGTTTTGTTCCAGCCGGAGCGCTTCGGCGGCCGCTTCAACGGCGACGGCGTCGTTCAAGTCCAGCCCGGCGTCGAGGCAGTACCAGGTCAGGGCGCGGTACATCGCGCCGGTATCAAGGTAGGCCAGGCCGAGCCGCCGGGCCGCTTCCCGGCTGACGCTGGACTTGCCGGAGCCGGAGGGGCCGTCGATGGCCACCACCAGGGACTTGCCCTGGCGCAGCCCCTTCAACGCCGGGGTGGCGGCGCTGGTCGCGGTGTCCGCACGGAGCGGTCCCGCGTCCATTCGTGCTGTGCTGTCCATTAGAGGAGTACCTTCCAGCCGCGCTCAGTCAATTCCTGCACCAGTGTTTCCCGTTTCTTGGGCATGACGGACAGTTCCACCATGCCCGCTTCCCTGCCGGCGGAGTGGTCAAGCCGCAGATCTTCGACGTTGACGCCGATCTCACCGATTTCCGTCAGCAGCCGCGCGATTTGGCCCGGCCTGTCGTCGACCAGCACGGTGAGCCACGCGTACGGCTGCCGGGGTCCACCGTGCTTACCCGGAATCCTGGCCTGGCCGGCGTTGCCTTCACTGATCAGTTGGGCCATGTCCAGCCGGGCGCCAGGAGCGGTGGGGGCTTCCAGGGTCGCGATGATGCGGTTCAGGTCGGTGCGGACGCCGTGCAGAACCGGCACCAGCCGGTCAGCGTTCGCGCCAAGGATCTGGACCCAAAGCGAAGGGTCGCTGGCGGCGATCCGTGTGACGTCGCGCAGCCCGTTGCCGGAGAGCGCGAGCGCGTGCAGGGGAACGTCCTGCAGCCGGCTGGCCACCAGGGACGACATGACCTGCGGCAGGTGGGAGACCAGGGCGACCGCTTCATCGTGTTCTTCGGGCGTGAAGCGGAAGAGGACGGCACCGAGGTCGATGGCAAGCGATGAAGCCGTCTTGATGGCGGCGGCGCTGCTGGCCGGTGACGGGCAGAGCACCCACGGCATGCTGGTGAACAGCTCCGCACGCGCTGCCACGGGCCCGGAACGCTCCCGTCCGGCCATGGGGTGGGTGCCGACGTAGCGGGACAGGTCGGGCCGGGGTCCGGCAGAGTCCTGCAGGTCGGCCAGCACCGCGGCTTTCACGCTGGCCACATCGACGACGACGGCCGCCGGGTAGCGTTCCAGGGCCGTTGCGACCACCGAGGCGGTGACGTCGGGCGGGCTCGCGACCACCACGAGCTCGGGCTGCAGCTGCTCGCCCGAGCGGAGAGCCCTGCCGGCGCCAATGTCGACGGCGACGGCCTGCGCGGAAGGGGAAATATCCTGCAGGACCACGTCGATGCCCAAGCCGCGCAGGCCAAGCCCGATGCTTGCGCCCAGCAGGCCCGTGCCGATGACCAGCACGGGCCCGACCAAGTGTGTTGGGTTCATCCTGGCTTACATTCCCACCGAAGCCAGCAGGTGTCCCACTTCCTGCCGGCCGAGCACCCGGATGCTGCCCTGGCGCTGGTCGTTCATCCGGATCGGGCCGATCTGGGTGCGGACCAGGCGTTGGACGGGGTAGCCGACGGCGTCGAACAGGCGGCGCACGATGCGGTTTTTGCCCGAGTGCAGGACCACTTCCACCAGCACGTACCCGGGGGTGGAGTCGACCAGGCGGAAGGAGTCAACACTGGCCACACCGTCCTCCAGTTCGATGCCTTCACGCATCTGGGCGCCGACGCCGGGCCCCATCGGACCGCGCACCTGGACCAGGTAGGTCTTGGGCACCTCGTATTTGGGGTGGGTGAGGCGGTTGGCCAGTTCGCCGTCATTGGTCAGCAGCAGCAGCCCTTCGGTGGCGACGTCGAGCCGTCCGACGTGGAAGAGTCGTTCGTTCGACTGCCGCTTCTTCAGGAAGTCGCTAATGCAGGGGCGGCCTTCAGGGTCCTCCATGGTGGAGATGACACCCTTGGGCTTGTTGAACACCATGTAGACCAGGGATTCGTCCAACTGCAGCCGGATGCCGTCGACGGTGATGGCGGCGGTGGCCGGATCAACGCGCAGGCCCAAGCTGGTGACCACCTGTCCGTCGACTTCGACGCGGCCGGCTTCGATCATTTCCTCGCAGACGCGACGTGAGGCGACGCCGGCGGAGGCCATGATCTTTTGCAGCCGCACTCCCTCGGGATTATGCAGGTCCACGTCGGGCTGGCTATTGCGGGATCCGGCGCTGCGCTGTGCGGCGTACTTCTGGCCGGCTCCGGTCTGCAGTGCGTTCTTGCGGACCGGGCCCAGGTTGCTGCCAAAGCGTTCGTTGCTGAAGGCGCGGGGTCCCCGCGGGGCGGCAGATTTAGCGCCTGCCGCACGGGCACCAGGCTTGGCTGCTCCACCGCGGGCAGCGTTGCGCTCGTTCCAGGCGGTACCGGCGTCCATGGGACGTCCACCGGAGCGCGGCCCGCCAGTCCTGCCGGCGGCGCTGCGGGGTGCACCCGAACGGGCGCCTCCTGACCGCGGGGCACCCGAGCGGGGTGCGTCCGACCAGGGAGCATCGGAACGGGAAGCATCAGACCGGGGCGAGCGGGGGGCACCGGAGCGCGGGGCATCCGACCGGGAGCCACCGGAGCGCGGGGCGTCCGAGCGGAAGCCACCGGAGCGCGGGGCATCCGACCGGAAGCCACCGGAGCGCGGGGCATCCGAGCGGAAGCCACCGGAGCGCGGGGCATCCGACCGGGAGCCACCACGTCGGGTGGCGCCGGCGTCACCTGATGCCTGGCGGTAGTCGTTTTCGTAGCCCGAATCCCCCGGTGCATTCGGGCGGCCGCCGGCACCGCCGCGACCGGACCCGGCGTCTGGGCGCCCGGTCCGCTGCGGGTTGCGGCCGGAGCCGGAGGCGCGGCGCCCGGAATTGTCTGAGCGGGGCGACGGTGTCATGGGGGTGTCCTTCAATAGCTGATCAGTACGGTAAATCTTCGAAGTCGGCAAGGTTGTCGAGACCGGGAAGGTGCGGCGCCAATGACGGCAGCTCCTCCACGTTTCCGATACCCATACGCTCCAGGAAGTAGTGGGTGGTCCGGTACAGGAAAGCCCCCGATTCGGGGTCGGTTCCGGCTTCCTCGATCAAACCACGTTGCGTAAGGGTTCGCACCACCGAGTCAACGTTGACTCCCCGGATGGCGGAAACCCGCGCCCGGGACACAGGCTGGCGATAGGCGATCACAGCAAGCGTTTCCAACGCCGCCTGGGTCAGCCTTGCCGTCTGGCCGTCGACCACAAAGCGTGAAACCAGGGGCGCAAAGGCCGCCCGGGAGTAGATGCGCCACCCCCCGGCCACGCTGCGCAGTTCAAATCCCCGCGGGGCCGCCGTCGGCTCCGTAACCTTGGAGCCGTCCGGACCGTCAACGGGACCTAGCCCAGTATAGCCGTCATATTCGCGTTGCAGCCCCCGCAGCAGGGACCGTACCTCGGGCATCGGTCGACCAACAGCTGCCGCGAGGGTTTCCTCGCTCAGCGGTTCGTCAGTCACCATCAGCACCGCTTCGAGCGCGGCACGAACTCCCCCCGGGAGGTTGTCGACGCCGGGCTGCGTCGGGCTCTCCCCGTCGTCCAGGTGGGTTCCCGCAACGGCCGGAGCCGCGCTCGGGAAGTTGTCGGAATGTCCTGCTGCCGTCATTGCCCTGCTTCCCGTGGATGGTGAGTGTCGTCGGTCCCGTCAAATCCCGAGCTGAGCCTGGTATCGTCCCAGCCCTCCGTCGGACCGGACCAGCGGACCAGCAGTTCTCCGAGCGGATTCGCCTGGTCGAAGGCGATGACCGCTTCACGGAAGAGGTCCAGCAGCGCCAGGAACCGGGCGACCACCACCAGGGTGTCGGCCGCGTCGCTCACGAGCACCCGGAACGGGACCGGGCCGCTGCCACGCAACCGCCGGGCCAGCAGGATCGCCTGTTCGCGGACGTTGACCTCGGGGGCGTGCAGGTGGGACAGAGCGACTTCGGTTGGCGGCCCCTCCCTGGGTTCCAGGGCCTTTCGGGCGAGGGCGGCGAACTGTTCGGGGGTGTGCTTCCAGATCAGTTCGGGCAGCAGTGCCGCAAACGAAGGTTCCAGGCTGACCAATCGGGGAAAGCGCTCGGCTTCCTCATCGAGCCGCGCACCCAGAAGTGCTGCGACCTGCTTGAAAGCCTTGTACTGCAGCAGCCTGGCGAAGAGCAGGTCGCGGGCTTCGAGCAGAGCCAGGTCCTCGTCGTCGTCCACCTCCCCGGAGGGCAGCAACCGGGCGGCCTTGAGATCCAGCAGCGTTGCGGCGATGACCAAGAATTCGCTCGCCTCATCCAGGGCCCACTCCTGGCCCAGCTGCTGCAGCCCCCGGATGTAGCCGATGAATTCGTCGGTGACCTGCGCCAGGGCGATTTCCGTGATGTCCAGTTCGTGCTTGGTGATCAGGCCCAGCAGCAGGTCGAAGGGGCCGGTGAAGTTGGCCAGTCGGACTTCGAATCCGCCGCCCGCTGCGGCCGGCGCGGTGCCACCGGCGGGTGCGGCAAGGTCAGGGCGCGCCACCACGGGCCACAAGTTCCTTTGCCAGGCGCCGGTAGGCGTCGGCCCCGGCATGGTTGCCGGCGTAGGTGGTGATCGGTTCGGCGGCGACGGTTGCGTCGGCGAACTTGATGGTGCGCTTGATGACTGTTTCGAACACCTTGTCCCCAAAGGCCTCCACCAGGCGGGAGATCACTTCACGGCTATGCAGGGTCCGGGCGTCGTACATGGTGGCGAGTACGCCATCCACCTGCAGCCTGGGGTTGAGCCGGTCCTGCACCTTTTCAATGGTTTCCACCAGCAGCGCGACGGCGCGCAGGGCGAAGAATTCGCAGATCAGCGGAATGATGACGCCGTGCGCGGCGGTGAGGGCGTTGACCGTCAGCAGGCCCAGTGACGGCTGGCAGTCGATCAGGACAACGTCGTAGTCGTCCTCCACCTTTTTTAGGGCGCGGTCAAGCACCTGCTCCCGGGCCACCTCATTAACCAGCTGCACTTCAGCGGCGGAAAGATCGATGTTGGCCGGCAGCAGGTCAATGTTTTCGACGTCGGTGTGCCGGATCGCGTCCCGAATGTCCACCTTGCGGTCCATCAGCACGTTGTAGACAGTGACGTCCAGCTCATGGGGATTTGTTCCCAGGCCCGCGGAGAGGGCGCCCTGGGGGTCGAAGTCGACCAGCAGGACACGCCGGCCGGCCTCCGCGAGCGCGGCGCCCAGGTTGATGGTGGAGGTCGTTTTGCCGACACCGCCCTTTTGGTTGACCATGGCGATGACGCGTGCCGGGCCGTGCGAGGACAGGACGGGTGGCTCAGGGAACTCGGTGAGCGGCCGTCCCGTGGGGCCCAGGATCACATCGTCCAGGTCCACGCCCGCCAAAGTTGTTGAGCCCTGCTCGTTGCTCACGTATTCGTCCACGCTTTCACTGTCTGGTATCACCGGTCCTGACGTCTACGTTACCGCCAATTGCCGTACCGGCTTTGAACATTGCGTCGGCAGCGGGTGTGAGCCTTGACCCTCAACCGGAGGATGAGGCTTGGCGGGGGCCGCCGCTGTAGATCGGCCGACGACGGCGCTGCACGGTGCGGGACCTATACTTTCGGTCAATGAGCAAGCAGCCAAAATCCCGGTCCACCGCTTCCCGCGGTTCCTCCCCGTCCGCCGGAGGCGCCGCCCCCGCCGTCGAACTCGTCCGGGCGCAGCGGCTGCTGGTCGGGTACGGCTCCTCGCCGGTGTGCGGCGAAGTGGCGTTCAGCCTCCGTCCCGGTGAGGCCGTGGCCCTGGTGGGGCCTAACGGCGCCGGCAAGTCCACCGTGCTCAAGACGGTGACCGGCGGACTGGAACCCATCAGCGGTACGGCCCTCGTCGGCGGAAAGCCCGCCGATGACAGGAGCCTGGAGTTCCGCAGGGACGTGGCGACGGTATTCGACGATGACGCCTTCTTCCCGGCGCTGACCGTGCAGGAACACCTGGCCATCGTCGCCGCCGGCCATGGTGCCTCCGACGTCGAGGAGCTGATCGCGGCCGAGCTGGACTTTTTCGGCCTGCTGGAGCAGCGGGAGTCGCTGCCGCACAACCTTTCCTCGGGCCAACGCCGCCGCATGCTGCTGGCTGCCGCCTTCATCCGGCCACGGCTCCTGCTGATTCTGGACGAACCCGAGCAGCGCCTGGACACCGCCATGCGGACGCGGCTCGCTGCCCGGCTGCGGACGGAAGTGGACGGCGGGCTGGGGCTGCTCCTGGTCACCCACGACCCAGACTTCCTGCGTGCCGTAGCCACCCGGGCCATCTTCGTGGCCGACGAGGTTCGGAAACTCACCCCAGCCCAGGCCGCGACCGCCATCTCGGTGGAAAATCCGCATGCCTGACCGGTCCGCAGGCGACCTCCTGTCCGCCAGGGAAATCCGCCGGTATACCTTCCGGGCCGGACTGGTCCGGACCGAGGGCGGCATTGGTGAGCTGATCTCGGAGGTGTACACCTCGGTCCTGGGCGCGGTGGTCCTGGTGGTGATGGCTGCCGCGTTGACCACCGGGCTCCGGGACTCCCTGGGCCTGGGCTCCACCCCCGTCTGGGCGGCGTCCGCCCTGGCGCCGGGCTTCCAGAGCCTGCCACCGATGCAGGCGAGCGCGACGGTGCTGTTGACCCTTGCGGCGGCCCTGCTCAGCGTCGAAATGAACGTCGGCCCCATCGCCCTCTCCGTCCCCCAGACCTTCTGGTGGCTGGGTTTGCCCGTTCCGCGGCGGGGGTTCATTGTTCCCGGATTCCTGCGCTCGGCCCTGTGGCCGGCCGCCGCGGCCGTGGCCGTGGTGGTCCCCTTGGCCCTGGGTTCCGCCGCCCAGGCCGGACCCCTGCAGGTGCTCCTGTCGGCCCTGTGCGGGGTCGGGCTGGCGTTGCTGCTCTACGGGGTGGCCGGGTGGCTGCAGATCGTGGGGCGTGGCCGGTGGGTCCGGACGCTGGCCGGCGTCGTCGTCCTGGTGGCGCCGCTGTCCCTGGTGGTGACGGCATTGGCGGGCACCATCGAGGGACGGCCCGTGAACCTGGGCTGGCTGCAGTTCCTGCCCACCAGCTGGCCGTTGCTGGTGGCGCAAGGCCAGCTGGCACCGTTGTTGTTGCTGGCCGCGGCCGGCGCAGTCCTGGTGGTGGTGTACGCCAACCTGGAACGGCTCAGTTCATCCCGGCTCAAGGCGAGCGCCGTCGCCGGCAGCCATGTCGCCGGATCGGTGCTGTCCATGGACGCCAGCGAACTGACCCGCGCCCTGGGTTCCGCCGACACCAACGTGCCAACCCGGATCCGGCTGCCGCTGGTCTTTTCCCGCGGGTCGGCTACCCGGCGCTCGGTCCTGACCTTGCTCAGCGCGCAGCTGACAGTGCACCTGAGGCATCCGGCACGGTTGCTTCGGGTGTTGGTGCTCGCGACAATTCCTGCCAGTGTGGCTGCCGTCCAGTTCCTCGGCAACGCACCGCTGCTCGCCGTCGTCGTGTATGTCGCTGCGTTGTTCGGCACGACCGGGCTGGGACATGTGGCCCGGTTTGCGGCAGGTAATCCCAGCGTGGACGCGCTGTTGCCGCTGTCGCAGCAAACGGTCCGCCGCGTGCATCTGCTGGTCCCGGCGGCTGGCCTGACCCTGTGGATGGCACTGGCGTTCACGCTGCTGCTGATCCTTGGTGTTGGTTCGTGGCCGCTGGTGTTGCTGGCCGTGCTGGCCGGTCCCGGGCTCGGTGCAGCGACCCTGCGGGCCGCTTTCCGTCCGGCCCCCAACTGGACCATGCCGCCGGTGGCCACGGCGGCAGGACCGATTCCGGTGGGCGCCATCCGCAACTTTGTGGTGGGACCGGATCTGGTCCTGATCGTCCTGCTGCCGGTGCTGGTCTGCCTGGCCTCCGGCGGCGTTCCGCTGCTGGCGTTTCCGATCCAACTGGGACTGACAGCGCTGGCCCTGGCATGGGGCACGCACGTCCGACGGGTGGCGGCCTCGGGGGGCGGCTCGATAGCCGGTTCTGGCGGTCCCTCAGCTGGCCAGGGACGCTGACCCGGACCGGTTGCCATGCAGCCGCGCCAGTCGGCGACGCAACTTGTCCGCCCGGTTGGGATCCGTGCTGAGGTGAGCGGTCCGGGTGATGTAATCCTCGCCCCAGTACTCCAGCAGGAAATCGTCGACGATGCGGACCTGTCCGGCCGGGAACTTGTACTCCATGCGCTCCGCGATGAAGTGCCAGTCGGCGTCCCGCAGTACATCCACGGCCCCCGACTTGGTGGTCACGCCGTTGGCGACCAGGTAGGAATTCAGCCACTCATAGTGTTCCGTCTTACTGCGCGGATACTCGGGCAGCGCCTGCTCGAGCAGGTCCTGCAACACGGCGGCGGTCAGCTCGTCGTCCGGCTCCGCCGCCACCGCCGCCTGGTCGGCTGCCCGTTGGGCTGCGACCAAAGCGTTGATGGCACTGAACTCGCGGTCGGCCAGTTCGATCAGCCCGGAGGCCAGGGTGAAGGCCCGCTTCACCTCGGGCGGCACCGGCCCGGCTCCTTTGTAGCGCACGTCATGCTCGAACTCCGCCCATGCGTGCTGCAGGATCGTGCGGAACTGCACTTCAAAGCGGAGACCGGCGTAAGGGCGGCAGCCGGCCGGAACCTTGGTGTCTCCGATCTGGAACACCAGATGTTGGCCCGAGTAGCCGAACTCCCCCTTGGATTTCTGTTCGAACGTCTTGTCAACGTGCTCCAGCTGCTGGAACGTTCCGCGCAGCGCGGTCATTGCCCGGGAAATGTCATCCTCCAGGTAGGTGATGACCCGCAGCCCCACGAGGTCGTCAATTTCGGCCAACCCGTTGCCGTACTTTTGCGACCCGTCAGGGCCCATCCGACGCAGTTTGCGTTCCAGCGATCCAGCGTCCTTCACGCGGTGCTGCACCACGTGGTAATTCAATCCATCATCGGTCAGCCGTGCCGTGACTGCCTCGTGCAGGGCGGCGCTGGCGCCCAGCAGGGAGGGCCTGAGCGCAGCGAACTCCGCCAGGCAGCGACCCACCAAACCTTCATGTGAGCTGGACGTAAACATGCCGTTCCTCCGACCCCTGGAACCGCGCGGATGGCGATCAGTATCCGCGCACGACAGCGCCGCCGCAAGCCCCTGTGGGCTGGCGGCGGCGCTGGTTGGTTCCCGCCCGTCCTGACGAGCCGGTCAGCGGTCGGCTGAGCCGCTGTAGGCAGCCTCGGGCAGTGACCGGTTCCCGGTGGGGTCAGACGGTGACGGACTGGTCCCTGTCCGACCCGGCGGAGCCATCGACCGCATCCCCGTTGTGGGTCGCTGCCGTGCTGTGAGCCATCATGGTGGTTTCATCGAACGGGTCGTGGCGGTCCAGCACGCGATCGACCTGCTGGCGGTCAATTTCCTTGACCCAGGTTCCGATGAGCACTGTCGCCACGGCGTTGCCCGTGAAGTTGGTCAGGGCCCGTGCCTCGGACATGAACCGGTCAATACCGACGATGAACGAGACACCGCCGACCAGGTCCGGGCGGTGCGAGGCGAGGCCGCCGGCGAGGGTGGCCAGGCCAGCGCCGGTCACCCCGGCAGCTCCCTTGGAGGCGATGATCATGTAGACCAGGAGACCGATCTGGGCGCCCAGGTCCAACGGGGTCCCCATTGCGGAGGCAATGAACAGGGCCGCCATGGTCAGGTAGATGGCGGTGCCATCCAGGTTGAAGGAGTAGCCGGTAGGAACGGTGACGCCGACGACGGGCTTGGACACGCCCAGGTGCTCCATCTTGGCGATCAGCCGGGGCAGGGCCACCTCTGAGGAAGAGGTTGAGACGATCAGCAGGTACTCGCGGCCCAGGTAGCGCATCAACTTGAAGATGTTGATGCCGGTCACCAGTTTCAGCAAGCCGCCCAGGATAACGGCGATGAAGATGATGCAGGTGAGGTAGAAGGCGCCCATCAGGGACAGCAGGCTCAGTACCGCCTGCCAGCCCGTGAGCCCGACGACGGCGGCGATCGCGCCGAAGGCACCGACCGGAGCCAGCCACATAATCATGACCAGGATGCGGAAAACCAGACCCTGGAGGTGCGCGATGCCGCGCAGGATGGGCTGCCCGGCGGGTCCCATTTTCTGCAGTGCGAACCCGGCCAGCAGGGCAATCAGCAGCGTCTGCAGGATGTTGCCCGCGGTCAGGGCGGAGAAAAGGGTGGTGGGGATGATGCCCAGGATGAAGTCCGGCGTGGAACTGCTCTCAGCAGGTGCCTTGTACACCGCATCCGACAGGTTCAGGCCTTCGCCGGGGTGGATCAGGTTCCCGACCACCAGGCCGATGGCCAGCGCGAACGTCGACATCACGATGAAGTAGCCCAGTGCCAGGCCGCCGACCTTGCCGACGGTAGCGGCCTTGGCGATGGAACCGATGCCCAGCACGATGGTGCAGAAAATGATCGGGGAGATCATCATCTTGATGAGCGCGATGAACCCGTCCCCCAGCGGCTTGAGCTGGGCGGCGAAGCCGTCCTTGCCCGGAAATGCCAGGCCGACGATCACGCCGAGCACCACGGCGGCGATGACGGCGATGTACAGCCAATGTGATTTGTCCAGCCCGCGCCGGGTGGTGCCCGTGGTGGCTGACTCTCCTCGCTGAGAGCTCATGGTGTGTCCTTTGGATAGTCTTATCGTTGTCGCGGTTGCCCGCCTGCCTCCAGCATCCCCCCTGTTGTGACTGGCATCACCCTTACGGTCATATTGGTCACGGCAGTCACGACGAAAAGGGGGTCCCTGGAACCGGGCAGCCCCAGAACGGGGGCTATGGGACCGGGGGTACGGGACCGGGGCTACGTTGCGCGGCAGGAAGGACGGATCGGTGTTTATCCATGACTGGAGCATCGCCAGACGCCTGTTCGTTGCGCAGGCGTTGTTCATGCTGGTCCTCACCGTGATGGTGACCACCGCCCTGTTCGTCGATTCCCGGGACCGGTACTACCTGCAGGCGCAGGAACGGATGCTCTCCGTGTCCACGGCCATTGCGGAGAATCCCCTGGTCCTGCAGGCGGCCACGTCTGCTGACCCGACGGCGGTCCTGCAGCCCTACGTTGAGCGGGTCATGGCCGGGGCGGACGTCGATTTCATTACAATCATGGCTCCCGACCGGACCCGCTGGACCCATCCCAACCCGGCGGAGATCGGCAAACCCTACATCGGTTCCGTGGACCAGGCGCTGGGCGGCAGCCCCTATACGGAAATCACCGCCGGAACGCTTGGCCCGTCGGTGCGTGCGATCGTTCCGGTACAGGACGGGAACGGTACGGTCCGCGCCCTCGTCGCGTCGGGGGTGACCGTCACAAACGTCGAAGTGGCAGTCGGCGGGCGGCTTCCCGCCGTCGTCGGCATTGCTGTGGCCCTTCTGCTTGGTGGCGCACTGGCCTCCTGGCTGCTGGGCAGGTACCTGCGCCGCGTCACGCTGGGGTGGGGGCCGGAGCGACTGGGCCAGCTGTTCGCCTACTATGAGTCGGTGCTGCATTCCGTCGGGGACGGCCTGGTGTTGGCGGACACCGCGGGAAACCTGCTCATGTACAACGACCGCGCCGCCGAGTTGCTTGGCATCGAGGCCCCCGTCGAGGGCCGCCCGCCGCGCCCGCTGACGGATCTGGGCCTGCCTGCCGGGGTCCGGGAACTGCTGGGCACCGGACAGGCCGCCCGGGATGAAGTGCACCTGGTCGGCGAACGGTTGCTGGTGGTCAGCCAGGAGCCTGCCCGCTCCCCCGGCGGCACGGGACGACGCCCCAAAGCGGCCCGGATGGGCACGGTGATGACTTTGCAGGACCACACGGACCTGCTGGCCCTGGGCGACGAACTGCGTTCCACCCGGACCCTTACCGACGCCCTGCGGGCGCAAACCCATGAACACGCCAACCGGATCCATACACTGGTGTCCCTGCTTGAATTGGGCCGCACAGAGCAGGCGCTCGAGTTCGCCACGGAAGACCTGGAGCTGAGCCAACGATTGGCTGACGAGGTGATCAACTCGGTCGACGAGCCCGTGCTCAGCGCCCTGCTGATGGGGAAGGTGGCACAGGCCCATGAGCGGGGCATCGAGTTGCGGGTGGAGGTCCATTCCGAGCCGGACTTGCGCGGGATCCCCGCGCATGACCTGGTCACGATCCTGGGCAACCTCATCGACAACGCCCTCGACGCCGCTGCTGACGGGGACGACTCGCGCTGGGTTGAGGTCGTCATCGGAGAGGACCAGGGAAACCTGCTGCTTGAGGTGGCCGACAGCGGCTCGGGGGTAAGCCCCAATCAATCCGCAGACGTGTTCCGCAAGGGCTTTAGCACCAAGTTGTCCGACGGCGGTGGGCGCGGCATCGGCCTGGCCCTGGTGCGGCAGTCGGTGCTGCGGATGGGCGGAACCCTGACGATCGGCAGCAGGAAAGGCGCCGTCTTCACCGTCCGGCTGCCGGCGGCCCGGGCGGCAGTTCCGGTCTCACCCGCTCGGGAAGGAGAAGCAGATGGCACCCCCTGACGCCCGTCCCGTCCGCGTCCTGGTGGTGGACGACGAACCGATCGCTGCGGCAGCCCACGGCGCCTACGTGCAGCGGCTGGACGGCTTCGCCCTGGCCGGCCTGGCGCACGACGGGCAAAGCGCGCTGCGTTGCCTGCAGGACGCGGAAGCCTCGGGCGTGCCCTTGGACCTGATGTTGCTGGACATGAACCTGCCGGACCTGCACGGCCTGGACGTCAGCCGCCGGGCACGGGCTGCAGGATACGCCGTGGACATCATCGCCATCACCGCGGTGCGCGAACTGCAGGTGGTCCGCGGAGCCGTTTCGGCGGGCATCGTGCAGTACCTGATCAAACCGTTCACCTACAAGGTGTTCGCAGAAAAGATGACCAACTACCTGCAGTTCCGACGACAGTTGGAGGCCCAACCCGGGGCGGCATCCCAGGCAGGCGTCGACCAGGCGTTCGCGAGCCTGCGCACACCTGTCGACACCGACCTGCCCAAAGGACTTTCGTCAGGCACCCTGGCGGCAGTCATTGCCATGCTGAAGGAACAGGGCGGACCGGCCTCCGCGCAGGAGGTGATGGAGCGGCTGGGCATGTCCCGGGTCACCGCGCGCCGCTACCTGGAATACCTGGCCGAGCAGAAATCGGTGCGCCGCTCGGCGCGCTACGGCACCCCGGGCAGGCCCGAGAACGAATACACCTGGCTGCCCTGACCTGCTCGTCCCTACCACCCCCTGACCGGCCTTCTCCAGCCTTAGGAGCCTTCTCCAGCCTGAAGGGCCTTCTCCAGCCTGAAGGGCCTTCTCCAGGGCGAAGGATGTCAGGAGAGCCGTCGGAGAGTCGCCCTACACTTGCTAACTGACCGGCCGGTAAGTATGCTTCTGTTCGAGCGGTAAGCCCACCCCTTACTGCGGGCTACTTTGATCTTGCAGCCCCTCACGGCTCTGACGCACCAGGTGGCGCATGTGATTAGAGGAATGATGAGCATTATTGACATCTCGATTGCCACGATGGAGGGAACGACGACGTCGCTGCGCGGGTATGCCGGCGAAATTCTCTTGATCGTGAACGTCGCCTCTCGATGCGGGCTCGCACCGCAGTGCGCCAAACTCGAGGCGCTTCAGCGCCTCTACGGCGACCGGGGGTTCACGGTGCTCGCGTTCCCCAGCAACCAATTTCTACAGGAGCTTTCCACCAACAAGGCCATCAGGGACTTCTGCACGTCGACCTACGGCGTGACGTTTCCTGTCTTCGACCGGATTCGCGTGAACGGCCGCCATGAACACCCCCTGTACAAGGAATTGAAAAAGGTGAAGGACCCCGAGGGCAAGGCGGGGCGGGTGAGATGGAACTTCGAGAAATTCCTCATACTTCCCTCGGGAGACGTGAGGCGATTCCGCCCCCAAACGGAACCGGACGACCCAGTAATTGTCGCCCTCATCGAAGCGAACCTGCCGGGCGGGAAATTAGATGCATGAGTACCGACCGCTTTGCCTGCGGCAGGGGCGGTTGCCCTACATGCTAGGGGTCGGCCATGCGGTCCTCGCCCGCGGTGCCGGCGATCTAGTGGAGTCGTGACTTTCCGCGGTCCGGTTCCTTACAGGATGATGCCTCTGCTTTCCAAAGCCGGGACTTCCTGGAAGTGGTTGCAGGACTCCACGAGGAGCCATCACTACGCCGCCGCCACAACCTCCAGCACATGGAATCACTCACTGTGGTCATCTAATCGCTTCTCAACAACGGCAGGAAAGTCACCCTATGAAACTCGGCGTATATAACGCAATCCTTCACGACCGGTCCCTTCCCGAAGCCCTGAAGGTCATCGCCGACCTGGGCCTGACGGGAATTGAATTAAATTCCGGTGGTTTCCTCCCCGCGCTGCACATCCCCACCTTCAATGACATTCTCGAAAGTGATGCAGCGCGGGATGACTTTCTTGCCGTCTTCGAGGGCACCGGGGTTTCCATTGCGGGACTGAACTGCAACGGAAACCCGCTCCACCCCAACCGCGTCATCGGAGATCAGCACGCCGAAGACATCCGACGCTCCATCCGCCTCGCGCATCGGCTCGGCCAGCACCGCGTTGTCACCATGTCCGGGCTTCCCGGAGGTGAACCCGGAGCCACCGTGCCCAACTGGATCGTCAACGCCTGGAACTCTGCGGCTCTGGATGTCCTGGACTACCAATGGGAAATCGCCGCGGGCTTTTGGACGGGCATTGACGGCCTCGCCCGGGACCTGAACGTCAAAGTCGCCCTGGAACTCCACCCGCAAAACCTGGTTTTCAACCCAGCTGACGTGTATAGGCTCGTGGAACTCACAGGTGCCACGCATATCGGTGTGGAGCTAGACGCGTCCCATCTGTTCTGGCAGCAAATGGATCCGGTCGCGGTGATCAATGAACTGGGACCTCTTGTGTTCCAGGCGGCAGCCAAGGACGTCCGCATTAACAGGGACACTGCCGCCATTTATGGCGTGCTGGATAACCGGTTCCGTCGCCTTTCCCCTGACGAGAATCGAACCAATCTCGGCGGCGACGAATGGGTCAACGAATGGCCGAAGGACTCGGCCTGGGATTTCGTCGCCCTGGGCAGAGGACACGACGTCGCTTACTGGACGGAATTCCTTAAGGCACTCCATAGGGTAGACCCCGAAATGCTGGTGAACATAGAACACGAGGACGTTGAGCTGGGACGGATCGAAGGGCTCGAAGTCGCATCGAAAGTCCTGAGGGAAGCAGACGCGGCCCTGGCCGTATCCCTGTAATACCCACGGCATCCGTTCGGGCACGGATGGAATTTCCGGGCCGAGGAGGCCCTTCAGGCAGGGTCGCCTGTCGGGTCCTTGGGAGCGAGCTCCATCGATATCTGCCGGGCTGCGGCGAGGATATCTTCTTCGCTCGCCTCCAGCCCGTTCGATGCGAGCCCCGCCATATTGACGACCATAAGCGAAAGTCGCGCCCGGAGCTGATCGGCGAGGCCAGCGCCCGGCGGGGTGAGGATCTCATAGAGAGCCCGGAGATGTTCTTCCATGCCTGATTTGTCCGTGCTGATTTCCCTCATCACTCGGTGATTGGCATTGATGAACCGGAACATGCGCAATCCCTGCCCCTGCATGATGTCGATCCATCGCGTCAGGACCTCATGCCTTAGACCGGGACCCTGAGTTTGACTGTGGGCCCAGTCCACGAGTTCCCCGACCTGGGAGAGCATCGTGTCGATCAGGGACCGGACAATGTCCTCCTTGCTGGCGAAGTGGTAGTACAGCGCCGCCTTGGTGAAGCTCAGCGCCTCGGCGATTTCCCGCATCGAGGTTGAGTCGTATCCCCGCTCGGCAAACAGGCGCAGGGCCACACTCTGAATCTGCGCCTTGGTCGTTCCCTGAAGTGCCGCTGTTGCTCCGCCCACAAAATCCCCGGTTCCTTACGCCGCGCTTGCTAACTAACCGGACGGTAAGTAGTCTTCTAACCGCGCGGTCAGTTCCATCGTAGCCGCCTCCAGTTCGTTTCCGACATGAAGGATGGCCATGAGCTCCTCCCCTGAAGCTGCCCCTACCACGGAGGCCACCGACGCGAAGCGGCACATCCTGCTCGTCTTTGCCGGCCTGATGGTCACGATGCTCCTGGCGTCGTTGGACCAGACCATCTTCAGCACGGCGCTGCCCACCATCGTCGGTGAACTCAACGGCGTCGACCACACGCTCTGGGTCACGACCGCCTACATCCTTGCCTCGACCGTGATGCTGCCGGTCTACGGCAAGCTGGGGGACCTGATCGGCCGCAAGGGCCTGTTCATCGGGGCCATCAGCCTGTTCATCGTCGGCTCGATCATCGGTGGCCTCGCCCAGGACATGACCTGGCTGATCACCGGCCGCGGAGTGCAGGGCCTTGGCGGCGGCGGACTGATGATCCTCTCCCAAGCGATCATCGCCGACGTCGTCACCGCCCGTGAACGCGGACGGTACATGGGCATCATGGGGGGCGTATTCGCACTGTCCTCCGTCGCCGGGCCGCTGCTCGGTGGCTGGTTCACGGAGGGCATCGGCTGGCGCTGGGCGTTCTGGATGAACGTCCCCCTCGGAGCCCTGGCCATCGCCTCGGCCGCCTTCTTTCTGCGCCTGCCCGTCACAGCCCGACGCCGACCTCGGCTGGACGTCCTCGGCATGCTGCTGCTGGCCATCGCCTCGACCTGCCTGGTCCTCGTCACCACGTGGGGTGGAACCACCTACGACTGGAACTCGCTGACCATCATCGCGCTGATCATCGGCACCGTCAGCGCAGCGGTCCTGTTCGTGGTGGCGGAGCGTCGGGCCGCGGAGCCGATCATGCCGATGCACCTCTTCCGGGACAGGAACTTCAACCTCACCACGGGCGCCGGCCTCATCATAGGCATCGCCATGTTCGGCGCGCTGGCGTACCTGCCGACGTACCTGCAGATGGTGACCGGCGCGAACGCCACCGAAGCGGGCTTCCTGATGATCCCGATGATGGCAGCCCTGCTGGTGACCTCCATCGTCTCCGGCCAACTCGTCAGCCGGACCGGCCGGTACAAGTGGCTCCCGATCACCGGCACGGCCATCGTCGCCCTCTCGCTGGTCCTGCTGTCCACGATGACACCGGCCATGCCCATCTGGGTCCTCTGCTGCTACCTCGCGGTCATGGGCATCGGGCTGGGCCTGAGCATGCAGATCCTCATCCTGATCGTGCAGAACTCCTTCCCCGTCTCGCAGGTCGGCACGGCCACAGCCTCCAACAACTACTTCCGGCAGATCGGCGCCTCCCTCGGATCGGCGATCGTGGGCAGCCTGTTCGTTGCGCGGCTGACGGACCTGCTGGGCCAGCGGCTTGGCGGTGCCGGATCGGCCGCGGGTTCCAGCAACTCCTTCACCCCGTCAGCCGTGAAGGAACTGCCTGCGGCGGTACGCGACACCATCGTGGGCGCCTACAACGACGCCCTCACCCCCGTCTTCCTGTACATGGTCCCCCTGGTGGTCCTCGCCGTCGTCCTGTTGTGCTTCATCCACGAGAAGCCACTGGCCACCACCATCGAACGCGACATCCTGCCCGAATCGCTGGAAATCGACGGCATGACCAACGTCCGACTGGAGGACGCCTCCACCAGTGGGAAGGCCAGTACCGGACGTGGTGCAAACGTAGCGGGGTGAGCCGGCCCATCGGGGTGCCCGGGAGCTGGGAAGAACATTCGCGTTCGGATGGTTGCCATGTCTCAGAAGATCGGTTCTGTAAAGGAGTCCGCCATGATCCGCATAGGTATTATCTTGGGAAGCACCCGACCGGGACGGCTCGGGAAGGCAGTGGCAGAGTGGGTTGCCGACAGGGCATCGATCCGAAGCGATGCGACCTTCGAAGCGCTGGACATCGCCGATTTCAACCTCCCCCTGCTTGATGAGCCCTTGCCGCCCTCCTTGGGAAGATACAGCCAAGACCACACGAAGGCATGGTCCGAAGCGGTCAACGGATTTGACGGCTACATATTCGTCACCGGAGAGTACAACCACTCCATCCCCGCAGCCTTGAAAAACGCGATCGACTACCTGTACCGGGAGTGGAACAACAAGGCGGCCGGATTTGTCAGTTACGGCAGCGCCGGAGGCACCCGGGCCGTGGAGCACTTGCGGGCCGTGGCCGGAGAACTTCAGATGGCGGACGTCCGTGCGCAGGTGGCTTTGCCGTTGACCACGGAATTTGAAAACTACCGCGTCTTCCATCCTTCACCCGCGGCTGAAAAGAACCTGCAAACCCTCTTTGAGCAGGTTGTCGCGTGGGCTGGCGCCCTCCAGGCGCTCCGCCCCTAACCATCGCCAGCCCGCAGCGGTGAGGACGAGGCCCATGCGATGCCCTACGCGGAGGTCGTGAGCACGGCCCAGCCGCAGCCCGTCAGGTTGACGCACCGCCGCCCGCCAGTACCGCTCCTCGGCCAGGCAGCAGGGTGGGGGCAGATCGTGCAACCGGCAATTTCACGCCCGTCCCTGACAGGTTGCGGGCCGGACAGCGTCATCTCCGCCGACCCGATCCTCCTTGATACCGCGGGACGCCTGCTCATCGCCGTAATAGATGGACGGGGTTCCACCCACGGTCAGGAGCACCACCAGGGCGAGCGGAAGCTGATCCGGGTTGGTCAGCTTACTTTCAAGGCGGGTAACGTCATGGTTGCCGACAATCGTCAGGGGCCGGAACGTCCCAAGGAAGCCGTTGTGCCGTTCCAGCCGTTCGACCGTGTTTCCAATTTACCGGGACCGGCACAGCGGGAGGCAAGGAGAGTGGGCCTCATGTGTGCCCGGCCTCGGCGCTGCGTCTTCCCTACCTCCAGTCCCCGGTGGACCTTGCTTGGCCCGTGAGGACAGCGATTCAGGGCCTGACCGCTGGGATCTGCCCTATCCGCGGCGAAGGAATGAAGCAGCCCTGTCTCCCCAGGTCAGCAGATCCGCCTGCGTTGTGGACACGTGAAGCTCAGAATTCTGCAACCCGGCGGCAAGTTTCTCCGCGGTGGATTCCGGATGTCCAGGATCGCCGGCCCACGCGAGAATGAGGGTGGGATGTGTCAGGCTCCCCAGGACTTCCAAGGCCGGCAGGTCAGTTCGGGCAGCTCCCCGGAAAACGGTGGGAAGCAGTCCGGGCCTGATGTCCGGGAGCTGCGGGTACCCTGGGACCCCTTCAAAGATCGCCGGTACAGGGGCTTTCGTGAAAAGTTCGGCTAGGGACCCTGGGTCACCGTATTCGACCACGTCGGCCATCATTTTGTATCCGGCCCCCTGTCCGGCACGGGTCTCCCAGGCAGTGGGCGGGGCCGTCAGTACGAGCCGGTCGAACCGGTCTGGGCGTTGCGTCACGGCATGCAGCAGGGTTCCGGTCCCCATGGAGGAGCCCACACCCGAAACCGGGTGATTGGGCGAAAAGTGGTCGGCCAGTGCCAGCAGGTCCTGTGCCAACGCCTCCCAGGTGTAGTCCTCCGGGTCCGACGTTCCCGAAGTCTCGCCGTGGCCGCGGGCGTCGTAGGAGATCAGCCGCCGGCCGGCGGTGGCGACCGGGGAAAAGTCCGCCAATCCCATGCGCCGGTTGTTCGCGCGGCTGGAACTCAACCCGTGTGCATCAAGCACGACGGCGCCGCTGCCGGTATCGGTGTAGGCCACATCGATTCCGCGAATCAGGACGTGAAGTGAAGTTTCAGGGGTCTGCTGGTGGTCGGTCATCGGGGTGCGGTCTCCTCTTCGCTCGTCCATGCGGGCGCTCCCGCGCACGTGTTCTGCTCCTGGCCCTGCGGCGAAACGTGCAAGGCCGATGCGGCAACCCACCACCCGGGAAGGGAAGTTATGGGCCGCCGATCACGCTAACGGGGCGGGTGCTTCAAGCTTTGCTGGTCGAGGCCGGGCCACCTGGCAGTAGTGCCGCGGACAATCAGCCGGGGTGGAAGCAGCGCGGATCGTGGGGCGAGGGAGGGCTTTTCGATGCGCTCGAGGAGCAGTTCGGCTGCCCTGATGCCAACGTCGTGGCTGACGGGGTCCACGGTGGTGAGGGAAAGATGTCTGATGCCGGAGACGTAGGTGTTGTCGTAGCCGACGAGCGAGAGCTGAGCCGGAACGGTGATGCCTTGGTCATCTGCCGCGGAGAGAGCGCCAAAGGCGAGAATGTCGTTGGCGGCGAAAACGGCAGTGGGTGTCCTGCCACTGTCGATCAGGCTGGTCATCGCCTCATAGCCGGACTGCTCCGTCATGGTGGTGGGAACGACCCGGATGTACCGGCGGAGACCGTGGTCGACCATGGCGTCCCGATACGACTTGGCACGGAGGGAACCGGATCCTGTGGGCGCGGTGAGGTAGGCGATGTCCCGGTGTCCAAGCCCGATCAGGTGTTCCACAGCGGCCCGCGCGCCGGCGCCGTCGTCGTTGGTGACCAGATCGGCGGTCGCCAGCCCGAATTCGCGCACGCCGACCACCACAGTCGGGATGCTCCCGGTGACGCGGTTCAGGTCCTGGTCCGGTTGGATGTCGCCGGCGATGACAAGCCCGTCGACGCGCAGCTCCGCAAGCAGGGAGACCGGGCTGTCTCCGGGGCGGGCGGTGTAGCGCGGGTCGCCCAGGACCATCCGCAGGTGTTGTTGCGCCAGGACGCTTTGCAGCCCGTCCAACAGCTGCACGAACCAGGGGTTGGCCAGATCGTCGAGCACGACACCTACGGTGCGTGTGCGACCGCTTGCCAGCGCCCGGGCAGCATTGCTCGGTGTGTAATCAAGTGCTGCGATGGCTTCCCTGACGGCCAGCCGTTTGTGGTCGCTGACTTTGGGGGAGTTTTGGAGCACCAGGGAAACAAGGGCGCGGGATACGCCTGCCCTGCGTGCCACGTCCATGATCGTGGCCCGTTGGGCACCTTGATGTTTCACGTTGCTCCTGGGAACGGCTCACTGTTGCCTCACAGGCTACCGCGGCAGCTGCCCTCTCCTGTTCGGCGGATGTGCCGTCCGCCGTCAATACTGCCTCCTGCAGCCCGGTGACGCGCGGAAGACGCGGATACACGTGGCGGCGAACCCCCTTCGAGGCAAAAACCGGCCGTGGCCCGCCAGGATCACCTGGCGGGCTACGGTCCAATCAGGTCGGCCACCAAGGGCACTCCCCCGGTGGACCGGTGCCTTAGTTCGCCAGCTCGGGCTCACCGCCTGGCCGTGCGGGTGAGAGTATGGGCAGGGAGCCGGTGCGGAACTGCACCTCCAGCTCTTCCAGGGACTGGCCCTTGGTTTCGGGTACAACCTTCGACACGAAGATCAGCGAGACGATGTTCACCAGGACGAACACGGTGAAGGTGCCCGTGGATCCGAGACTGACGACGAGGATCGGAAACAGGAAGGAGATCGCGGCGTTGACGGTCCAGAGCGCGAAGACGGCGACCCCCATGGCAAATCCCCTGATGGCCAGCGGAAAAATCTCCGAGAGGAGCAGCCAAACGCAGGTGCCAATGAAGCACTGCACGAAGGCCACAAAGAGCATCATGGCCGCAAGGATGATGTAGCTGACGAGGTCTGACTGAGGCAGCAGGAAGACGACAGCCAGGATCGCCTGGGAGGCGACGACGCCGGAGAAGCCGATGATCAGCATGCGGCGGCGTCCAATGTAGCCGAGCAGCCAAATGCCCAGGATGGTCATGAGCACCGAGGTCACGCCCACGGCGATCGTGGCCACAAGGGACGCGCTCACGCCGAGGCCGCTGCGCTCCAGGATAGTGGGAGCGTAGTAGTTCACCGTGTTGATGCCGGTTGCCTGCTGAACCACTGCAAGGCCGATGCCCGTCCACAGCAGCTTTCGCATCCAGGGGTTGTTTTTCAGGTCGCGCAGCGCGGACGAGCGTTCATTCCTCGCGGTGTCCGCTGCGGCGACGATTTCGTTGTATTCGAAGTCCGCCTCCTCCGGGCTGCGGCTGAGGTCCAGGATGCGGCGGCTATCGGCCAGCCGGTCGCGGATGGCGAACCACCGCGGCGATTCCGGCAGCACCAGCATTCCAGCCATGAGGGCGATGGCCGGAACGGAGGCAATGGCGAGCATGATGCGCCAAACCTGAGCGTCGTGGATCACGGCGTCAAGGAGCGCGTTGATGGCGAAGGCGAGCATCTGGCCGGTCACGATCATCAACTCGTTGATGGTGACCATGCGGCCGCGCAGATGTGAGGGAGCCATTTCCGCCAAATAGAGGGGGCAGGTCACGGCAGCCGCGCCCACACCCAGGCCGAGGATGATCCGGGCGCCGACCATGAAGGGCACGTTGGGCGCCAACGCACAACCGAGGGCGCCGATCAGGAAGAGCGCGGCGCAGACGAGCAGGGTCCCCCTCCGGCCCAGCTTATCGGCCAGCCTTCCTCCGCTGAGGGCGCCAACTGCGGCGCCGGGAAAGAGCAGGGCACTGACGACCGTCGCCTCTTCGACGGCGTTCATGTTGAGTGCGTCCTGCATGTAAAGCAGGGCACCGGAGATAACTCCGGTGTCGTATCCAAAAAGTAGTCCGCCCAGGGTTGAGATAACGGTAAGGCGGGCGAGGTATCCACGGTGCTTCGAGCCCGATGCGGGCTGGCGTGCTTGATGCAACGACATTGTTGACTTCCTCTGATAGGTGGGCCGCACTGCTTGGGGCCAGGAATGGAAGGTGCACTAGTGGTCTAGATCACGTCAACACATTAGAGCGATCCAACCCGCCGGTCAATACTATGTCCTGACATTAGGTCAAATTGCTCGCTGGCTCTTCGTGATGCCCTTCCGCCCATCGATGAGGCGCAAGCACTAATGTCCTATCAATGGGACATGGTTCCTGACATACTGATTCCGGTCGCGGAGGACTACCGCCGCAGTACAACAGGAAGATTCAATGACGAACAAGCTGCACATCAGCGTCGACAGGTCATCGCCGGTGCCCCTGTACCACCAGGTGGTGCAGGGCATCGAAGCTGCCATCCAGACTGGAGTGCTGGAACCCGGCAGCCGTCTGGAGAACGAGATAGAGCTCGCAGCACAGCTGAATCTTTCCCGGCCCACCATGCGCAAGGCTCTTGCCGAATTGGTCCGCGCAGGCCTGCTGGTCCGCAAGCGTGGAGTGGGAACGCAGGTCGTCTCCAGCCGGGTGCGACGACCACTGGAGCTCTCCAGCCTCTTTGACGACCTAAGCAGCAGTGGCAGTAAACCCACCACCAGGGTGCTGACGTTCGAGCACACCGAACCCGACGAGGTCACGAGGCGGGCCCTGGACCTGCCGGCCGGCGTCGGTGTGTATCACTTCACCAGGCTCCGCAAGGTGGGTGAAGTTCCACTGGCTCTGATGGAAAACTGGGTCCGGGACGACATCACCGAGATCGGTGAGCAGTCGCTCTGTTCCCAGGGCCTGTATGCCATCCTTCGCAACGGTGGAGTGAACTTCCGCCTGGCCACGCAGCGGATCGGCGCGATGGTTGCTAACGACTACCAGGCCCAACTCCTCGAAACGGTTTCCGGGTCAGCATTGGTTTCCATGGAACGGACCGCCGTAGACGACATCGGCCGGAATGTGGAGACAGGTCATCACGTATACAGGGCTGATTCGTACAGCTTTGAAATGACCCTGGTTCAGCGCTAACCAGCACGGGAAGCGCGTGCCTCCCCTCAGGCTGAACCGGGACCGATCCTCGAAAACGAAAGAGAGCAGGACATGGCTGATTGGGTATATCCGCTGGGCAGCGCAGCTGACGGCTGTTGGGACGTTTCATTGGGAACGGCGGATTCCACCCTCGTTGTTGATGGTTGGGCACATACGGGGTTGAAGGTGGCCTCACTGGCCCCCGAAAGTGTGGTCGAACTTCCACCAGCGGATGAGGAACGGATAGTGATTCCGCTCAGCGGAGCCTTTACGGTAACGGTCACGGACGACGAACACCATCTGGCGGGCAGGCGGGATGTCTTCAGCGGACCTACCGACGTTCTGTACTCAGGAACAGGAAAGGCGGTAAGGATCAGTTCGAGGCAAGGCGGCCGGATCGCAGTTGCCACGGCACCGGCCAAGGTGCACTACCCCACCAGGCTCATTACGGCGGCCGAAACACCGGTCGAACTGCGGGGTGCGGGAAGTTGTTCGCGCCAGGTCCACAATTTTGGAACGCCCGCGGCGCTTGAAGCTGACCGATTCATTGTGTGCGAAGTCATCACGCCGGCAGGTAACTGGTCCTCCTACCCGCCCCATAAGCATGACGAGGAAACGGATGGGGAAACCCACCTGGAGGAGATCTATTACTTCGAAACCCGGGTCGCTGATGTTCCGGGAGGGGCTGGTCCCGGCGCCAAGGCCGACGCCATTGGGTACCAGCGGGTGTACGCCTCTGATGAACGTGCCATCGATGTTGCCGCCGAGGTACGCACCGGTGACGTCGTGCTGGTTCCCTATGGCTGGCATGGCCCGGCCATGGCCGCACCCGGATATGACCTGTACTACCTGAACGTGATGGCCGGGCCGGGCCGAGTCCGGGACTGGCTCATCAGTGACGACCCGCACCACGGCTGGGTGCGCCAAAGCTGGGAGGGCCAGGAAGTGGACGCCCGTCTGCCCTTTGGCGCTGCCCGGGTGTCCTGAAGCGGGACCCGGGCGGATAGCCAGGTGAAGACCTCTTAGGCTGGTCGCTGCCACGCGTAGCCGCCGCCCAAGAGGTCTTCGTCCCGACCGCGATCCCCGTCTGACCTGGAGGATCACGTCCGCCCCGGGGAGGGTTCCGAAGGCCAGTGCGAAAGCGGTAACGAGGTGACCTGGCTCCCGACCGGCGGGGTCGGATGCGGGTATTCCTGCACCGACGAACGGCTCAGTTGATGGCGCCGACGCGTCTTTGAAGGGTGGTCCGCCAAAGGTTGAAACGATGGTGATCCTGCAGAGCGCTTCTGGGTGTTTAGGGATGCTTCCGCTCGGCGACCGTCATGAGGAGACCGCGTGGATGTATTCCTCCATGGTCTTCAGTTGGTAGCGGGAAACGTCCGCTGCGTTCTCGTTCTCGGCGAAAACGCTGGAAACCATGACGGTGTTCTCCCGCTCCAGGAACCCGATTTCCTTCAGCCCGCTGAAGAACTCGTTCCAATTGACGTCGCCGTCACCGACTTTCAGGTGCTGGTGCACCCGCACCGGGTTGCCGGGCGGGTTGGTGATGTAGCGCAGCCCATGTGACGCGGAGTGGTCCATCGTGTCGGCGACGTGGACCAGGCGCAGCCTGTCACCGGCCGCCCGCATGATTTCCAGCGGCTTGTTCCGCATGTGGAAACTGTGTGAGGCAACGTAGACCAGGCCAACGTTGGGGGAGTTAAGGCCGCGGATCAAGCGGATCGCTGCGAGGCCCTCCTCCACGAAGTCGTCGGGATGGGGGTCAATGAGGAGGTCGAGGCCTTCCCGTTCGATGATCGGCAGGAGTTCCTCCATGGACCGGTAGAAGGCCCGCTCGGATTCCTCGGCCTTTTCGGGGCGACCGGAGAACTCGGTGTTGATGGTTCCCACGCCCAGGTCCACGGTGATTTGGATGACCCGCTTCCAGTACCGGACAGCGGCCTCGCGGGCGTCTTCATCCGGGCCGGACCAGCGAAGCACCGGCAGAACGGAGGCGATTTCGATCCCCGCGTCCCGGCAGGCGCGTTTCAGCTGGCCTACGAGTTCGTCGTCGGCCTTGGGGTGGTTGAAGAAGGGGATGAAGTCCGCATGCGGTGTCAGCTGCATGTACTGGTAGCCGAGGTCGGCAACAACCCTGGGGAACTCCAGCAGGCTGTGGCTGTGGTGGAACGGCGTCGGGTCAAGGGCAATTTTCATGGCACTCCAATGGGGAATGTGGCTATCTATGATGGTGTTTCGGCGCCTGGAGCGCCGGCAGACTCCCTCGATGCCGGGGGGTCAGTTGTACAGCGCAGGTTTCGCCTTGAGCCGAACGGTCACCTTCTCGCCGTTCTTCTGTGCCTCGACCCCCGCCTCACAGCACGCGGCCGTCGCGTATCCGTCCCAGGCGGTCGGGCCGCCAACTTCTCCGCGGAGGGCTGCATCCACCCATGACTGGATTTCCGTATCGTAGGCTGCACCGAATCGCTCCTCAAAGCCGGCCGTGATGTTGCCTCCCCAGCGGCCGGCACTGCGGGTGTAGGGTCCCCTGTCTCCCCCGATGCTGACCACGCCTTCCTCGAAGGATGCCTGCGTGGCTACTTCATAGCCGAATTTGGCGTTGACGTAGATTTCGACGTCAGCCAAGACGCCGGATTCGGTCTCGATCAGGACGTGCTGGGGATCATGCTGACCGGAGGGGGCGTTTTTCGTAGCCTTGCCGAGGCGGACCTGGACGCTGGTGATCTCCTCGCCGGTGAAGAAACGGATGGCATCGAATTCGTGCACGACGGAGTCGTTGATTAGCATCTCGTTCGTGAAGCTCGCCGGGGTTTCGGGGTTGCGGTGCTGGTGGTGCAGCATGAGCAGTTCCCCCAGCTCGTTGTCCCGGATGATCCGTCCGAGGGCGGCGTATTCGTCGTCGAAGCGGCGCATGAAGCCGACCTGGATGCGCTTGTGGCCCAGCCTTTCCTCGGCCTGGACGATCTTCCAGGCCGACTCCGCATCCGGCGTCAACGGCTTTTCGCAAAGGATGGGGATGTCCCGGGCGAGGGCGCTGAGCAGGATGTCCTCGTGCAGGAATCCTGGCGTGGCGATCAGTACGGCGTTGACATCGCCGTTGTCGAGGGCTTCGGCGGCGTCGGTGAGGGCCACGGCCCCGTCGATGCCTTCAATGGCAGCCTGGGCCCGGGCGGCGTCGACGTCGACGACGGCGGCGACTTCGGCGCCGTGGATGCGGGTGTGCAGGCGGGCGATGTGGTCCGCGCCCATGCGTCCGGCACCGATGACGGCGACGCGCAGTTTTTCAGTCATGATTTCGTGTTGTCCTTTACAGTTGGGAGCGGCGGGCCCGCAGGGGCGAATCAGTTGACGGATGTCCTGGAGCCGCAGGAAAGCAGGTAGTTACGGGTGCGCTTGGCGATGGGCATCGGCGCGTCGAAGTTCACGGGGTACATGTCCTGTTCGACGATGCCGAAGATGGGCCGGTTCAGGGCCTCGACCGCGTCGATGACAGCACGGAGGTCCGGGAGCCCGTTGGGTGGTTCGGTCATGACGCCGGCGAGGTTGGCCGCAGCCCAGGTCATGTTGTTCTCGTTGACCTTTTTCAGGATGTCCGGGTTGATCTGCTTAAGGTGCAGGTAGCCGATCCGGTCGGGGAAGTTTTTGATCAGCTCCATGCTGGAGGCCCCGCAGTACTCCGCGTGCCCGGTGTCCAGGCAAAGGTTCAGGTACTTCGGGTCGGTTGCGGCCAGGAGCGTTTCGATGTCCTCCTGCGCGCCAACGTGGGAATCGGCGTGGGAATGGAACTGCTGGTGCAGGCCGTACTCCTGGAGCAGTGTCTTGCCCAGCCGGTTATGTCCGGTGAAGAGGTCGCTCCAGGCCTGCTCGGTGAGCTGTCCGCTTTCCACTGCTTCGCCGGTCACGTCGTCCCGCCACATGGCGGGGATGACGACGAGGTGTTCGCCGCCCATGGCCGCGGTCAATTCAGCGACCTTGCGGGACTGTTCCCACGTGGCGTCGTAGCTGTCGGCACCGCGGTGGAAGGCCGTGAAGACGGTTCCTGCGGAAATTTTCAGGTCACGCTGCTTCAACTCCTCACCAAGGCGCACCGGGTCAGTCGGCAGGTAGCCGTACGGGCCAAGTTCAATCCACTTGTATCCCGACTCGGCGACTTCGTCGAGGAACCGCTGCCATGGTGTTTGCTTCGGGTCATCTGCAAACCAGACTCCCCAGGAATCCGGCGCGGTTCCGATGATCAATTTGTTTTCTGCGTCAGTCATGACGGCGGTTCCTCTTTCTGGTGGGCCTCAAGCGTTGAGGGTGGCGGTTGTGCGGGTTTCAGTCCCGTTGGCTGCGGCCCACGGTGGCGTCATCCGCGCGCCCGGGAACCGCATCAGTGCCGTCTGCCTGCTCGGGGAGCCCTTCGACAATGCCGTCCGGGCGGACGGCGTGCTCGTCGGCGTGGGAGGGGAAGTTGTAGGAGGCGCCGGAGGCGTGGGTGGGGTCGGGCCAGCGGGAGGTGACGACCTTTCCGCGGGTGTAGAAGGAGACGCTTTCGGGTCCGTAGATGTGCCTGTCGCCGAAGAGGGAGGCTTTCCAGCCGCCGAAGGAGTGGTACGCCACCGGCACCGGCAGGGGAACGTTGATGCCGATCATGCCGACGGTCACGGCGCGTTGGAAGGTGCGGGCATGGGCACCGGAGGAGGTGAAGATGGCCGTGCCGTTGCCGTAGGGGTTGGCGTTGATCAGCCGGATGCCTTCTTCGAGGTCCTCGACCCGGACGACGGCGAGCACGGGACCGAAGATTTCCTCGGTATAGGCGCTCATCTCGGTTTTCACGTGGTCGATGACTGTGGGGCCGACCCAGAACCCTTCCTCATGTCCCGGGACCACCAGGTCGCGCCCGTCGACGACCAGCGCGGCGCCGGCCTTTTCGGCTTCCGTGACGATGCTGATAATGCGCTTTTTGGAGGCCGGGGTGATCACGGGGCCCATTTGCGCGTCGGGTTCCGTGCCGTTGCTGACCTTGATGTCCAGAGCCCGTTCTTCGACCTTTTTCACCAGCAGGTCCGCCGCGTTTCCGACGGCGACGGCGACGGAGATTGCCATGCACCGCTCACCGGCGGAGCCGAACGCCGCCGCCGACAGATGGTCGGCCGCGTTGTCCAAATCGGCGTCGGGCATCACGATGGCGTGGTTCTTGGCCCCGCCCAGGGCCTGGACCCGCTTGCCGTGCGCCGTGGCCGTTTCGTGCACATACTTGGCGATCGGTGTCGACCCCACGAAGGAGATGCCGTCAACGTCGGGGTGGGTCAGCAGGCCGTCGACGGTTTCCTTGTCCCCGTGCAGCACCTGGAACACACCATCCGGCAGGCCTGCCTGCTTCCACAGCCGGGCCAGCAGGACCGAGGCGGAAGGGTCCCGCTCGGAGGGCTTGAGGATGAACGCGTTCCCTGTTGCGATCGCCATGGGCGCCATCCACAGCGGCACCATGACGGGGAAGTTGAACGGCGTGATGCCTGCAACGACGCCGAGGGGCTGGCGGAAGGAGAACACGTCGATGCCGCTGGACACCTGATCCGAGTAGTCTCCCTTGAGCAGCTGCGGAATGCCGCAGGCGTACTCCACCACCTCCAGTCCACGGCCGATCTCACCTTTGGCGTCCGAGAGGACCTTGCCGTGTTCGGCGGTGATCAGCTGGGCGAGGTCGTCCACGTGCGCGGCGACGAGTTCGCGAAACCGGAACAGCACGGCGGTCCGTTTGGCCAGGGAGATGTCGCCCCAGGTCGCTGCTGCGGTCTTCGCAGCGGCCACGGCGGTTTCAAGGTCCTCGCGGTTGGCCAGCCGCAGTTCGCCGCTGACGGCACCGGTGGCGGGGTTGTAGACAGGGGCGGTGCGGTTCCCGGCACCGGTGGTTTCCGCGCCGTTGAGGAAATGGGGGATGACGGTGGTCTCGGTGGTCGTGGCAGTCATGGGACTCTTCCTTGAGGAGTGAAAAAAGGGGTGGGATGTCAGCCGAGGAGTTTGCGCTGGCGGTTCTTGTGGCCGGTGTAGGTTTCAAAGGCCTGTTGCGTGGACTGCAGGTCCGAGATCTGGGAGACGGGGACGTCCCACCAGGATTCTGAGCTGGGGGCATCCAGCAGGGGGTTCGATTCGACGTGGATCAGGATGGGACCGCTGCCCTCGGGCGCGGCTTTGGCGTCCCGGACGGCCTGCTCCAGTTCGGCGATAACCTTCTCCCCCGGTTCGATCCGGACGACTTTGACGCCCAGGCTCTCGGCGTTGAGGGCCAGATCGATCGGGAGGACTTCCCCGTCGTCGAAGCTGTGCTGCTCCTCGTTGAGAGTGCGGTACTGGGTGCCGAAGCGCTGGGACCCAAGCGACTCGGAGAGGGATCCGATGGAGGCGTAGCCGTGGTTCTGGATGAGGATGACGATCAGTTTGATACGTTCGGCGACGGCCGTGACGAGTTCGGTGTGCATCATCAGGTAGGAACCGTCACCCACCATCACCACGACGTCGCGCTGCTCCCCGCCGGCGGCCGCTTCAGCCGCCGCGGCACGTTTGACCCCGAGGCCGCCGGGAATTTCGTAGCCCATGCAGGAGAACGCGTATTCCACGTGGTATCCGAACGGGTCACGGATCCGCCACATCTTGTGCAGGTCCCCTGGCAGGGAACCGGCAGCACAGATGACGACGTCCTGGGGATCCATGGCGCGATTGGTGGCTCCGATGATTTCGTTCTGCGCCGGCAACGGCGCGAAGCGAGTATCGAAGGCCTCATCCACCGTCGCGTTCCACCGCGCTTTTTCCGCGGCGATCTGCTGCTCAAGGTCGGCTCCGATGCGGTAGCTCCGGCCCAGGGCCTGATTCAGCTTCAGAAGGGCCTTGCGGGCATCGGCGACGATGGGCAGGGAGGTGCCGTGCTTGTACGCGTCGATCGGTGCGACGTTGATGTTGATGAACTTCACATCCGGGTTCTGGAACGCAGTCCGGGAGGCGGTGGTGAAGTCCTCATACCGTGTGCCGATGCCAATGATCAGGTCCGCCTGGGCGGCGATGGCGTTGGCCGCCGTCGTCCCCGTGGAGCCGATCGCCCCCAATGAGTACTTGGAGTCCCAGGGCAGCACACCGACACCGGCCTGGGTGTTTCCTACGGGAATACCTGTCAGTTCGACGAAGCGGGCCAGTTCATCCGTTGCATACGCGTAGAGCACGCCGCCGCCGGCGATGATCAGGGGCCGCTTGGCGGAGCGGATCGCCTCCGCCGCGCGGCGGATGTCCTCATGGTCGGCGTCGGGCCGGCGGATCCGCCATTCCCGTTCCGCCAGGAACTCCTCGGGAACGTCCAACGCCTCGGCCTGCACGTCCTGCGGCAGGGAGATCGTTACAGCCCCCGTCTCGGCGGGGTCGGTGAGGACACGCAGACCGTGGTGGAAGGCCGAGAACAGCTGCTCCGGCCGGGACACCCGGTCGAAGAACTTCGAGACCGGGCGGAACGCGTCGTTGACGGTCAGGTCATAGGCATACGGCTGCTCCAACTGCTGCAGTACCGGGTCAGCGGCACGGGTAGCGAACGTGTCGCTCGGCAGCAACAGCACCGGCAGTCGGTTGGTGGTCGCCAGCGCCGCCCCGGTAAGGAGATTGGTGGCCCCGGGACCGATGGAGGTGCTGACCGCGAAGGTCTGCCGGCGCCGGGTGTGCCGGGCATAGCCCACCGCCTGATGCACCTGGGCCTGTTCGTTCCGGCCCTGGTAATACGGCATTAGCCGCGGGTCGGCGGCCTGGTATTGCTTCAGTGCCTGGCCCACCCCTGCCACGTTTCCGTGCCCGAAAATGCCGAACATGCCAGGGATGAGCCGCTCACGAAAGTCGTCGTGGCCGATGCGGTCCACCGTGTACTGGCGGGCGAGGTATTCGACCACGGCCTGCGCCACGGTCATTCTGCGTGTAGCCACGACTTACTCCGATGCTTCCGTAGTTGATGCGGTAAGGACAGGAGCCCGGTTGAGCAGGGAAGCCGCCATTGCCACGGCACCTGCGACATCCCCGTCCCGTGGATACAGCAGGGTCCGCCCCACCGTGAGACCCTGCACCCCGGGCAGGGCAAGGGCCGCCCGCCAGGATGAAAAAACCTCATCCGGTGCAGCGGTCGGGTCACCGCCCAGGAGCACCGTGGGCATGGTGGTCGCGGCCATGACGCGTTCCATGTCGGGTACAACGGGCAGCTTCATCCACGTGTAGGCGCTGGTGGAACCCAAACCCTCGGCGATGGCCACCGACTTGATCACGGCATCGGCTGAAAGGTCGTTACGGACCTTGCCGTTCTCCCGGACGGACAGGAAAGGCTCAACCATGGCAATGAGTTTCCGTTCGGCCAATGCGTCGATGGCTTTGGCGGTCGCCTCCAGCAAGGACACCGTGTCCGGGTCACCCAGGCAGATGCGGGTCAGCATCTTGCCGCCGTTGGCGCCCAGGGCCTCCAGCGCAGCTGCCGTGTGGCCGGTGAAGCGGTCGTCGAATTCGTTGACAAGTCCGGCCAGGCCGCCACGGTTCATCGACCCGAAAAGGAGCTTTCCCTCCAGGGCGCCCAGCAGCAGCAGGTCATCCATAATGTCAGGAGAAGCCAGGACGCCGTCCACGGCGGGATTGGCCAAAGCGACCTGCAGCCTGTCCAGCAGCTGTCGACGGTCCGCCATCGCAGTCTCATCCGCCCCGACGCTGAGGGCTCCGCGGGCAGGATGGTCGGCGGCCACAATGAAGTTCTGCCCGCCATACCTGAGGCCCGGGTGGCGGCGCCGGGCCCCGGCTGCGCGGGCAATGGCGTCCGGATCCTCGAGCCTGATCCTGCTCAGGTGCTCATAGCGGCGGGGATCATCGTCCACGGAAATGTTCGGGTGCAGCGGAGTCACGCTCACAGTGCTGCTCCTTCCGGTGCGAATTTCCCCGGCACCTGACGTCCGTGTTCGGCCAGCAGCGCGTTGACTTCCTCCGCAGTGGGCATGGCATCGGCGCAGGAGAGCCGTGAGGCGACGATGGCGCCGGCTGCGTTGGCGTAGTCAAGCACCTGCGCCAAAGGCCAGCCCGATAGCAGCCCGTGGCAGAATGCGCCGCCAAAGGAATCCCCGGCGCCAAGCCCATTGACGGTCTTCACCGGAACGGGGGCGGATACAACGCGATCCGAGCGGGTCTTGGCCATCACACCTTCCGGTCCGAGCTTGACGACGGCGATTTCGACGCCGGCATCCAGCAACCGGTCGGCCTGCTCGTCAGGGGTGCCCTCCCCCACCGCGACGGCGCACTCCCTGTCATTGCCGATGGCGACGGTGACGTGAGGCAGGACCGCCGCAACCTGTGCCCGTGCTTCTTCCTCGGAGGCCCAGAACATTGGCCGGTAGTCCAAATCCAGAACGGTGTATTGACCCTCAGCGAGTCCTGTCCGGGGCCTGGCTTCATGCGCTTTGACATGTGCCGAACGGCTGGGTTCCTGACAAAGCCCGGTGACCGTTGACCAGAAAATGCCGGCGTCGCGGATCGCTGCCAAATCCAGTTCGTCCGCCGAGATCCGGAGGTCTGGTGCGGTCGGCAACCGTCCATAAAAGTACAGGGGAAAGTCCTCCGGCGGCCTGATGGCGCAGAAGGTGACCGGGGTGGGGAATTCCTTCACCGGGAGGACATAGGCGTCGTCCACGCCGAACTTGCGCAGTTCCCGATGCAGATAGGTGCCGAAGGCGTCCTCACCGGTCCGGGTGATGACCGCGGCACGTCGCCCGTGACGCGCAGCAGCGACTGCCACGTTCGACGGGGACCCGCCGAGGTACTTGCCGAAGGACGTCACGTCCTCCAACGCAACACCAATATCGTTCGGGTAAATATCAACGCTGATGCGCCCGATCGTGAGCAGTTCATGGGTCACGGTGATCGTTGACCTTTCTGTTTAAGTTGGCACCAAATCTTGTCGAACGAACGGATACCGGGGTGAGCTGGGCCACAGTTCCCACTGTGCCCCATGGACTATGTCCTGTCAAAGCTTTGTTAGAACATTTCCCGTCACGGCCGGGCAATAGCTTCAGACGGCTATTTCTTGGGTACCGCGAGTTCCCCGGTGATGTACTGGGCCCGTCCGTAGCCGAAGGACCAGTCGCCGGCCGTGTTTTCGACGTAGCCGATGAAGACGTTTTCGCCGGCGATACCCAGTTCACCGAGTTTCGCCGCCACAGCTGCAAACAGGGACTGCTTGGCTTCCTGGCTTCGGCCCCCCTGCGTGAAAATCTGGATCATGACCACGTCGGAGGTGCGTTCGAAGCCAAGCCCGGCATCCTGCGCGACAATCTGCCCGGCTGGATGTTCGGTGAGGATGTGAAAGTAGTCCCGCTCAGGGATTCCGTATTCCGCCAGGATGGCGTCGTGGATTCCCCGGCTGAGGTGCTGAAGATCCTGCGGGCTTCGGCCCTGGTTGATGTCGATCCGTACGAGAGGCATGTCCCGGCTCCTAACTAGTTTGTCCTGACATACTAGCAAATTGGGGTGAGCAAAGTCACGCTTGTGCCGCTTCCGGGCTACGCGGGCCCGGGCAAAGTCACAGCAGGGTCAGGCCGCGGCCAACTGCCGGACTCCTGATCCACGTCCCCAGTGGGAGTGGGCCTCAACGCTTCACGGCCAGGGACAATGACGTGACCGCATTATGGGCACGGCACAAAATGGGTGGACAGCGTCCCCTGAAGAAAGGCCCCGGGCCATGGCAGAACCAAGTTGGGTACACCACGCCTGGAAAGCTGTCTGGAGTTCCCTCAACGACGCAAACTACTACGAACTCGTTTCCGCGCTCGACCGCCACAACACCCTGCTGGAAAGCTTCGCGCCCCTGACCTTTGTGGGCAATCACGATGTGACCCGGATCGCCAGCAGGCTGCATAACCCTGACCTCCTGCCACACGCCCTGGTTATCCCTTTCACCGTCGGAGGAACCCCATCCGTGTACTACGGCGACGAGCAGGGGTACACGGGCATCAAAGAGGATCGCCCAGGCGGTGATAACGAGGTCCGAGCCGCCTTCCCCGCCGACTTTCGCTCAGCAACGAACTGCTCATGTATGAGTCTTCCGCCGAAGGCAGGACACTCGTGGTCATCCTCAACCAGGCGGCCCAGCCTGCCGAACTCAAGGCACCGCCGACGGCGCCAGCGCTACTGTCCGGAAACGGCGGCTTCCTCACCAACAACGTGCTGAACATACCCGCCCGGGGCTGGGCGATCCTATCCTCCGGCACCTGAACGAATACGCCACTGAACCCGGCGGGTCTGCCGCGGTGTGCGCGGCCCGGAAAGGGTCGCGCATGTGCGTGAAAGCCGCCCCAATGGACCTGCCACCTGAGGGAAGTACGCTGCCGGCAGAGTCATAAAAGCCAGATGCAGATTCCTTCCCCTATGCTCGGACGCGATGCGACACCATGTGTCCGAGACAGCGGATGCTCCGCGCTCATGATGAACAGAGGAACCAGCCATGACCAACTGGCGGATCAGAGATTTCCACCCGACTGACCTCGACGGCATTCTCCACCTGTGGGAGTCACTGCAAGCCACCCATGTCGCACCCGTCTACGCGCTCTCGGAGGTGCTGGCCTCATGCGAAAAGGACCATGCCGTCGTCGCAGTCCTAGGTGACCAGGTCGTGGGCGCCGCCATTGGACGGGCCGCCCACGACCAGGGCTGGATCGTTTTCCTGGCCACCCTGCCCGAATTCCGAGGCCGTGGAATCGGCACATCGTTACTGGCGGCCGTCGAAAACAGAATGGCGCCGCATGGACTGAACAAACTTTCCGCTCTCATGCCGGAGTCCGAAACGCGCGTCGAGGCGTTTCTTAGTCGCGGATTCGTCCTGAAGAAGAACCTCCGCTATTTCGAGCGGAAGATTCCCATCCAGCGCCAGGAACTGGGACCGCTCGCCCATCTGGGGGGACGCGTGCTCGCCCGGGATTTGTGGGCGAACGTTGCCGGCATGCAGCGCGAAAAGGAACTTCTCGAGCGGCGGCTGGTCCTTCCTCTGGCTGAGGCTGATCTTGCGGATGAATACGGTGTCGTGCCACCTCGCGCGGTCGTTCTCTTTGGCCCCCCCGGGACAGGGAAAACCACCTTCGCCAAGGCGATCGCCTCACGGCTGGAGTGGCCCTTCGTCGAAGTCTTTCCTTCCCGGTTGGCAGCCGACCCCGCAGGCCTTGCGGGTGCGCTTCGGCAGACGTTCCTGGAGATTGCCGAACTGGAGCATGCCGTGGTGTTCATCGATGAAGTGGAGGAAATCGCCTCCCAGCGCTCCGGGGAGCCCCCGTCCGCACTGCAGGGTGTGACCAACGAACTCCTCAAAATAATCCCTGCATTCCGTGAGCAGTCGGGGCGTCTTCTGGTTTGTGCCACCAACTTCATCCGTGCCCTTGATTCTGCGTTCCTGCGCCATGGACGTTTCGATTACGTCATTCCCATAGGGCTTCCCGACGCTCAAGCGCGCGAGGCGATGTGGCGCCGCTTTATCCCCACCAGCGTGGTGAACAGCGTGGACGTGAACCTCCTGGTGAGCCGTACCGAGGGCTTCTCTCCGGCCGATATCGAGTACGCAGCCCGAAGTGCATCCCAGCGGGCACTCGAAAAAGCTGTATATGGAGAGGACGAAGCAATCCTGTCTCCTGCCAATGCCAACTTCGTCCCCCCAGCGGCACGAAAAGGTCCGGACATCCACGACTATCTTGACGCCATAACGGAGACGAGAATGACCGTAAGCCACGAAACGCACGAGCAGTTCCTGGAGGACATCGACGCTCTGGCCCGCCTCTGACCAACGTGCTCAAGAGCAGGTAACCGAGGCACCGGAAAATGCCCGGGCGAGCAAGGCCGGGTGCCGGACGTGATCCGCACACTCGTTCTGGTCCCGCTCCACCAGCTGCGCGGCACGGGCCCATCCGGCAGCCGGTACAGCAGTGACACCCGCTCGCGGTCAACATCCGGGTGTGGGGCCAGCAGCCGGGACAGCACCCCGGCCGCCACAGACCCGCGCGGAGCCCCTGTCATCGACCATGACACCGACACCGCGACATCATGCCGGGAACAGTCCCAGCCGACCTGCGCCGCCCCTGGACAACCTGACCCCAGGACAGCGGGACGGTCCCCCACCCTCCGGGCCCCATCAATCACCGGCGCCGCACCAGGGTCGTACGTCACCCGCACCATATCGCACAGTTCCT